>JAPLUI010000069.1 GCA_026397725.1 Verrucomicrobiota bacterium | reverse complement strand
CCGTGCCATTGGCCGCGCCGGTCCAACCGGTGAAGGCGTAACCGGGGCTCGGGACAGCGGTGAGTTCAGCCGTCGTTCCAGTCAGGTACTTGCCACCCGCAATGATTCCATTGATGGTGCCGTTGGTCGTCGTGCCGCTGGTCAGTGTGTATTGTCGGGTGAAATTCGCCCCGATGGTCTTGTCCGCATCCATCAGCAGCGAGAGCGGATTGACCGTGCCATTGGCCGCGCCGGTCCAACCGGTGAACGCATAGCCCGCCGCCGGAACCGCCGTCAGCGTGGCCGTGCTGCCCGTCAGATACTTGCCGTCCACGGCGATGCCGCTGATGGTGCCGTTGCTCACCGCGCTGGAGGTGAGGGTGTATTGCCGGGTGAAATTCGCACCGATGGTCTTGTCCCCATCCATCAGGAGCGAGAAAGGATTGGTCGTGCCCGAGGCCGCCCCCGTCCACCCGGTGAACATGTAGCCCGCCGCCGGAACCGCCGTCAGCGTGGCCGTGGTGCCTGTCAGATACTTGCCGCCCGCAGCGATGCCGGTGATCGAACCATGGCTCAACGTGCTGGTGGTGAGCGTGTATTGCCAGGTGAAAGTCGCCCCGATGGTCTTGTCCGCATCCATCACCAGGGACAGCGGATTGGTCGTGCCAGTGGCGTCCCCGGTCCAACCGGTGAACGCATAGCCCGCCGCCGGAACCGCCGTCAGCGTGGCCGTGGTGCCTGTCAGATACTTGCCACCCGCCGCAATGCCGCTGATCGTCCCATTGCTCACCGCGCTGGCGCTGAGGGTATATTGTCGCGTAAACGTGGCTCCAATCGTCTTGTCCGCATCCATCAGCAGCGAGAGCGGGTTGGTCGTGCCCGAGGCCGCTCCCGTCCAACCGGTGAACGCATAGTCCGCGGCCGGAACCGCCGTCAGCGTGGCGGTGGTGTCTGTCAGATACTTGCCGTCCGCAGCGATGCCGGTGATCGAACCATTGCTCAGCGTGCTGGTAGTGAGGGTGTATTGCCGGGTGAAAGTCGCACCGATGGTCTTGTCCGCATCCATCAGCACGGACAGCGGGTTGGCGGTGCCGGTGGCGTCCCCGGACCAACCTGTGAAGAGGTAGCCGGGGTCCGGGGTGGCGGTGAGCGTGGCGGTGCTACCGTGTGGGTAGTCACCCGCGCCGGCCACCATTCCATGTTGAGCGGTGGTAGTCAGAACATTACCGGTCACAAACATCATGTCCGCGCCCACGTCCGTGCGCACGTTATTGGTGGCGGTGAGGCGGAAATGATAGATCTGCCCCGACTGAAGTCCGTTGATGCTCGCGCTGACCGCCTGCTCGCTCCATCCATTGTCCGGGGCAAGTATCACGCCCGCCGCGGTGCTACCGTATGAGGTGGTCAGTCCGTATTCAAACTGCGCGGTCGTTGGCACGCCGTATGTGGTTACCATGCCATTCAGACTCGCGGATGTCGCTGTGATATCGCTTGCGACACCGGTGACGGCAAAGGAAGGCAGCAGCGAGGGACCCATACCCCAACCCGGTGTGATGGAAGTGTCATTGTTGGTAGTCTTGACATTGGGGACGAACGTGCCACACAGCAGCGTGCTAGTTGCTGGACGGGTTGTAAACGTGAGAGCAGTCGGCTGCGAATCTTGGGCTGGATCAAACAACTGGGCCGTTTTAACCACCAGGAACTCAGTGGAATTCGCAAAGGAAGTCCCGTTGCCGACGAACAGGTAGATATTCCTGCCACTGAAGACGGAACCGGTCACAATGCCCGAGGTGGAGACCTGAAAGATGCTCCGAAGGCCGCTAGTCCCGCCAGCGGAGAATGCTGTGGAGTTCCCGTACTGGGTGAAACTTGCCACGAGATCTGCCATGCCCCAAAGGTTATCGGTGCTGAAAACACCAATCGCTATAACGCCCGGTCCGGCCGAGATACCGCCACCAGTTGCAAATGCAGTCCCGGCGGTCGTTGCTGCCCTGAAAGTAGCCCCCGACATGGTTTCGATGCCGGAGGCCGTTGTAGATGTCCCATTATTGATCGTGTACAATGCCCCGAAAGCCGGCACCGACATCGCAATAAGTGAAAGAATTGCTAACTTTGCTGTGTTCATCGTGATTGCTTCTATTTGTTCACGCTTTGCTAGGGAATTGCTTTGGTGGTTGGCACGCATGAGCAAGCCAAAGCGGGGCTCGCAGAGTGGCAGAAGGTGGAATGGCGTGAGGCAGGCGGATGGCCCCCCTGCGGCGGGGTGTCGTTGTCATGGCTTTAGGATTGAGTTTTCTCTTGGGGTGGACGCGTTACGAATCAATTCCGCCGCACCCGGAAATACCGCTGCGGCTGGTTCTCGGTGGAGTAGAAGCGGGTGACGACCGCACTTTCGCCGATGATGACCGGTTCGATGGTGGTCCAGGCCGTTAGGTCGGTGGAGGCCTCGATCCGGTAGCTCACGCCGCTGGCGGCGTTGAAGCGGAACTCGACGGCGGTGCGGATGGTGGAGAGCGCGTCGGGCGTGCTGCTGGCCAGGGCGGGATCGAAGCCGGTGTTGACCTCGAACAAATCATCAAAGCCGTCGCCGTCGCTGTCCTTGAGGGAAGGATTGCTGTGATAGACCTCGACCTCCTCCCGGTCGTTGAGGCCGTCGGCGTCGGTGTCCACCAGGAGCGGGTCGGAGTGGTGGGTGTTGACTTCCGCACCATCCAACAGGCCGTCGCCATCGGTGTCGTCCAGCACCGGGTTGGTATGGGTGGCGCTAACTTCCTGGCCGTCGGTGAGGCCATCGGCATCGGTGTCCGGGTCCAGCGGATCGAGGCCGACGCGCTCGAAGAGGTATCCGGCGGCAAGGAAGTTTTCAGTGGTGTCCGCCCACTGGGTGGAGTTTTCCATGATGACAACGTGATTCTCGGAAGTTCCGCCGCTGGGTTCTCCTGCCAGCCAACGGGAGTAGGTTGCGGCGCTGCCGTTGCTCCACAGCCAGGTGCCCTCGGTGGCCGCATCGGACAAACCGATCCACAGGTAGCCCTGGGTCGTCTGGCGGGCCTTGGCGGCCAGACGCGAGTAATCGGCGGCATTCGGGAAACCGGCGACCCGGCCGTGTTTGGCTGCGGCATCGGCCAGGGCTTGCGGATAGGTGAACGAACCTGGCACGAGTTGGTAGAAACTGCCCGCATGGTTGATCTCCGCGCCGTCATTGAGGCCGTCGGTGTCACTATCGGCCAGCAGGGGGTTGGTGCCGTACTGGGTGACCTCGGCTAGGTTGGTCAAGCCGTCGCCATCGGGGTCCTCCTGGGCGTCGTTGGTGCCGTTGCCGTTGCTGTCCGCCAGGTTCGGATTGGTGTGGGTGAGGTTGACTTCCTGGGAGTCGGTTAGACCGTCGCCATCGGTGTCGGCCAGGAACGGATTCGAGCCAGCGGCTTGTTCCGCGCCGTCGTTGAGACCGTCGCCGTCCGCGTCCGCGACGAGCGGATCGGTGGCATAGCCGGTTTCCATGATATAGCCGTCGCGGATGGTGGTGGGGCTGCGGTCATACCACTTGCCGATCTCCGCACCACCGCCGCCACTCACCTCGACATGGTCCAGGGTGTTGCCGGGCGTGGTGCTCGGCCTGCTGGTGGCCCATTGTTGGAACGTGAAAGTTTCGCCGTTCACCCAGGTCCAAGTGCCTTCCGTAGCCGCATCGCTCGCGCCGATCCAGAGCCCGGTGTAACTGTCGAGCGCGTTGGCTCCCAGGGTTTCCATGGCACGGCTCCAGCGGTCTGCGGTGGGGAAGCACGCCAGTTCGCCGTCGCGCGTCTGGGCATCGGCGCGGGCTTGCGCCCAGGTGAAGGAACCGGCGATGATCGAGAAACGGCCAAGCCCCACCTCCCAGCCGTCGATTAGACCGTCGCCATCCGTGTCTGACAACGTCGAGTTTGTACCGTAGATGACAGCTTCGTCATAGTTGTGCAAGCCGTCGCCGTCGCTGTCTGCTGTATCGGGCGCAAAGTCCGCGGTAATGGTCTTGTCGGCATCCATCAGCACGCTGAGCGGGTTGGCGGTGCCGGTGGCGTCGCCGGTCCATCCGGTGAAAACGTAGCCGGGGTCGGGTGTGGCGCAGAGTTGGACCGTGGTGTCAGGAGCATACTGCCCCGCGCCGGGCACCGTGCCGTGTTGGGCGATGATGGTGAGCACCCGTTCTGTCGCAAACGTCGCGTCCGCTCCCGCACGCGTGCCGCCGAAATTCGTAGCGACAAGGCGGTAATGATAGGTCTGCCCGGTCTGCAAAGCGCCGATGCCCGCGCTGACAGTCTGCTCGTCCGATCCATTGTCCGGAGCCAGCGTCACGCTCGCCGTGCTGCCGTAGGTGCTGGTCAGTCCGTATTCAAACCAGGCGCTCGTCGTAACTCCGTGCGGATTCACCGTGCCCTGTAGGATCGCTGACACCGCTGTAATTCCGCTGGCCCCACCAGTGGCGACTGACAGTGCCGGCGCGGGATCCATGACGGCCGGATAGCCCTTCCAAGTCGGAGCAGTGAACCCCGTTCTGCCTGCGAAGTAATGCACTGTGAAAACACTGGCGGCGGAGTCAAATACCTCCGATCCCATCACCGGCGCATTTCCCGCAAAGTTTGCGCTAGTCAGGCTGGTGCAACCGTAGAACGCATAGGTTCCGATGCTGGTCACGCCGGCGGGGATCGTCACGCTGGTCAGGTCGAAGCAGTTAGCGAATGCCCCTTCCCCGATAGTGGTGACGCTCGCGGGGATCGTCACGCTCGCCAGGCTGGTGCAATCGTAGAACGCATAGTTCCCGATGTTGGTGACGCTGTTGGGAATCGTCACGCTGGTCAGGCCGGTGCAGATGTCGAACACATGGTCGCCGATGCTGGTGACGCTGTTGGGGATCGTGGCGCTGGTCAGGCCGGTGCATCTCCAGAACGCACTGTTCCCAATACTGGTGACGCTGGAGGGAATCGTCACGCTGGTCAGGGCATAGCAAGATGCAAACGCAGAATCTCTGATGCTGGTGACGCTGGGGGGAATCGTGTAGGCCCCACTCTTGCCACCCGGATACTGAATGAGCGTGGTTTTCAGTTTGTCGAAAAGCGCTCCGTCCAGGCCGGCACTGTATGCGGGGTTGTCACCAGCTACCGTAATGGAGGTCAGGCTGATACAGTCAAAGAACGGAGCGTCTCCAATGCTGGTGACGCTTGCGGGGATCGCCACGCTCGTCAGCGCGTTGCCACCGAACGCCACGTATCCAATGCTGGTGACGCTGCTGGGAATCGTGACAGTGGCCAGCCTGATGCACCAATTGAACGCGCCGTTCCCGATGCGGGTGACGCTGCTGGGAATCGTCACGCTGGTCAGGCCGGTGCAGCCATCGAACGCAAAATTGCCGATACTGGTGATGCCAGAAACGATCGTAGCGCTGGTCAGCCCGGTGCAACCGGAGAACGCGTAGTCACCGGTGATGGTGACGCTGGCGGGGATCGTCACGCTCGTCAACATGCATGAAGAGAAGGCCTCTGTTCCGATGCTGGTGACGCTGGAGGGAATCGTCACGCTCGTCAACATACACTGCCAGAATGCATATTCCCCGATGCTGGTGACGCTGGGGGGAATCGTGTAGGCCCCACTCTTGCCTCCCGGATACTGAATGAGCGTGGTTTTCAGTTTGTCGAAAAGCGCTCCGTCCAGGCCGCCACTATATGCGGGGTTGTCGCCAGCTACCGTAATGGAGGTCAGACTGGTGCAATTCGAAAACGCACATTTCCCAATGCTGGTGAGGCCTGCGGGGATCGCCACGCTCGTCAGGCGACAGGAATAGAACGCCCAGCCTCCAATGTTGGTGACTGGTTTGCCGATGATGCTTGCCGGGATGTCAACCGGGCCAACCGCGGTGGTCGGGTAGTCGGTGATCGTGATCGACTCCCCGTCGTCGGTGTAGGTGAAAAACCCGAACGTGTCCGCCGCTACCGCATTCACCATGCAGCAAAGGATTGCCAGCAGCTTCAGCCAGTGGGATTTGCCAGAGAGGTGCCTTTTCCTTCCGGTGCAGGCGGTGGGTGGAATCACGGCGGGGCGCGGGCAAACGGCGCGTTGACGGGGGACGGTGGTGGTCATGGCTGCAAGGATTGGGGTTGAATTGGGGGTTGCCGGGAAAGCGCGTGGGGGGGCACCAGCGCGTGGGGATCCGCCGCACGTCGGCGGGACATTCCTCATGACACGATTGCCCTTGCTGGCCGCTATCCACCAACCTGCCGCAATGCTAGGCAGGTTGCTGCGGTTCCGTAAGTTATACCTTGGTATAATGGCAGGCCTTCGTTGCGGGACGCGGCCCGGCCGGTTTGGCCAGTCCTGCAATGCCGGAAATCCCAATCAATCTGCGGCTGGCGCTTCCGCTGCCACCTTCACCTTGAATGTCGAACATCGAGCAACATCGAACGCTGAACGATACTACTCAGGTTCCAAGGAATTCATGGCAGAATCATTGATGGCAGAATCATTTCAGAGGTGCTTTCGAGACTGTGGAAGAGGGGAAGGCAGGAAGATGAGGGCAGGAAAATGAGAGAAGAGGATTTCAATGATATGCTGTTTCCTAATGATTCTGCCGCAAATGATTCTGCCATGCTTGAACGGATGAGACAGAATCATTGATGGCAGGTTACTACTCAGGTCCAGTCCTGTGAAGATAATGTGAATTTTAACCACGGATGGCACGGATGGCACGGATATAGAGCAAACACCTCCACTCTTCCCATTTTCTTCATCCGTGAAAATTCGTGTCATCCGTGGTCAAAATCATCTCATTCGGCCCGCGTCTGGCTTCAACCCTTGTGAAACGGGTGGTGAGTAGTAACAAAAAGCGATCAGTTATGTTGTGTGGAACGGTTGCGCTGCTGTCGCTTGCTGTGATTTCACTCTACGCCGCTGATGAGGCGCAGCCGCCGGTGGTTGATCCAGGTACGCCGGGTGCCGCGCCTTCGGATGCCATTGTGCTGTTTGACGGCAAAACCATGATGAAAGTTGCGCTCCGGGGGCGATCACTCCCATCGGCAAACAAAGGAAGTTCAATATGACCAAACCGCAGATGATCAGTTCATTAATGCTGCTGTCAACACTTGCGACGACCGAGGCGCGGGCCGCGCAGCTTTTTGTGGCACCCGCCCGGAACGATACGAATCCAGGCAAGTATCACTGTGCTACCATCCAGGTATCCGACGATCCCGGCGTGGCGATTCCGTGGCACAAGGTCGCTGCCACCGAGATTACCCACCTGCTGCCGGATGACAAAACCATGATCTTCGCCCGCTTGGTGGTCACTCAGGAGCCATACACGGGACCATGAATTCGTTCCCGACCAATTTCTTCCCCTGATATCACCGCAATATCTGAAAGAAACGACACCTCCTGGCACGTTGAATGGCGGCCGGATTTCACCTCGTCATCAATTTTTCAAACTAATAACACCATGACCAAGAACCTGGCAATCCGTGCAATCGTCTATTTCGCCATGTTGGCGCCGGTTTCGGCCCAGTATCAGGGCTGGAGGAACTCGGGCTCGCTCTATATCCTCACCACGCCGGAGGGCGCGAACCTGCCAGCCACGGCATCGGAAGAGAACTTCCCTCTGCTGGTGCGCTTGAACAAGGACTGGTTCGATTTCAGCCAGGCGAAAGCCAATGGGGACGACCTCCGGTTCGCCAGTGCCTCCGGCACGCCGCTGGGCTACCAGATTGAGGAATGGGACGCGGCCAAAGGGAACGCCAGCATGTGGGTGCGCATCCCGGTCATCAAGGGCAACGCGCGTCAGGAAATAGAGATGCATTGGGGCAAGGCGGATGTGGCGGGCGAATCGAGCGGGCCCGGAGTGTTTACCGAGGCCGCGAAGTTTGCCGGGGTGTGGCATTTGAATGACAGCGCCGCGCTTGCCGACTCCACGGTCAGGCGCAACGTCGCCAGCAACAGCAATGCGATCCGCACGCAGGGAAACATCGGCCAGTGTGTGGAGTTTAGTGCCCCCAAATCACAGATCAATTTGCCGGCGGCATCACTCAACGGCATCGGTGGCGAAATATCAGTCTCGCTCTGGGCAAATGTGTCGACCAAGCGCAGGCTGCCGGAGACCAACAGTATTTTTTCCTGCACCGATAAGGCGGGCGCCCGCCTGCTCAATGCACACCTTCCTTATGGCGAGGACGTCTATTGGGACTTTGGCAACGGGATCCACGGCTATGACCGGATAAACAAAGCCGCCGACGTGTATCAATTCCCCGGCCGTTGGAACCATTGGGTATCTGGTAGACAAGAAGTGGAGTTCCGAAAACCTGCTTTACGGGAAGAACGGCATCGCCGCGCTGACGTTCTGCGAGGTGGAGATTGAGAAGTGAGTTTCAAAATGAAAAGAACCCGTTCCCGGGGCCGTTTGAAATCCCCCAGGGCGGGAAACAGACTCTGAAAGTATGGGAAATTGAGGAGAGAATAGACCAATGAAAGAACGAATAGTCATGTTATGCGGGATAACGGCACTGATGCTGACCCCACTGAGCACAAGGAGCCTGGCGCAGGAAATCGCAGTGAAGAGCGGCGACTCAATCGCCTTCATGGGAGACTCGATCACCGAGCAGGCCTGGGACAGCGCCAATGGGCATTGGGGCTGGAACAGTCCGCTCGGCCATATCCACCTGATCATGGACGCGCTGGAGGCCAATGGCATCAAGGCGACGGCAATTCCAGCCGGGCGGAGCGGTCACACGTCAAGGGACATGTTGAAACGTTTGCAACAAGACGTTCTGGACAAGAAGCCGACATGGTTGATCTTGAATTGCGGTGTCAATGACGTTGGTCCCTGGAATGCCGGCGGCAAGGATGGAGTCTTGTTGTCCGAGTACAAGAGCAACATCACGGCGATTGTCGAGCGGAGTCAGGCTGCAGGAGTCAATGTCATGGTTTCGACCATAACGCCGATCTATGAGGCCCAACCGACAAATGATGCAAATCGGCTGTGTGTGGATTACAATAACTTCCTGCGCGCGCTGGCCAAGGAGAAGAAGTGTCTGCTGGTCGACCTGAGTGCCGACATGCTGGCACGCCGGGCTGAACTGGGAAATAGAGGGAACACCGTGACCAGTGATGGCGTCCATTTGAATACTGAGGGAAGCTTCGTCTGGGCAACCGGCATTCTCCGGACCTTTGGTTTCAAGAAAGACCAGATCCTTAACGCCCAGGAGGCGTGGCTGGATATCCCCAACGCGGTCAAGCTTCCCGGGCAACTCCAGAGCGTCAGTCTGCGGCAACTGGAACAATTACAGAAGCTGGCGGATCAGAGGAAGACACGGCTGGATGTTTTGATTTCCGAGACATTTACAGTCGCGATCAGTAATTTGCTAACGATGGCAGGGAGCGGGAAGTAGGCGGAAGATGGAAATCAGAATGGAGAGATCATAGAAATGAATCAAATTGCAAAGAATCTTGTTTGTACTGACATGTTGTTGATGACGTTGTGCGGAATGTTAGCGATGCAACTGTCGCTGCAGTCAGCGTTAGCAGCAAACCCAGCCTCGCTGGATTTGCCGCTTGAGCGGCAGGTGATCCAGCGGAATGCGCAGGAATGGGCGGAGGTCAAGGTGGCGGGTCCCGTCCCTGCCAATACGGCCCTGGTCGAAGCGAAAGCCGAGCTGGGTGCCGGATTGCGCGGGACAGCGACCGAGTGGACAGTCGTAGCCCAGAGCGCGCAGATCAAGGATGACAAGTTCACTGGCAGTCTGAAGCTGGCAACAGGCGGATGGTACTCGCTCAAGGTGCGGTTCCGAAAATCAGCTAGAGATCAGACGATTCTGGGCGAGGCTTCGGTGGGACAGGTTGGAGTGGGTGATGTTTATATCACGGCCGGGCAATCCAATTCCGTGAACTTCGGCCGTCCGAAACAGAAATCGGTGGAATGCCTTTCCGTGTATTTTGACGGCAAACAGTTCACGCCCGCAGCCGATCCGATCCCCGACGCAGTTGGTGAGGGTGGTACCCCATGGCCCATTCTCGGCGATATGTTGTCGCGTACAATACGGGCACCGGTTTGCTTCCGCTCGGCAACCATCAACTGGATGCGGGTGCGTGACTGGTTGCCGGGTGCCGGTTCGGGCAATATCGAGCGGCTGGTGGAACGTGCGAAATGGTTTGGCCCCGCCGGGATTCGCGCCGTGCTCTGGGTGCAGGGCGAGGCCGATGCCGACACGGATAACGATCACGGCGCCACGCCCGCCGCCAACTACGAGCGCGATGCGAAAGCCATGATTGAATTCAGTCGCGCGCAACTCGGCTGGCCCGTGGATTGGTTTGTCGCCGGCAATTGCTACTGCCCACCCAAAGACAGAAAGGAAACGGAAAGACAGACCGCCATCGTGAGCATTCTCGGTGCGCAAAAAGCGTTGTGGGACCAAGGTGTCGCTTTCCGCGGACCGGACACAACCGATCTCGTCGGCAGTGCCGACTATCGGCATGACAGCATTCATTTCGGGCCACGAGGGCTGCTGGTGCATGCCGAGCGGTGGTATGCGGCATTAAGCGCCCATTACCAGTTCACCAATCCGGTGACAACCCAGGCGAAATGAAGCCGGCGATGAAACGAAAAACAATGCTTTGAATGGAATAGAATAAATGAAGGGCCGATTAGTTATATTGAGTTGGATAATTGTGATATTGGTGATGCCACCGGTGATTGTACGGGCGGCGGATAAGGCGGGGCCGAGCAAGTACGAGGCGACGGTTGAGTCACTCAGGCAGGCCAAAATTCCCGAGTGGTTCATCGACGGCAAGCTGGGCATCTTCATGCACTGGGGGCCGGAAAGCATCCCCGGCGTGGCGTCCACCTGGTATGCGTGGTGGATGTATGAACAGGGCAGCGAGGGCTATAAATATCACTGCGCCACGTACGGCCATCCCTCGAAGTTTGGATACAAGGACATCTGCAAACTTTTCAAGGCGCCAAAGTTTGATCAGGCCCAGGCCGACCGCTTGGTCAAGCTCTACAAGGCGGCCGGCGCGCGTTACGTGGTGCCGGTCGCCTCCCACCATGACAATTTCGATATGTGGGATTCGAAATTCCAACCGCGCTGGAATTCCATGGCCACCGCCGGCAAGGACGGGTGCGGGATGTGGCAGAAGGCGACAGTGGCGAACGGCTTGCATTTCGGCGTGGCTTCACATGTCGCCAGAACCTACCGTTGGCTGCAGACCTCACACGGAGCCGACAAGACCGGGCCGCTGGCAGGGGTCCCCTACGATGGACAGGACCCGAAATTCGCAGATCTCTATGGTGTGCCGTGGAACGATACCGGTTATGGCTATGAAGGGCCTGGGGATGTCGGGCCGCCGGCCTTTGAGCAGAACTTCGAGGACCGGATGAAGGGCCTGATCGACAGGTATCATCCTGATCTCTACTACACCGACGGCGGGCCGCCCTTCAAAGAAATGATCAATCATCCACAATCCACGGTCCACAATCCGCGATCCACGAGCATTTTGCCTCTTCATCATTTCGCCAACTTCTTTTCCCATGATTACACCGCAATATCTGAAAGAAACGACACCTCCCGACACGTTGAAAGGCGACCGGATTTCACCTCGTCATCATTTTACCAAACACTTCGATATCATTGCTGAAGGATTTCGAACAGGAGCACACAGAAAACACGGAGGGCGCCTTCTCTCAATCCTCTGCTTTCTCTGTTTCCTCCTGTTCCAATCTTTCCATGATTTTACCGGGGACTGCGATCCGTCTCAGCGGCGACCAGACACACAATTGAAACATATCCATGAATCCAACACGCAAAATTGTTAATCGGACACGATTGGCCTCTCGCCTCCCCGGTGTCCTCATCGCGGTGTTAGCCGCAGTTTCCGCCCGCGCGCAGAATACCATTGTCGGCGATTGGTCCTTTGCCAACTCAGTCAATCCGGGCTGGTCATTGGAGCGAACCACCACCCTTACCCCCGCGGGAATTCAAATAGGAACTCCGGGTGCCGGGGGAGGGATCATGCGCCACGGCGCACCCAAGGGTTTGAGTTTCATCAACTCCGGGGTGGAGATGATCTTCATCGGAACCGCCACCGCCAACAATGACCTCGGCGTGCAATATCTCTCGCTGGATAACGCCGGCTATCGGTGTTGCTTCGGCCTCGGAGCGCCAACCGGACCGGGTAACTCCGTCAGCGACGGGGCCGCCTGGCTGAATCAGAACTACAACCGAACCGGGGGCGAGAATCTGACCCGAACGACCGTGACCGGTTCCGGCATTCGACTGCAGGGCCGGCACGCCATGGCCCTCGTGCGCTTTGACGACCTGACGCTGCACGCCTATGTGGACGGTGTCGAGATCGGCAGCCGCACGACGGACGACACCGGCGGCATTCAGATCTCCAGCATCGGTGTTGGCGACAACAACTTCAATGGCGCCACCTATTTTCCGCCCGGCACCGTCGTCGAGCGGGTGCGCGCGTTCACCTTCCCCTCCGGCGGATTCGAGCAGAACCAATTGCTGCTGGGGCGCACGAACCAGCCCGCCACGCCAACGGGATTGACGGTCTCGCCGGGCAATCTATCCGTGTCTCTGAGCTGGAACACTGCGCCCTACGCCAGCGGCTACAACGTGAAGCGGTCACTGGCCAATGGCGGACCGTATGCTGTCATTGGCACTACCCGAAGCCGGGCATATTCCGACCCTTCGCTGGTCAACGGCACGACCTATTACTATGCGGTGTCCGCCACCAATTCCGCAGGAGAGAGCGCGAACTCGGCACCGGCCAGCGCCACGCCGGCAGCGCCTCCCGTGCCCGCCGCACCGGCAGGGGTGGCTATCACTGGAAACAACTCGCAGGTGAGTCTGAAGTGGAACGCGTCGACTTCAGCGACCGGCTACAAGGTAATGCGCGCGCCGACCCAAGGCGGACCCTATGCGGTGATCGGCACCTCCGCTGGGACGGCCTACGCGGACACCCTCGTGGCCCGCGACACGACCTATTACTATGTGATCTCGGCGACCAACGAGACGGGCGAGAGCGCCCATTCCGCGCAGGTCAGCACCCGGGTGCTCTTTCCGACCTGGAAACACTCCGCTTCCCTTTTCATTATCACCACGCCCGACGGGGCGAATCTGGCGGCTTCGGCCTCGGAAGCCAACTTCCCGGTGCTGGTCCGGCTGAATGCCGACTTCTTTGATTTCAGTCAGGCCCGAACCGATGGCGGAGACATCCGCTTTGCAACAAGCGACGGCGCCTTCCTGGCGCATGAGATTGAGCAATGGGATCCGGCCGGCGGAACCGCCGCCATCTGGCTGCGTATTCCACTCATTCTGGGCAACACCAAACAGGAAATCAAGATGCGTTGGGGCAGCACCGACGCGCTCAACGTTTCGAGCGGCTCCGCCGTATTCAATGCCGATAATGGCTTTGTCAGCGTCCTGCATCTCGACGACGTCGCGACGGATTCAGCCGGCTCAACGGCTCCCGTCAACGCCGGCACGACGGCGGCCGCGGGAGTGGTCGGCCAGGGCCGGCACTTCTCGGCGGGACAGGGTATCAACTGCGGGACTGACCTCAGGAATTTTCCTTCAGGCTCCAACCCGCATTCCACGGGAGCATGGTTCCGGGACAACGCGACCCGTAACACCCTGCTGGGCTGGGGTCTCTCGATACCCCAAGGCATCGTGGTGATGCAGGTGGCGAGTCCGCCACGTCTTAGCATGAATTGTTGGGGGGGAGGAAATGTTGCCGGCGCCAGCACGATCGCACTGTCTCAATGGTATCACGTGGCCCACACGTATAAGACCGGCGAGGCACGGCTTTATGTGAATGGCGTGCTTGATAACAGCAGCACGGCCGGCAGCATGAACATCCCCTCTCCCGTCCAAATGTTTGTCGGCGGCTTTGGACGCCGTTACGACTTTGCCGGCGACCTCGACGAGGTGCGCGTCTCCAAGGTGACCCGTTCCGCCGACTGGATCAAATTGGAGTACGAGAACCAGAAGCCGACGCAGACACTGGTGGGTATTCTGGCGAAGCCAGGGGACGCCTTTGCGGTTTTACCTGATCGGGTAAAGGTTGATGAGGGCAAGAGCGCGACCGTTAGCGCCCAAGCCGGCGGTGCCCAGAAGGTTTACTGGACTCTCAAGAAGGACGGGGTGGAATCGGTCGTCGCCGTGGACCGGTTTTCATATACGCTGGATGCCGGGCGCGTGACGGGCGATCAATCATTCACCCTGCAGTTCAAGGCGGTGTATGCCAAGGGCGTCAAGACCAAGGACATACCAGTGACGATCAATGACAGTATTCCCGATCCGGTATTCACCCTGAAGACGCCGACCCAATGGAATGGGCGCGATACGATTGAAGTCGTGCCGGCGATCAGCAACTTAGCTGCGATGAAGGGTAAAGGTGCCGGCGAATTGCGCTACACCTGGACAGTCTCGGGAGGGGCCGTGATCAAGGAGATTGTGCCAGGCAAGTTGATTCTCAAACGCTCGCAATACAGTGGTCCGCTTGCCGTGAAAGTGGCGATTGATAATGGCGGGTCGGCCTGCGCAGGCACCGCATCGATCATGGTGACAGAGCCGCATGAAGATGGGTGGGTCCAGCGGATTCCGGGAAAGGACGAGCAGCCCGAGGCTGGCCAGTTCTATGCACGTGATGACAAAAACGAGGGCACGATCTATTTCAACGGAACGCTGTCCAATGCTGCGGATTCGGTGTTTCTAAAACTCTACGCTGATGACAAACTCATCAAGACAGAGACCCTGAAGCCTACGGCCGAAAACGCCTATGCGTTCACTGTCAAAATCCAGGCGGGCTTGATCAAATACAAAGTTGAGTTCGGGACCAAGACCGGCGGGACCGAGACGGTATTGCAGACGGTCAACAACTTGGTCTGCGGTGACGCCTATTTGATCGACGGCCAATCCAACGCGCTGGCGCTTGATACCAATGAGCAGTCGCCGAATGTCACCAGCGAGTGGATCCGCAGCTATGGCGGGCCGAGCGGACAAGGCGACGCCGCCGACAGGGGCGGTAACCTCAAGAGGCCAATCCTGTGGTCCAGCCCGGCCTGGAGGCCGTATCCGGGATCGAGCGATTACCTCGGTTGGTGGGGCATGGATCTCGCAAAAAAACTCCTGGAAAGCAATAAGATGCCGATCTGCATCATTCAGGCCGCAGTTGGCGGCACCCGGATTGACGAGCACCAGCGCAATGAGGCCAATCCCGTGGATCTAGCAACAATCTATGGCCGGATGCTCTGGCGCGTGCGACAGGCCCGGCTGACGCACGGCATCCGCGCGGTACTCTGGCATCAGGGTGAAGCGGACCAGGGTTCGGACGGTCCCGACGGCGGTTATGGCTGGGAGACCTATCATAATTATTTCCTGGACATGTCGGCGGCCTGGAAACAGGACATGCCCAACATCCGCCACTACTATGTGTTCCAGATCTGGCCCAATGGCTGCAGCCAGGGCAACGGCCACGGCGACATGCTGCGCGAGAGGCAGCGGACCCTGTCGCGGCTTTATTCCAACATGGACGTCATGTCCACGCTCGGCATCAAGCCACCCGGAGGCTGCCATTATCCGCTGACCGGCTGGTCCGAATTCGCGCGCCTGATGCAACCGCTCATCGAGCGGGATTTCTACGGGCGCAAGGTGCCCGAGCCAATCACCGCGCCCGATCTCAAACAGGCATATTATGCGAGCGGCGCGAAGGACGCGATCATCCTCGAGTTTGACCAACCGGTCATTTGGATGGATTCGCTGGCCGGCCAGTTCTATCTGGATGACGAAAAGGACAAGGTGGCCAAGGGCAGCGTGAGCGGCAACGTGATCACCCTGCAACTCAAGGCACCCGCCACCGCCGGCAAAATCACCTATCTCAAGGAAATGAACTGGAATCAGAACGACCTGGTTTTCGGCAAGTGCGGCATCGCCGCCCTCACCTTCTGCGACGTGCCGATCCTGCCGGAGAAACCGCATTCCAAATAGGAAGCAACCCGCCAATATATATGCACACGCCACCACCGAGCCACAAGCGCATGAGAACCCTGACCAAAACGAACCAGCGGGTTGGCTCCGCCCTCATGGCCATGACCCTGTTGCTGGGCCTGCCGGTCATGGCGGTCGAGGGTCCGCCGGATCTCACCAAGGGCGAAACCACCGGAGTGGATCGCAAGGGCACCTACAATCTGGGAGCCACCGGGATGCGCGGCTGGATCTATCTGAAACCCGCCACCCACTTCGACGGCTTGCAGGGGCGCACCACGGCCCCGAGTCGGCAGATTCTCGTCACCCATGTCGGGGCCAAGTCGCCGGCCGACGGCGTGATGCAGGTTAACGACGTGATTCTCGGGGTAGGCGGCGCCTTGTTCACCGACGATGCCCGCCGGAGCATTGCGGCGGCCATCCAGGAGGCGGAGAAGGAATCGAACAATGGCATCCTGAAGCTAAGTGTTTGGCGGGCGGGAACAACCCGGAACGTGCAGCTCAAGCTCAACGTGATGGGCACCTACAGCGCCACTGCGCCCTATAACTGCCCGAAGTCGCAGAAGATTTTCAACGACGCCTGCAAGGTGCTGGAGAAAGAACCGTTGCGGGAAGATTGGCGTGGTGCGATCAACGGGCTCGCGTTGTTAGCCACCGGCAACCCCGCCTATCTGCCCAAGCTCCAGGCGTTCGCCCGCAAGATGGGGCCAGCCACGATGAACCTGCAAAAGCGGGGCCTGGGCGCCTGGGAGAGCGGCTACCGCAACCTGTTCCTGTGCGAGTATTTCCTTCGCACCGGTGACCAGGAGGTCATGCATGCCATCCGCGAAATCACCATTTCGACAGCCCGCGGCCAGGGCATGTACGGCACCTTCGGCCACGGCTTCGCCGACCTGACATCCGACGGCAAACTCCACGGATCCATCCCGCCCTACGGCCCGGTCAATCAGGCGGGGCTGGGAGCCAATCTGGCCATCGTCATGGGCAAGAAATGCGGTGTGACCGATCCGGAGATTGATCCGGCCATCGAGCGGGCGTCGAGGTTCTTCGGCTACTTTGTGGACAAGGGTGCCATTCCCTATGGCGAGCATGAGCCATGGCCATTTCATGACAACAATGGCAAGGACGCCATGGCTGCGATGCTCTTTGGCTTGCAGGGAAACCGGCCCAAGGAGTCCCAATTCTTCGCCAAGATGGCCACCGCCGGCTTCAAAAACCGCGAATGCGGCCACACCGGCCAGGGCTTCAGCTACCTGTGGGGCGCACTCGGTGCCAATGTCGGAGGACCCGCCGCCGCCGCCGCGTTCTTCAGGGAGGCGTCCACCCACCTCGACCTGGTGCGCCGCTGCGACGGCTCGTTCACCTACGATGGCGGCGAACAATACGGACCCGGCAAAACCGGCGATGATACCTACTACGGATCTAGTGGCTATTACGGTCTCAGCCCGACCGCCACCTATGTGCTGACGTATTCGCTGGCGTTGAAAAAGCTCTGCATCACCGGCAAGGACGCCAATCCGGCCAACGCGCTGGACCAGCAGGAGGTGGATGCCGCCGTTGCCTCGGGTCGCTTCGATCTGGAGCGCCTGAAAATGACACCCGCGCAACTGGTGGTGGCGTTCGGCGATTGGTCACCCGTGGTGCGCGGCTGGGCGGCGGAGGAGCTGGCCAAGCGTCCCGAAGCCAAGGCGATGGTGCCGGAACTGATCAAGATGGCGGAAGGCTCCGACGCTCATGCGTGCCAGGGTGCCTGCGAAACCCTCGGCTACCTCAAGAGTGTCGAGGCGCTGCCGGTGTTTGTCCGGCTGCTTTCCCATCAAGACCGCTGGCTGCGCTACAAGGCGGCGGCAGCCATCAGGGGCATGGGTGGCGATGCCAAGCCGGGCGTTGCCGACACCCTCAAGGCGCTGGTCAAGACCGCCGAACCGCTCCAACCGATCAATTGGGCCGATCCCATCCAACTCACGCACGGCCAATTGGCCTGGGCCTTGTTCGCGGGACCATTGGCGAAGGTGGTCAAGGACACCGATCGGCACTGGGTCTATCCGGCGATCCAGGTGGTGTCCACCAACGCGGACGGCATGGCGCGCATGCGCTTGAAAGGCTATTTTGAAAACCATCTCACGGTGGAGGACGTTGAGGCGCTGGCACCGGCCATCTTCGCCGCCGTCAAGACCCCCAGTCCGGCGGACAAGATGTTTTCCAACGAAATCCGCATGGGAGGATTCAAGGCGCTGACGAAATATCATTTCAAGGAGGGCATCGAGGCGGGTGTCGAGTTTGCCAAGACCCAGGGCGGCCACGGCAGTGAAAGCCGCACCGGAGTGATCATGAAGGAAGTCGTCGGTTATGGCACCGCCGCCCGCGGGGTGCTGCCGCAATTGCGGGAGTTGATTGACTACTTCAATTCGGAATGGAAAGCCGGAAGGTTTCCCACGGACTGCAACAAGCGGCGGGTCGATTCGGTTGAGGAGGCGATCAAGGCCATCGAGGCCGCGACCACCCAACCGGAGTTGCGGAGCATGAGGAAATGACCCGCCGATTCCATCCCGCTCAAGACCACATCATGACAAAAGCACGAACCTTGCCGGCCAAGACAACCGGGAACATGAACCCCACGGAACCAAACAGCACCATGACGAAAACACGAACCTTGCTGCGGCTGGCCGCCGCGACGGCGGCCCTGCTGGGTGGAGCATGCCTTGCGGCGGCGGCAGTGCCCCGCCCCGAACATCCGCGACCGGATCTGTTCCGCGAGAACTGGATGTCGCTCAACGGCGAGTGGCAGTTCGAGATCGACAAGGCGGCGGACGGAGATGCCCGCGGTCTGACGTATGGCAAGAATCTGAATGCCAAGATCATGGTCCCGTTCTGCCCGGAGAGCAAGCTGTCGGGCCTCGGGCTGGGCAACACCCAGAAGCTCAAGGATGTCTGGTACCGCAGGACGTTCGAGGTTCCACCTGCCTTGAAAGGCCAGCGGCTGCGGATTCATTTCGGCGGTGTGGATTACCAAACATGGGTCTATATCAACGGACAACTTGCGGGAACCCACATTGGCGAAAATGTGGAGTTTGATTTCGACATCACCCGGTTGCTCAAGGATGGATCGAACGAAGTGGTGGTGAAGGTGCTGGACAATATGTGGTCGGGCCTCCAACCCTGTGGCAAGCAATCCGGCGATCAGAGCTACAGTTGCTTCTATACCCGCACCACCGGTATCTGGCAGCCGGTTTGGCTCGAAGCCGTAGGTTCTTCCTATGTCGAAAGCATCTCCGTGGTTCCCGATCCTGACAACTCGCGGGTGCTCATCACGGCGCACATCAACGGGCCGGACAACGATCTGACACTCAAGGCGGAAGCCTTCGTTGACGGCCGCCTGGTGGGTTCGGACAGCGCCGCCGGCCCGTGGCAGAGCTGCCTGGTCCTCAATCTCAAGGAAAAGAAGCTATGGGCGCCGGATTCGCCATTCCTTTATGATCTGAAGCTCACGCTGTGCAGCGGCAAGACCAAGATTGACGAGTTGAAGAGTTATTTCGGCCTGCGCAAGATCACCATTGAGGGCCGCAAGATTCTCATCAACGGCAAGCCGGTGTTCCAGCGCCTGATCCTCGACCAAGGGTTCTATCCTGACGGCCTGTGGACGGCGCCCTCGGACGACGAGTTGAAGCAAGACATCGAGCGCTCGATGGCCTGCGGCTATAACGGCGCGCGCCTGCACCAGAAGGTCTTCGAACCAAGATTCCTCTACTGGGCCGACCAACTCGGCTACCTGGTGTGGGGCGAGTATCCCAACGCCGGTTACGGCAACCAGCGGGAGGGCTTCTCGGCCGTGGTCAACGAATGGACCGAGATCCTGTTGCGTGACAGGAACCATCCATCGATTGTCGGGTGGTGCGCCTTCAACGAAAACTTCGAGGACTCCGGCGAGTTGCAGCAGATGATCTGGAAAATCACCAAGGCCGTCGATCCCACCAGGCCCGCGCTGGAAGCCAGCGGCTGGGCCCACACGCTGCCCAATCCCGAGGTCAGGGATGCGCATGATTATACCGGCAATCCGGCCCAACTGCGCAAGAAGTGGCTGGACTATTTCGCCATCCCGGCGGAAGGCCCCTATCCCCCGGCGCGTTACTTCAACCCCGGATCCTCGCAGTCCGACCGGGGCGTTCCGTTCATGATCAGCGAAATCGGCGGCATCGGCTGGGCCACCGAGGGTGGCTGGAGTTATGGGAATGGCCCGAAGACGCTTGACGAGTTCTACGAGCGCTACCAGGGGACCATCGATGCCATGCTCGACAATCCGAACCTGTTCGGATTCTGCTATACCCAGTTGACCGACATCGAACAGGAAAGGAACGGGCTGTATTTCTATGACCGCAAGCCGAAGTTCGACCCGAAAAAGCTGCACGAAATCACCGCACGGCAGGCCGCGTATGAACGCGGCGATAGGGTTGCTCCCCAGCCGTCGTTGGATGTCGTCATTGCCAAATGGAAAGTGCTGGTGGGTGCCGTGCAGGACGGCAACCTGAGCACGCCCTACCATTATGTCATGGAAAAGCCCGCTGCTGACTGGATGAAGGAAGGGTTCGATGACCAAGCGTGGAAATCCGGTCTGGCCGGGTTCGGCACTGGTGGCGGCGTGGTTCGGACCGAATGGAAGACCGCGGATATCTACCTCAGGAAGACCTTCGAATACGATGGTGCCGAGTTGCAATACGGTGCGGTAGTGATATGTCATGACGAAGATACGGAGGTCTATGTCAACGGGCACAAGATCCTCGGCACCACGTCCTTTATCGGGTATTACAAGATGTTCATGCTCACCGATGAGTTGAAAAATTCCCTGAAGAAAGGCCCCAATACGCTCGCGGTGCATACCCACCAGACATGGGGCGGGCAGTACATCGACCTGGCGGTCCTGGTGGAATAAGACCAAATGCAAGTGCTGCAATCAATGCGAGCAAGGTCACGCCGGAATCGCGCATGAAGGATGTGGTCAGGATGGCTCAGGATGTCGAATCAAGAAAGCGATAGATGCGGCCGAATTCGCGGGGTTTACCTGGAAACAAATAGGAGAAAGAATGAAAGCAGACGTGAAAAGAAATGTGATTGCAATGATCGGCCTGTTGTCGGTGGTGCTTGTAACGACTGGCACTGGAGGTGTTTTCAATAGGGAGTCTCCCGTCTGGTACGCTACGGCTCCGATGAAGGTCAAAGGGGTCGGCGATGCTTGGTCCCCCGAACAGGGCGTCAATCTCGATGCCAAAAACGACCTGGGCCAGCCGCTCTGGTCAAAGCACAGGGACTGGCCGGATGGCAAGGGCGTTGGAATTTCCCCTGTTGATTCGTCTTCTCTCAAATTCACTGCCGCACCGGCATGGCCGGCCAGCATTGACCCAGAGGCTCTGCGACTGGTAATTGAGGACCTCAGCCGGAATTTTCCGGGTCAATACCCGCGCGGGGCGGAGTTCTTGCAACGGCTGCAAGATCTGGAAGATCAGGAAGAGAAGCTGGACGAGGCGGCCTTACGCGCCTTGGAACGCGAGGCCATGCTGGCAGCTCCGCCGGGCATGAAATTGGTGTCGGGTACGGCGTCGGGCAACGTGCTCACGCTCAAGCTGGCGGCACCCGCCACCGCGAAGACGATCATTCATTTGACTGACAGAAAGTGGGATCCAAAGACGTTGATATGCGGCAAGAACGGCATCGCCGCCTTGACGTTCTGCGAAGTGCCGGTCAATGCTTCAACCCGTTAGCAGCATTTCAATCTTGAGTTCCGATCCCCAATCATGGAAAATCAATCACACATGAAAAGACGAATGACAATCAAGGTGGTATTCCTGCTGGCAATCATGGCCGGTTTGACGGCCGTCCATGCCGCGCCGGAGATCAACAACCGGGCCGGCGCCGCGAACGTCGCGCCCGGCGAGGCGAAACTCCAGGGCCGGTTGGACGGCGGCGGTGACGCCGAGGTGGTGGTTTACTATGGTCCGGCCGACGGCGGCACGAACGCCGGGGCCTGGGCTGACAAAATCGAACTCAAAGGGGTGAAGGACACCACGGAGTTTTTCGCCACCGCCAGCAAACTGATCTTCGGGCAAACCTACTTCTATCGGGCTTGTGCCAGCAACGCCAGCGGTCAGGGCTGGGCCAACACCAGCGCCCAGTTCACCACGCTCAAACCCAGAGTGCCGGCCACCGGCCCTGACAAGCTGCCGGTGAAGGCCGGCTTGGTTTGCTGGTTCGATGCGGCGGCGGGGGTGACCGCCGACGCCAAGGGGGTCGTCCAAACATGGAAAGATCTTTCCGGCAACGGCCATGACGCAAACCTTGCTGGCGGCGCACCGGTGCTGGCGCAGAACCAGATCCGCGGCAAACCGGCGGTGCTATTCCGCACGGCGGCCGGCGGCTGCGCGCTGAATTTGGATGGTCCGCTTGTTAGCGAGCAGCAGTTTGTGGTCATGCGGTCGCCCAATGCCAAGTGGAACAGCGACGGCTGTGCCTTCGGCCGCCGGTCGAAACGGGCGTCGTGCTATCGGTTGGGCCAGAATTCCACGCAGTTCTGGGGCGACCAATACCCGAAGGCGGTGTCCAAAGATGGCAAGAAGCTTCCGGAGACCCCGTTCAACCTGGGGACCATCACCGAGTACATGATCTTGAAGATCGACGTGAACGACAACGACTTGAGCAACAGCACCTATCAAATCGGCATGGCCGACACCGCGTCATGCGACATGGACATTGCCGAGATCATCGCCTATCAAACACCGCTGTCGGCTGCGGATGAGGACATGGTCGGCGGCTATCTGGCGGCCAAGTACGGCATCACCACCGCCTACACCGCGAATCCCGGCATGGCCCCGGCCGCCGCGTTGACCAATGCGCCCGCCACGGTGGCAGCCGCCACATCGGCGGTGCTCAACGCAACGCTGACCTGCCCGGGATCGGTCTATGACGTCCGCGTCTTTTGGGGAACCGGCGATGGCGGAACCGACGCCAATCGGTGGGAGAACTCGGCACCGGTGAAGACGTTCACCCATGCCGCCCCGACGAAGATCAGCCACACGCTCACCGGTTTGACCCCGGGTGCGACCTATTACTATACATTCCGCGGCACCAACGCGGTGGACAGCCTCTGGGCTAACAAATCGTTGCGCTTCATGGCGGGCGGGGCCGCAACTGCTTCACAGCCGCCAAAGCTTCTCGTCACCAAGGGCTTGGCCTGTTGGTTCGATGCCGGCAGCGGAGTCACGGCGGATGCAAAGGGAGCGGTGCAGGAGTGGAAAGACCTGTCCGGCGCGAATCATCACGCGAAAACCGGTGGCGGCGTGGCCCCGGCACTTGCGGCTAACCAACTCAATTCCAAACCGGCGCTGCAGTTCCGCAAGGGCTGGCTTGGCATCGACGGCACCTTCTTCGCCAAGGAACACTTCCTCGTGCTCCGCTCGCCGGTGCCAAAGTGGAGCGGCGCCAGTGGTTTGTTAGGCCGGCTCAAGGGCCGCGGTTCGAGCTATAACACCTACGGCAACGACACCGGCTTCTGGACCGACGTGTCGCCGGCGGCGGTGGGCAAAAACGGCACGGATCTGCCGGGTCCCTTGTTCGACTGTTCGCCGATCACCCAGTTCATGGTCCTCAAAATCATCGTCAACAACGCCAACGAGACAGAAGCCGCTTATGCGATCGGAAATAACGATGGCTTGAGTTCAGGCGATTTCGATGTCGCCGAAATCCTCGGTTACCAGGCGATCCTGGGGCCGAGGGATGAGGCGCTGGTGGGCGGGTATCTGGCAGCCAAGTACGGGATTGACACCGCCTATCCGCCGCTGCCGCCGGCCAAGGCTGCGGAACTTCCAGCGGGTGAAATGGCCGCGATGAAATACCAGAGCTGGAAGCATTCCGGTTCCATGTTCCTGCTGACGACACCGGATGGTGCGGACCTGCCGGCCACCGCCTTGGAGGAGAATTTCCCCGCGCTCGTGCGGCTCAGCAAGGATTGGTTCACCTTCGCCGAGGCGAAGACCAACGGCGAGGACCTGCGCTTCGCCACCAGCGCCGGGGTGCCGCTGGCATATCAGATAGATAGGTGGGACGCGGCTGCCGGGACGGCCTTGGTGTGGGTGCGGGTGCCGGTGATCAAGGGCAACGCCCGGCAGGAACTCAGGATGTTCTGGGGAAATGCCGACGCGAAGAGTGAGTCCAGTGGCCCGGCGGTCTTCAACCGGTCTAACGGATATCTGAGTGTCTGGCACATGAACGAGCCGGTTCAGGACGACGCCGGCACGGTGGAATCGACCGATTTGGGCACCACGGTTTGCGCCGGGGTGATCGGTTCGGGCCGTCAGTTTGCCGGTGGCAAGGGGATTTCCTGCGGCGACAGGATCACGAAGTATCCGTTTGCCTCAAGTCCCCATACCACCGAGGCATGGGTCAACGCCGCGAAAATGAACACGACCGTGGTGGAGTGGGGGAAACTTGGCGGGGTGACCATGCGGCTGTTGAGCACGCCGTCGCGGGTCGGCGTGAGTAACAACAAGAGCAACCTTCAAGGCACGAGCGTGCTGCCAAAGGCGGAATGGATCCAGGTGGTCTATACCTACGACGGCCAGAGCGACCGGATCTATGTGAATGGCCGGTTTGACATGCCCGCTCCCGCGGCATCCAACATCGAGGTTCTCACGCCGGTGCGGATGCAGATCGGCAATGGGTTTCTCGGCGCCATGGACGAAGTGCGCGTGTCGAATGAGGCCCGCTCCGCTGATTGGGTGAAATTGCAATACGAAAACCAAAAGCCCCTGCAAACATTGGTTGGGCCGCTGGTTCAGTCCGGCACCACTCTCGCGGTCTCGAATAAATTAGTGACCGTGCCGGAAGGCAAGCGGGCCACCGTCACCGTCAAAGCCGGCGGTGCGCAGAAAATCTATTGGATTGTCAGGAAGGGTGACACCGAGACGGTCGCCGCCGTGGATTGTTTCAGCTTCACCGTGGGCAGCCGCGTGACCGGCGACGAGTCGTTCACCCTCCGCGTCAAGGCGGTGTATGCCGATGGCGTGAAGACGCTGGATATCCCCGTCACCATCCAGGAGGACATTCCCGAACCGGTGTTCACCCTGAAAGCGCCCGCAACCTGGAATGGCCGGGATCCGGTCGAGGTGATGCCTGAGATCAAGAATCTGGCGGCGCTGAAGGCCAAAGGCGTTGGCGACGTGCGCTATGTCTGGGAGGTCACGGGCGGGGTGGTGATGAAGGAAATCGCTCCCGACCGGTTGCTCCTCAAATTGTCGCAATACACCGGCCCGATCACCGTGAAGGCGACCCTCAACAATGGCGGTGCCGATGCCGTGGCAACCACATCTATCAACGTAACCGAACCGAAGAGCGATCCATGGTTAGGGAGAACCCCGGGCAAGGACGAAAAGCCTGAGGACGGGCAGTTCTTTGCCAGGGATGACAAGAACGAAGGCACGCTCTATTACAATGGCACGCTGGGCAAACCCGCGGATTCCGTATTCCTGAAGGTTTATGCCGACGATAAACTCATTAAGACCGAGACCGGCAAACCCGCAGCGGACAATAGTTATGCTCTAACCGCCAAACTCAAGGCCGGCCTGATCAAGTACAAGGTGGAGTTCGGTACCAAAACCGGCGCCACCGAGACCGTCGTGCAGACCGTGGGCAACCTGGTCTGCGGCGACGCCTGGTTGATCGACGGCCAGTCCAACGCGCTGGCGCTGGATACCGGTGAGCAATCGCCGACCGATACCAGCGAGTGGATCCGCAGTTATGGTGGACCGACCGGGCGGGGCGATTCAAGCGACTGGGTGCGCGACCGCTTCGGCAACAATACCAAGGAAGCCCCCAGCAAGCGGACCAACCTGTGGTGTTCCCCGGCCTGGAAGCAGCTCCCAGGGTCGGACACGGCCCTCGGTTGGTGGGGCATGGATCTCGCCAAGAAGCTGTTAGCCAGCCACCAGATGCCGATCTGCATCATCCAGGCCGCGGTCGGTGGCACCCGCATCGACGAGCACAAGCGCGACGAGGCCAAGCCCCTCGATCTGAGCACGATGTACGGGAAAATGTTATGGCGGGTGCGCAATGCCCGGCTGACGCACGGCATTCGCGGCGTCCTCTGGCATCAGGGTGAGGCCGATCAGGGCTTGGATGGTCCCGATGGCGGGTATGGCTGGGAGACCTATCAGCAATACTTCGTGAACATGTCGTTGGCCTGGAAGCAGGACATGCCGAATATCCGCCACTACTATGTGTTCCAGATCTGGCCCAATGGCTGTGGCCAGGGTGGCGGGCATGGTGACATGCTGCGCGAGGTGCAGCGGACTTTGCCGCGCCTCTATTCCAACCTGGATGTCATGTCCACGCTCGGCATCAAACCGCCCGGACCCTGCCATTATCCGTTGGTCGGCTGGTCGGAATTCGTCCGCTTGATGCAACCGCTCATCGAGCGGGATACTTACGGCCGCAAGGTTCCCGAACCGATCACCGCGCCGGACCTCAAACAGGCCTGCTATACCAGCGGCGCGAAGGATGCGATCACCCTCGAGTTCGACCAGCCGGTCATCTGGCTGGATTCGCTGGCCGGCCAGTTCTATCTGGATGACCAGAAGGACCTGGTCGCCAAGGGTGCCGTGAGTGGAAACGTGGTCACGCTGCACTTGAAAGCACCGGCCACGGCCGCCAAGATCACCTATCTCAAAGAGTTGAACTGGAATCAGAACGACTTGATTTTCGGCAAGAACGGCATCGCCGCACTCACTTTCTGCGACGTGCCGATTTTGCCAGAAAAGCCGCGTTCAAAATGACAAAGTGCATCTGCCCGGCAATCAATTCTCTGTTGTCTCCATGCTCCTGCCCGATAGACACAAGAGACGATGGATTCAACCAAGGGTGGCGGGAAAATGAATCGTGTGAATAGAAAGAGATTAACCATGAGACCAAGAATGAAAGTCATGAAACGTGCAGTTATGATGTTAGGGCTGGCGACGGCAACGGGGTGGTGCGCGGAGGCGGCCGGTGCCGGGTCATTGTCTGCCGAATTCGCCGCGCCTCCTTATCGGTATCAAGCCCGTCCCTTGTGGTTTTGGAATGGCAAGCTGGATGCGGAGCAGACCAAGCGCATGGTGGCAGGCTGTAAAGCGGCCGGCTACTATGGCATGGGCATTCTGCCCTGCAATGGGATGGGCTTTGACTTCATGAGCCCGGAGTTTCTCAAACAATACAAGGTTGCGGTGGACGAGGCCGGCAAGTTGGGCATGAAGATGTGCCTCTACGACGAGTTCTGGTTCCCCAGCGGTTCGGCTGGCGGTCTGCTGGCCAGCAAACATCCGGAGGCCCTCGGCAAGCGTCTGGACATGCTCGCCACCGAGGTGAACGGACCCATGGAAATCACCCAAACCGTACCGGATGGCACCCTGATGGGCGCAGTGGCCATGGAGACCACGACCAAGCGGCGCCTCGACATCACCGCCTCGATCAAGGATGGGACCCTGCGCTGGAAGGTGCCCGACGGCGCGTGGAAGGTGATGATCTTCACCTGCGTCCGCGATGGCGGTGCCGGCCTGGTGGACTATCTGGAGCCGAAGGCGGTGAATGCCTTCATCGAGCTGACCTATCAGGCATATCATGATGCCATGCCGGACCACTTCGGCACTACCATTGACGGTGCCTTCTACGACGAGCCGGCCTTCTATCATGTCCAGGGCGGCAGGGCCTGGACGGACCGCTTCAATGAGTACTTCCGCGCCCGCTTCAAGACCGAGCCGATCACTCTCTATCCGGCACTGTGGTTCGACATCGGTCCCGACACCGCAGCGGCACGCAACGCCCTGTTCGGGATGCGCACCGAACTCTACACCACCGGCTTCGTCAAGACCATCAGCGACTGGTGCACCGCCCATCACATGGATCTCACCGGACACGCCGACCAGGAGGAAGTGGTCAACCCGGTGATCGGCACCGTCGGCGACCTCATCAAATCCTTCAAATACCAAAGCATGCCCGGCATCGACCAGGTCTTCGCCTATGGCCGCGCCTCGCGTGCCTACAAGGTGGTCAGCTCGGCGGCTAACAACTATGATCGTCCGCAAGTCGTGACGGAATGCTATGGTGGCATCGATCTGCCCCTGCCCAATCTCTACAAGGAGGCGATGGACCAGTTCGCCAAGGGCATCAACACCATGGTGCCGCACGCCGTGTGGTACGATTCGGCGACCATCGTCTTCAAGCCCGACCTCTCGCCGGACGCCCCGAAATACGGTCCCGAACTGCCGGCGTATAACCAGTATATCGGCCGCCTCCAACGCATGCTTCAGGGCGGCCGCCATGTCGCCGACATCGGCGTGCTCTATCCGATAGCCACGCTTCAGGCGGGGTCCTGGTTCGGCCCGGGGGATCCCTATCAGGGTTGCGTCGAGGTTCCGGAGGCCGACTACATGCAGGTGGGCGAGGCCTTGTCCTTGGGTGTGCGGCGCGACTTCACCTTCGTCCATCCCGAAGTTCTTGAGGAACGTTGTGCCGTCGAGGGCAGCACGATCACCCTGAGTAACCAGGTGAATCACGAACGCTGGCGTGCCTTCATCATCCCCGGCTCGCGCTGCATCAATGTCGCCACCTTGCGCCGCATCAAACAATTCTATGATCAGGGCGGCACGGTCATTGCCACCACCCGCCTGCCGGACAGTGCGGCCGAGCCCGGCGCCGATGCCGAGGTGCGCCAATTGGTGACGGAGATTTTCGGTGACCAGAAAGCGTGCCACCGCAACGCCAAGGGCGGCAAGGCCTGGTTCATTCCCTCGCCACAAGTGGCGGCGCTCAAAGCCGTCCTCAGCGAGGCGCTGCCGGACGGTGACGTGGTGATTGAGCAGGATCCAGCGACTCCAGGTGGCAACTTCTCGTACATCCACAAGGTGAAGGATGGCAAGGCCATGTACTTCTTCGGCAATTCATCCGATGCGGTGGTGGACACCTGGGTGACCTTGCGCGGGAAACTGACACCTGAAATCTGGAATCCGCATGACGGGAAGATGGGCCCTGGCGAGTATGAGCAGATGGCTGGCAAGGAGGGTCCCGTTACCCGAGTGCATGTGAAACTTCCGCCGGTTCATTCCCTGTTTTTGGTTACCGACGACCATTCTAACGGAGCAAATGGAGGATAGGCACTCGATGAAACCCACACAGCTATGGCCCCCAGGCCGCTATCAACGACCAGGCCAGGAAGCTTTCCCCACCACCATGACCGCTGACACAACTAACGGAATCAACAACCCATGAACACAATCGCCATATCGACAGTTGCCATGATGATGACGCTGGGCTCCTTCGCCCCGGCGGAAGGACTGGCTGGCAAGCGCCCTAACATCATTGTCATTCTCACCGATGACCAGGGGTATGGTGATCTTGGACGGAATGGCAACACGGTCATCAAGACGCCGAATCTGGACAAGATGTACGATGAGAGCATGCATTTCGAGGATTTCCATGTGAGCCCGACCTGTTCGCCGACCCGCTCCTCGATCATGAGCGGCAAGCATGAGTTCAAGAACGGGGTGACGCACACCATTCTCGAGCGTGAGCGCATGAGCTTGAAATCCACGACGATTGCGCAGGTCATGAAGTCAGCGGGTTACACGACGGGCATCTTCGGCAAGTGGCACCTCGGTGATGAGGATGCCTATCAGCCGGACCAGCGCGGGTTTGACGAGGTGTTCATTCATGGCGGAGGCGGGATCGGTCAGACCTATCCCGGCACCTGCGGGGATGCGCCCGGCAATACCTATTTCAGTCCGGCCATCAAGCACAACGGCAAGTTTGAGAAAACAGATGGCTATTGCACGGATGTCTTCTTCGGGCAGGCCATGAAGTGGATTGAAACCTCGTCAAAGGGGCCGGTGCCCTTCTTTGCATACATTCCGACCAACGCTCCCCATGGGCCGCTCCAGTGTCCGGAAGCATACAAGCAGAGGTGTGCTGGCAACGCATTCTACGGGATGATTGCCAACATCGACGACAATGTCGGCAAGCTGATGGCGAAGCTGATAGAGCTGCGCATCGACGACAAGACCCTGGTCGTCTTCCTCAACGACAATGGCGGCACGGGCGGGAGCTTCAATGCGGGCATGCGAGGCCAGAAGGGCTCGGCATTCAATGGCGGTGCGCGCGCGATGTCACTGTGGCGCTGGCCGGGAATGATCAAGCCGGCGGCGTGCGACAAGCTCACCGCCCACCTGGATTTCTTCCCGACCTTGGCGGAGTTGACCGGGGCCAAGGTGCGGGAGGAGGTTGCGAAGAAGCTGGACGGGTTCAGCCTGGTTCCGTTGCTGGAGAACCCGCAGGCCGGGTGGCATGATGAGCGCATGTTGTTCACCCATGTCGGCCGGTGGAATACCGGGGTGGAGCCTCAGCAATACGGGCAGTGCAGCGTGCGCTGGAAACAATACCTGCAGGTGTGGGAAAAGAACAAGTGGTGCCTTTATGATCTGAAAGCAGATCCGGGCGAAAAGAGTGACCTTGCCGGCCAGCAGACGGAGGTGCTTGAACGGCTGGACAAGGCGTATGACGCGTGGTGGACTGAGGTGTTGCCATGCCTGGAGAACGAGCAGGCCTACAAAACCGCGCCCAAGGCCAATCCGTTCAAGGAACAGTACAAGCAACAAATGGGAACGGAATGAACATCGAATGCAGGTAGAGGAATGCGATCACCCGGGGCAACCGCAATGAGATCTGGCGGGAGAAGGTGGCCCCGTATCTCAGGATCAACGGAGGCTGCCAGCCTTACCTTGTTTCGCTCCGGCAAGTGGAATTGGGGGGGCCTCGAAAGGATGAATTTGCCACGGCAGGAGAGTTTCTTGAAATGACCGGACGGTTCATGCCGTCAAGTGAGTTGCGCGACGCCAAAGCCCGGGCCAAGAAGGACCAACCCAGGGGAACACACCAACCCACCAGGGTTCTGAGCAGAGGGTGCGGACGGAGTTCATGGCATGGTTCATGGTCATGGGTTCTCGCCGAAGTCGGTGCCTGTTAGAAGCGTCTTGCGGACGGCCTCCACATGTGCGGGGTCCATGTCCACGCGCGGCCAGGTATAGAGTCGCGCCTGTGCCACGCGGATGCCGCGCAGGATCGTCTGATAGCCGGGGTCCCCGGTGGTGGCGAAGACCGGCTGGCCGTCGGCGGTGTGGCACCAGCCCTGTCCGCCGGCCGCTTTGGCGAGGGGCGCGTTGAGCAGGGAGCTGTTTTCGGGGCGGGTCAGGTTGATGCGGAATTCGGGACCATAGAGGATGCTGGTGCCGTAGCGTTCCGAGGCCATGTGGGCGCAGAGTCCGCGGTCCTGCCAGAGGCGGCTGGTCACCGGCATCGGTTGATCCATCGGGCCGCCGCCAAAGCCCCAGGTGCCGCCGTTGAAGGCCTCGCGCTGGTGGCAATCCATGCAGCGTTTGTCGAAGACCGGTTTCACGCCATCGTAAAACCAATGCGGACGCCCGCCGGACGCGTCCCGCCAGCTCTTGGCGTTCCAGCGTCCATCCACTTGCCACGAGCAACGCGTGCCGGGGCCGCGGGTGATTGGATTGCCGCTCGCGTCCGGGATGGTGGCGTAGGTATAGGTCGCATAGTAGGGCACGTTGGCATCAATCCACGCCCAGACGCGGCGGCGCATCCCGGGCGGGATCGTCTTGCCGCAATGTTTGGGGTCTTCCAGTTTCGGCCGGATGCGGCTCACGATCGCACCGATTGTTAGGGGCGTGTTCTCGTCGTAGTCGTTGGCAAAAGGCTGGAACCAGTCCACCAAAGCGCGCTCGACGAGGTGGTCATAGGACTGGCAGAAGAAGCGGGTGCGGTCGCCTGTTAGATCGAGGCCGGCCTTGGGCGTCCGCCCGCCGTGGCAGGGAATGCAGAAGGCATCCCAGACCGGTTGCACCACTTTCTGATAGTCGATGAGGCCGTCGGTGCCCCAGTCGGCCATGGCCGGGGTGACCGGCGCGTGGTTGGCGGCGAGCGGCAGGCGGGTGGCGGGCGGAGGCGCGAGGCCGCCGGTGCGGTTTTCGTGGCAGCCGATGCAGCTCTGGGTTTCGCCGGGCATGACGTGCATGTCCGAACCCATGCGCATGAGTGCCATGCCTTCGGCGTTGAGCACATTGAGTGAAATGCTGCGCAGGGCGGGCACCGTGAAGTGTGCGGACCCGTCGGCCTCGAGCGGCACCAGGCCGATTTCGCGGCGGACATGGACGGTGCCGCGCGAGATGATCGGGGTGTGACCCCACGCCTCGCCATCCGCCATGCTGCGCGATTTCTGCACTTGTTCCATCACCTGGATCCATTTGGCCTCGCCCCGTTTGACCTGGGGCGCGAGGCCCTGATAGACATCACTGACCAGGAGCGTGCCGGTGGCGGAGTCGGGCTTGCGATTCATTTCCTCCGGGTCGCGGTAAACCCACGGCACCGGGGTGCTGGCTTGGACGAGACTGGGCGGTGTGTGGGTCGGCGCAAGGCGCAGCGGGTTCCAGCAGCCGAGATTTCCCTCCGCCTCATACAGGCACTTGCGGTTGCCGCGGTCATCTAACATATAGAGCCGGTTCTTGTTAGCGCCGTCACCGCCGTAGCTGGCGAGGAACAGCCGTTCATGCAAGGGGAACAGATCCTGCCACCCGTAGGGCAGTGTGGTGTCGCCGTAAAACGGGCGCTGCGTCGTGAGATAACGGAACCCTTCGCCGCGCGGTGCCTCGGGGCCATGAAGGTTCCAGACCAGCCCGGCCATGCCCGCGTGATAGTTGTGATGCGGGCCGAAGACGCAGACGACCTCCGGGCGGCCGGGGACCGGACGGGCCTCCCAGAACCCGCAGGGATCTTCAATCGTGTTGCCGAAAAAAAGTTTCATGGAGGTGCCGTCGGGATACATCGTCCATAGGGCGTGGCGGGCGTCCACGTTCTTCTCGATGCCGTAGTCCCAGCGGGTGAACAGAATGCTCCCGTCGTCCATGATTTGCGGCGAGTGGTCGCTGTCGATGTTAGCGGATAGCCTGCGGATATCCGAGCCGTCCCGTGCGCATGAGTATAGGAGCGGCGCGGTTTGCGCCTGGCATTGCACCCAGGTGGCGGCGCGGTCCGAGACAAAGACGATCCGCCCGTCGGGCAGCGGGAGCGGGCTGATGTCCTGGCAGTTCCCCTGGGAGATCTGCCGGAGCTTGGTGCCGTCCACGCCGATTTCGTAGAGGTGCCAGCCGCCCGCCACGCCATTGCGGCGGGCGGAGAAAAAGATCGTGCGGGCATCGTATGATAGATTCATGTCGAACAGGCGGAGTCCCTCTTCTTCGATGACCACCCGCGGCGGCAGCGACGGAGTGGCCGGATCCCAGATGCAAAGCGCGGACGGGGTGGCACCGCCGGCGCTGTGGGGAGCGATGGCATTGATCGCGTAAGGCGGGTGGCGCATGAAGAGCAGCGGACCGCACGCGCGGGCCTGGGCCGCCCAGTGGGCCTCGACCGCGGCGTTGGCGGCCTGCAGGATTTCGTTAGAGGCACCCGCTGCGAGGGCGGCGGTCACTGCGGGTTGGAGCGCACGCAGGGATTTCAGATAGATGGCGGCGCCCGCGCTCGGCGGCAGTTTGCTGCGATCCGCTTCCATCACCGAAATCTCGGCGTCGAACATCGGCAACTGCGCCACCTCGCACCGGAGCGCACGCAGGCGGGCGGCGGCGGCCGCGGCCTCCGGCACCTCGTCCTTTCGTGTTAGATTCAGCGGCCGGTCGGCGGCGCTGAACAACGGCGGCTGGTTGGGGTCCAGGCGGATGTCGTCGGCCATCCAGCCGTCGGGCAGGATTGGCGAGCTGACAGTTATACCGTCGAGGCCGAACGCGAAGCCGTGCGGGCCGAAGAGGCAGGTGATTTTAACGAGCAGGCGGTTGGCACCCGGCTGGAGGATCAGCGGTGCCACCACCGCCACGGGGCGGTGCTCGGGACTGTAATGGCGGATGGCCGCGCCGGCCTGCACACCGTTGAGCCAAACGGTGACGGCATCCTCCGCGTAGAGACGCATCGTCACCCGGGTTGCCTCGCGTGCGGTGAGGGTGCGGTAAAGATAGACGGTCTCGTGGCGCGACGGGGCGGGACCGCGTGGCAGGAAGTGCCGCCAACCGTCGGACCATTCCGGATGAGCGACCCAAGCGAGCGAGGTGAGTTTCTCGTAGCCGGGAAATGGCGGCGAGGGGTAACATTTCGTCAGGTCGGCGGGTGCGTTGTTGCAGGCAAGGACCTCCGGCTCGGGCGCGAAGACATGGCGCGAACTGGTGACCAAGCTGCCAAAGGGCGCGTCTTTGAACGGGCCGGCGCAATGCCAGGCGTCCATCGAGACGGCTGCGGGCGGGGCCTCCGGCACGGCCCCGGAGGCGGCTGATCGCAGCAGGGCGGGTGCCAGCAGGCCTGCACCAGCCAGCACCAGCAGTTGGTATATTTTCATTTGATTCACCTGTATGTTTCGAGTTATGGGTTCAGGAATCCGTTGCCACCTTGAATCACTTCTTGCGGAACGCGGCGTTGCCCCAGTCGGTGTGGTTGTATGCATCTCTTGGGGAGTGTTCATTCGGGTTGGACGGTGAGTTCCATCTGCTTGCGCCCCACGGCCAGCACATGCTTGCCGGCCGACGGGGCTTCTAGCAGAAGCGTCACCGTTTGGGTCTTGCCGTTGCGTGCCCAGGCGAAGGCAGAGGCGGCGGGGATGCCATCCCACCGGGCGACGACCCGGGACCCGTCGAGGAACGTATCCGCGATGGTGGCGGTGACTTTGACCGGCGCTCCAGCCTTGGGGGAGGTGGCCGAGACTGCCACGGAACTGCAGTCGAAGTCCGTTTCGGTATTCCAGCCTCCGACCTCGAGAATGGGCTCGGCCGAACCGGCATCGGCCGCCGCAAAACGGGCCATGACATCGCGTGTTTCACCCGGCATGAGGCTGAAGTAATTGTCATCCCAAAAGACTGGCAGGATTTCACCGCCGCCGTGGCCCTGCGTGAGCGCCAACTGGACGAACAAGGCGAGGCGGTCCGTCGGGTTGCTGATTTTCACCCGGGCGAGTTTTTCCAGGCCATGGCTTTCGACTTTGCAACTCGCCACAAGTCTGACTGATGGCAGTGCATGCAACGACTGCATGGATTCGCCCCGCTGGGCCGGGAGCCAGTACAGGTTGTCCGAAATGCGTTTTCCGGCCGCATCACTCATGTCCAACCTGACAAAATACACCGGTGGCAAATCCGCCAGTGGTGGCAATTCAAAGATATCACGGTATGAATTGGCCGTCACCTCCGCGTTCACCTGCTTGTCGAAGAGCACACGCATCGCCGGGTCTAGCACCCTGGCGCGCACCTTGAGACCGCTGCGTGGTTCGAGCGAGTGATTCACCACCGTGACCATCGGCTCATGCATTCCCAATTGGATGTGAACCGGTTCGTTAGAGAGCTTGATATAATAATAACTCACCATCGGCTTGAGGAACCAGTCGAAGATCTGCCACTGCACGTCAGGCCAGGCGGAATTGATCTTCCATTGGGTGAAGCCGCTGGTGATGTCCCACATCCGGTGATTGACGGCTTCGAACATGCCGCGGTGCTGATCGGCGGTGGCGAGGTGCCCCTGCCAGACATAGTCGGCGGCGGTCTGCGGCACGCCATAGAGTCGCCGCACGGCTTCATCGTACGGCTGGTAATACTGATTGGCGCCATGATGGGCCCAGGTGGCATCCAGAGGGAACGTCGGGCCGGGGGGGCCTTCGCCGAGCTTCGGAATGAACTTGGCGAGGCTGCTCAGCGGGGGCAGGGAGGCCGAACCGTTCTCCGTCTTGAACATCCAGGTCGGCTCGTTTCGCACCCAGTGGTAGTACACGGCCGCATCCTCCCAGCCATAGGAACGGGATCCGTCATCCGTCATCCCGGTGGGCATGTCGTCACGAAACCACGGTTCCACTTGGTCCGGGGCCACGCTGGGCATTTGGTTCGAGGGAATGATGAAGCGGCTGCCGTCCAGTTCGATGACGCTCGCACGCCACGGACGGTACACCTCCTCGCGCGTTCTGCCTTCATTGCTCGCCATATACATGACCAGGCTCGGGTGATTGCGGTAACGCTTGATGATATCCCGGCTGCACTTGATGACCAAGGGAACGTCGCCCGGATATTTCGACCCGGACTGCATCCATGAACAACCATAGAAACACTGGCCGATCATCACGCCGTAACGGTCGCAGGCGTCGAACAGCCAGTCGGGCGGGTTGGCGAGGTCCTCGAAGTAAATCAGGTTGAGGTTTGCCCCGGCGTAGTAGCGAATCTCGGTGTCGATCCGCTCCGGCGTCCAGTCCATCAGGGCCTCGGGTTGGATATAGCCGCCGCGGGCGAAGATCCTCTGGCCGTTGATCTGGATGCGGCGCCCGAAGTGACCGTTGAGTTCGTGCATCTCACAGGTGATCTGGCGCACGCCGAAGCGCAGCGTCTGCGCGTGGGACACGCTCGTCCCCGCGATGAATTGCAGGTTGAGGTCGTACAGCGGTTGCGCGCCGTAGCCGTTAGGCCACCACAGCTTCGGGTTCTTCATCACGGGCGCGGGGTCAAAGGCCACCGGCTTCGACTCACCCGCCTGGAGGGTCACCGGCATTTCAAAAGCCAGTTTCTCTCCGGCGATGGAACCCTTCAACACGCCGCTGACCGGTTGGTCGCCCGCATTGGCCAAGGTGGCGGATATCTTCAACTTGGCGCGGTCGGTATGTGGCAGCGGCAGTTCGGTCACCACGAAGGGGTCGCGGAGGGTCACCGGGCCACTGAACTCGACCCACACGTCCTGCAGGATGCCGAGATAACGATCCGGAATGGGCGGAAAGCAGTCGTAGCCGCTGGCCAGTTGCACGGCGAAATCCTTCGGGCCATCGCTGCCATGGTCCTCGGAGCGATTGTTCGCGAGCGGAACCAACTGCGATCCGGGCGAGCCGACGTGATCCACCCGCCAGCTCCTGACCGCCAGGCTGTTAGGTCCGGCCAGCGCCCAGCGTGACACCTCGAAGGCGAAGCGTTGGTTCATGCTGACCATCTGTTCGCGATCAGCGACCTGGTTGCCGTTGAGCCAGACCTCGGCACGATAATTGATAGAGTCGAAGTGGAGCCACACCCGCTGGCCGGCGGGCAGCGCGGGCAGCGTGAACTCCTTGCGGAACCACCATGGATCACTCCACGGATTGCGTTTGTCCGGCAGATGGCTGAACTTGGCCAGGTCGTGCGTCGCGTTGAATTCATCGGATGCGTCGGGCACGCGGTAGGCGTTCAGGGCGAACCGCACGTCGGGATAAACGCCATGCTTGGTCAGCGCGTTCAGGACCGTGGTGGGGGCGGAAACGTCATACCAGTCCTTCGGTTGATAGCCGGGCGCGGAAATCGTCGCGCCATCATCCGACACCAGCACGGACGATTGCAGTTGCCAATCCGCAGCCAGCAACAACTTGCCACCGGGCTGGGGAAACCGCGTGTCCGCCCCGAAGGCGCCGCCACAGAGAAGCAGAAAACACCAGCAGGAACCTGCGGCAACTGCCGTTCGGAACCATGAGGAAAACTGATGCCCTGTTGTTAGTTTGTTAGTGTTCATTTCGTCGCTGGTTCAGGTTGGTCTGACAACGGGCGCCCATCGCGACTGGTGGCCTGTGACTTCAACCCGGTGAGCAGTTTAAGCACGCCGTCGCGGACTTGGGTTTCAGCCGCCGGTCTGAGCGGCAGCCATGGCGGATTGCCCGTCGGAAACTCCCAGGTCTCGTAGCCGCCCGCCGGTCCCAGCTTGTAGTCGTCTGCCGTGCCGATGTATCCCGCATAACCATTGGTATAACTCAGTGCAAATGTGTGCTTGAAGGGCGATGCCTGGTCCAACCACAACTGATACTCGGCAAACATCTCGCCCGCGAAGCCGACGATGCACAGGTCGCCGATGGCCAGCGCGCGCACGGGGAGCGGCTTGAATTGCGGCTGGCCGCTCTCGACAAGTTTCAGCAAACCCTGATACCGCTGGTTGTCCGGTTGATTCGCCAAATTCGCCTTGCACTCGGCCAGCGGGGGTGGGTTCTGGAGCGGGAGTGAAAGGGTCGTGGAACGGACCGTTGGCGAACCGGATGCAATTTCCTTTGCGTTGGCCAACGCTTGAACCACCGCAGTGGCCAGGGAGAGCCCTGCGGTCTCGCACTTGTCGAGCCCGCCGTTGAGCGGATAGCCGTTGATGTTGGCGCCACACCCTTGCGCGAACATGAAGATGCCCACCGCCTCCCCATCCTTGGTGGACAGCAGGCGGCGCAGGTGCGTCACGGCGAAGCCCGGATAGTCGGGGCCGGTGGTGCCGCTCGACCTGTGGACGATCACCGGATGTGCGGCGTGCGAAAACAGCACCGCGATCCGCTTGCCCTTCAGGCCGTGGACGGCCAGCACATCCACCCAGGGCACAACCGCGCCTTGGCGGTTCGGCTCCATGGTCACATGGCCGTCCACCATCAGGCGGCGGTTGAAGCCGACTTGAACCGGGGCACGGCCATAACGCAGGGTCGTCGGTTCCAAGTGCCCGGCTGCGCTGGCAACCAGTTCCGCGAGCACGCCAGCCAGCCATGTGCGTGATTCGGGCGACATGTTGCGCCCGTCCACGCCGGGTGCATTGTGGGTGTGGCTCGGGTTGATGAGAAGGTTCTCCGCCGGAATGCCGGTGGCATTGCTGATCCCTTTGAGCAGGTCTTTCGCGTAGTCGTTGCCCAAGGTGCCGATATCCAGCGTGACCAAGGCCGCACGCTGGTTCGCAGCGGCGAACACCAGGGCGCGCGCATTCAATTCGCCATAGACTTCCTGCCGGTCTTTCACCCGGGTAATGACCGTCTCGGCGACTCCGCATTTGAGAGATACATCGTTCTGCCCGGCAAATGCCGCAGCCGTGATCGCAAGCGTGAAAACGCTGATCGTTCCTTTCATGATGTAAATGGCGCTCATCTTCCTCTCTCTGTTCATTGAGTGGGTTCGGTTGTTTGGCTGGTGGGTGTCTCGCATGGTAACGGGTCCTGTCGCTACGTGACTTTCGCCACCGTCCTTACCGATTAATGGTGACGGCCGCATCAATCATTGGGAGCAAGTTAGTAGGGCGCAAAAAGGCCGTTCCCATCCTGTTTGGAATTGCTTCCTTGGCTCGGAGAGCGGAGTCGTGCCCGTGCTTGAGCGGCGAGATCTCTCTTTCCGGAAAACGACGTTGACCCAGTCGGCGTGGTCGTTGGCGATGCCGTCGCCCGCGTCGCCGACGACGAGGTGAAGCTTCGATCAACCGTCGGGCATTCCTGCTGCACCACGTCGGGCCAGAAATGGCTCACCGCTTTGTCGGTGGCCGCGCTGCCGTCGCGCAGCACCAGCACCCGCCGATCCCGCCCACCACCAGCCCGCGTGCGGCGATCCGGGCCAGCAAGCCATCCACCACCTCCGCGTTCTCGCTGCTGCCCTCCTCGAAATCCAACAGGTGTTTGGATCCCTTCGTGTCACTCGCCATGGCCACCACCACGCAGCGCTCCTGGCCCAGGAAGATGCCGTCAACATACCTCGCCAGCACGTCGATGCCGGTCAGATCCCGCGTGCGGAACGCCGTGAGCAGCTCGTTGCTGCGGGCCTTCCACGCCATGGCGACCGTGCCCTTGCTAGTCCCGGTCATCTGGCCCACACCGGAGCTGGAAGTCCCGTGGGTCATGCCCTCCAGGACCTCGTCAAAATCCCCTTGCTGCGCCGGATTTCCTAGTAGGTGTTGAGTTGCACCTCGCACTCCTCGCCGTTGTCCTGCATCATTCGGACCCGTCGTTTCGCAATGGGCTCCTTGCCTGAACTCGTCGTGATCGTCACCGGTTCAGTCCCCCACGCCGGTAAATCCCGTTGGCCGGGAGGTGACTCTCACCGCACCAATCCGTAACCTCCTGCGCGATAAGCTATTTCACTACACGCTCTGCTGTCATCACCAAAACCGGGCCTGGCAGACCGGACCGGAACCCTTTCTTCTCTGAGTTATAGGTGCCCACGTTGGTCTTGGTCCGCCGCTGGTCCGGCGGCAGCATCGCATCGCCCATGAACCGGTTTGGCCAGAGGTTCTTTCGACGGGAACCAGTCCATTTCTGAAGGGTAAAATCAAAGAAAAGATCAGAACTCCCGAGAGCGGAAGCCCGATTCCAGTTCTTCATCATTTTACCCCTCATCATTTTACCAAATACATTCCATGCGAACATGCGGATTATGTAAGGTTTAGTAACTACTCAGGTACGGAAGAATTTTGTGACAGAATCATTGGATGACAGAATCATTGAGGATTGGAATTGGGCAACCGCGGTCCATCCGCCTGCCTTCCCTTTCATCAACGGCTATTCCTCGTCGGATATGCGAATTCTTCCAATGATTCTGTCAAAAAATGATTCTGTCATCCTCTTGATGCATCTTGAAAGTAGCGGACCTGAGTAGTAACCGCCGCCAGCAGCGCGGCGTACGGGCGCTTGGCCGCTTTGTCAAGCTGCTCGGTCACTGTGCCGTGCGGCGCTTCGCCGGTCCGCCAGCCTTTGGCACGCTGGTTGAGGCAGTCCGTGCCGGCGCCGGTAGTTCGTCACGGGTTTGGCCCGCGGCAGCGCCACCTCGAACTCGCCGAGATTCTGATACATGCCCGTGTCTTTATCGTCGCCCAACCAGAGGCTGTCCTCGTTGATTTGAACGGTTTCCTTGTCGGCCGCGCCGAAGAGCATCGCGCCCAGGCGGCCGTTGTCGATAGGCAGCGCTTCCGACTCCCAGCCTCCTGCTGCTTGTGCATACCACAAGACCTGGCGTGCGGACGGGGTTGCCACAAGGTCAGCGCCGGAACAGAGCAGTGCCGGCAGGCCCAAGCCCAACAGCGCCGCCCCGAGGATTCTATTTGATAGATAATGCGTTCATATTGTTTGTCTTCATTTCTCGATCCTTTCAGTTCCATTTGTCGGTGCGGAAACAAGGCGCGGGCAGGCCCTCCTTGTTCATGAGGTTGGGGTCTGCATCCTGCCGCCAGCCGAATCTAACGGCCACCGGCTTGGCCACGACGTTGCTCCAGACAAACACGCTCTTGCCGTCGATCACGGCCTTGGCCTCGACGAATTTCTGGTCCTCCCCTGCAATGGTGAAATGATCCAACGGCTTGCCATCCCGGCTGGCCAGGCCGCTGCCGGTGTGGTCGAATTGGATCCGGATCTTGGCAGGTCCTGGGCCGGGCGCGACTTCCATGGATTTGTAGATCGGCCCGGAATACACAATGCTAGACTTCCCGTAGGTCTTGGCGAGGGCCCAAAGGGCAAGCCGCCGGCCCACTTCCTGTTTGTTAGTCGCGTGGCAGTCGGGGTAGCTGCTGATGTCATGCGTCACCGCCATGCCGGTATTGGGGACATCCAGCGTCGCCGTCTGGGCCTCCCACAGGCGGGGGGCCATTTCGACATCGTCGGTGTATTTGCACAGCGCCACTTGAACGAACAGGAAGGGGAAATCGCCCTGTGCCCAAGCCTTGCGCCAGCCGGTGATGAGGGTGTTCATCTTGTCGTGATAGAGCATGTCGTTTCCAAGATTTGCTTCACCCTGATACCAGATCGAGCCGCGGATGCCGTAGGGAACCAACGGGTTGATCATGCCAAGCCAGCGCTCTCCGGAGGGCGGGGTGAACGGCTCACACGGGCAGCCGCTCATGCTCGCGGCAATCAAACCGACTGGGACTTTCAGCTCCTTGTGAAGTTCGCGGCCGAAGAAATAGGCACATGCGGAATACCCGTGCCCGCCGCCGCGTTTGACCACGATGTTCTGCGGTGTGCAGACCAGCCATTGAGCGCCGGCGATGTCATCGCCAGGAGTCCGTGGATTTTCGGGCGGCACTTCCATCAGGCGGATCTCCGGATAGTCGGCCGCGGCAATTTCCTTTTCATAATTGAGGCACGGTTGCTGGCCGGGATGAATGCCGATCGGCTTTTCCATGTTCGACTGGCCGGCGCAGAGCCAGACCTCGCCTATCAGCACATTGGTGAGCGTGAGGGTATTCACCCCGGCCACCGTCAGTTGATAGGGCCCGCCCGCCGACAGCTTGGGCAGCTTGACCGACCATTGGCCATTGGTGCCCGCGGTCGCGGAAGCTGACGACTTCCCAAGGCGGACGGTCACCTTCTCATTGGGATTGGCCCAGCCCCAGATCGGAATCGGCATGTCGCGCTGGAGCACCATGTTGTCGCTGAGGAGGCGGGGCAGCCGAACCTCCGCATACGCGGTCGAGATGAGCGAATTCATCAAGCAAGTCAACAGGCATATGCTCAACAGCGACGTCCTGATGATTTTATGGATGGATAACGCGTGTGTATTGTTTGTTTTCATTTCATTCATGATTTACTCACGGGCCTGCGCGGTCTCGCCCAGCCAGGCCATGAAGATATCGTCCTGGTGCCAGCAACTGGCGCCCATTTCCGTTCTGCGGTTGAGCGCTTCCACCCCCCACTCCAGATTCGGTCTGCCGATGGCGATCTGGCGGAAAGGAAACACCGCATGGAGTTCCGGAACCTCGCTGTTTTGCTTCTGTTTGTAAACCTGGGCGGGGGCGAGCATGACCTTGCCGTCAGGCGTCTTAATGGTCGGCAAGGGCGGCAGCTTGGCCTGCAACTGCTTCCAGAACGCGCGGTCCGCGGAACTCGTTAGGTTTCCCGGCAGGGCCAGCAGGCGCTCGGTCGTCGCGTGCAGGCCTGCGAGTTCCGGCATGGGATTGACGCACCCCACCCATGTCTCCAGCGCCTGTGACGGTTGCATGTCGAGTTTGCCGTCGCCCCCGGCTTTGTAGTGCTGGTCAAAGAACCCGAGCGATTCACGCGCGGCAGGCAGGACCGTTTCACGCAGGAATTTTTCATCCTCGGTGTAGGCGTAGCGGTCCAACAATAACACGATCAGTTCCGGGCCCGAGACCCATTCGTACTTGTGCCACTGGCTGGCCTGGAGTTTGTCGGCACGAGTCGCGAACGGTTCGTTGCCATAGGTTTCGGCAAACACATCGCCCCAGAAATAGATGCACTCCGGATTGTGGGCGCCGCCATGACCGAGATACTTGTTCGTGCGGAATTTGAAGAACGGCATGAAATCGCGGACATACATGTTGAAGAGCGGGTAGTCTTCCTCACTGTTAATCTCCATTTGACAATCATCACTTCAGCGTGGGTTCAGCAAACTCGCCACGCAGTTGCTTCTCGCCGCCCTCTTTTTCATACACGCCATAGAACTGGCAGACCGAATCCAGCCAAATGATGATACGTTCCATCTCCTCGGCGCTAAGCTTCACGTCGTGGTGCCCCTGCTTCAGCATCTTATAGAGTTTGGATGCACGCGCGCCGAATTTCCCCGGGAACGTCCGATAGAACATGGGCGAATTGAAATCCTGTCCAGCACCATACGAGACAAAGCCGTAGGGTTCGGCAAGATTCATATAGGATGTGAAATATTTTCCATTCACCTCACTATCCAACCGTGGTGGCACCTTCCCTCCCGGCTTGGCTTGCTTGATCTTGTCCGCATGACAACTGACACAATTCTTATCCAGCACAGGCTGGACAAGCTTCGGATAACTGAACGGGAGCGATCCTTCCGGCCCGGGTTTGGGCAGTGAAGGCGTGCGTTTCATTGCAAGGGGTGTCGCAACGGGGAGACGCTCAGGTGCGATGCCCTTTGGTTCATGACAGCCCAGACAGGAGAGCTGCTCTCCGGGCACCAACGCTGTTGACGAACGCATCGATTGAATCGCGGCGCCCTGTTCATCGAGCGCCTGGAAGAAAATCTCATAGCCTGTAGGCACCTTGAAATAGGCACTTCCATCGGATTCGACTGGAACTGTCCCGACAACCGTGCGTACAAGATTGACAGAATCAAATCCTTCCTTGATCTGGATACCTGTTTGATGTGCCAGTTCTGCAGTAGCCACTGATGCCGGATAGATCTGCCAGATCCGAAGAGCGGAAATCTTCTTGGCATCTTCGGGCCACGGCAAGTAACTCTTATACACATCTGCAATGGTTATGGTCCCTTGCCCACGCGCTTCAGCCTGCCAGTCTGCGGGTTTGCGCTGTGCCGCAGGAACAGCGGCAATACGTTGCTCCGGAACAATCGGCGGACGCTTCTCCGCACGGAAGGGCATCGGATTCACGCAGGCAATTTGCGGGTCGCGATAAATGAGTTCCTTGTTGCCAAATTTGTCGACCAAATAGAGTCCAAAGGTCAGTTGCTTGCCTCCAACGCGAGCTTCGGCCGGCTCATAAGCCGCGATATAATAGGTGTCGCTCAACGGCCATGCGGTTCCATAGCTCTGCGAACCGCCCTGTGTTTCAGGAAATCCGGCATCAGGGGTTAACCGCTTTACCGGTGCCATGGCATCATCATCAGCCACGCGCGGATCAATGACCATTAAGGATCCAAAAGCTTGTCCATGATGCGGCGCGCCTGTCGTGACAAAACACTGCGAATTAGGAATTGCACGCGTGTCCATCTCCATATCCGCTCGCTTATAGCGGAGGGAATAGTTGCCGTGAATGGGACGCGGATTACGCCCGTCGGGGGTTGTAATCCACGGATGATGAGCGGTACACCCATGGCGGTCAACATAATCCCAACGCGTCCACAGCAACATGCCATCATGCGTGATCGCAGGAGACCATTCATTCGTTTCATGAAAGCTGAGGCAACGCATGTCCGTCCCATCGACAGCCATATCAAACATCGTAAAGCTAGGGCATTGGCGGCCGCAACGCAAATAGCCGCCACGACGTTCAGAAATAAACGCAATGCGTCCTGCAGGGGTAAAACACGGGGAGAAATCATTGAATGTTCCATCTGTAATCTGCTTCAGGTTTGAGCCATCGGAACCAACCGTGAACAGATGATAGCAAAAGCCCTTGTCCCAATGCCCGTTATTCGCGTGATCGACATGCGAAATGTGGGCACGGCTTCCTTTGCCCTCCACATAGGCAAAGGCAATCATCTTCCCGTCATACGATAGTGCCGGTGAAAGAATGGAACCCCCATCCTTTCCCATCTCCTGACGTGTTCCAATTTCAAGTCCAGAGCCTGCCAGCACATCGCGAATCGCGGGCGACTCGCCAAACGGATCCGAAAGGACGAACAATCCGCCCCCGGTCCTTTGCTGTTGACCATAGTACTGATCACAACAATGCTGCATGACATTGGATAAATCGCGCTTGATGAAAAGCAATTCCTTGAAATTGAGCAGCGGATTTGAAAACGCAATTTTGCGACGCAAGAGTAGTGCCTCATCAAACAATGGACGGCGTTCGGTTTCAGCGGCTGCTTTTGCCCGCGCAACAAGATCAGCCAATGCTTTTGTTTCCGACTCGAGCGATGGGGCATTCCGCATCGCTTGAATATCGTTCAACAAGGCTTGTGTCCGACGCAGCAAAATGGTCAGCGGGTCCTTGTCTTCCAGTGTCACTAATGCGTCCGCGCAATAGGTCTCAGACGCAAACTGCTTGAAACGATCCGTTTTCCTCAAATCATGTTGTAAAACACCCCATTGCCGCGACGCTTCACCCACTGGGTAGTTCTTGCCAGTCGCAGCAGGCTCAAGCCATGTTGAAAGCGGTGATATCGATGACATTTTGGTGACCACCTTCCCGTAATCAGCGAGCCCCCATTTCGAGGCCAGGTATTTTTCGACTTGGATGCGTTGCTCATCTGTTGGAACGGCGTCAAACAGAATAAGCTCAGCCACCCGAATGTTGCCTGCTCGCGCGGCACTGCGGTCAGCCGCCAACGTATTTGCGGCAAGCGGTTCAGAGGCGACGACGGAGATCAGGTTGAAGTTATTGTCCAGCTCATGTTCGGTTCCGTCAATCCGGGCTCCATTGAAATATGTAGCCCCATTCCGTAATCCATTCGCGGCGTATGTACGATCCCAAAGCTCCCCGTTGCCGCTATCAACATTTCGATGAAAATCATAATACCCATTCTCGCCACCAATCCGACCGAGCAAAAAGGCATTAGGGGCGTCTGCACGAATCACCCAAAAGACTGCGCGAATCTTCGTCTCGTCAGCAAAGGAGAAAAATTGTCCAGCGCTCATCCAGACATACGGCTTGTTTCCCAGGAGCTTGTCTTTCATCAACTGGGCCTGGCCATGAATCGTCGCCTTCTTCGCGAAGGTTTGTCCATCAAATCGTGCATCACGCCATTCCGTCACTTTGTCATTTTCCATCACCATGGATGTTGCACTACCCGCATCGAGCCAAAACGCTGCTGTTTTTGCCACAACCTCTGGAACGGCGGCAAACCCACCACGCGAAAGAAGCACCAGGATAGTCCCCGCAACAATGCCTAAGCGCGCCTGATGCATCATCCATGGCGACATCATCGATCCAACTGTCAGTATTCGTTTCATTTGTTTTTGTTCCTCCGTTTGACCATTCTGCTTCATTGATACTCTTTTTCCTTTGTTACTTTTTCAAATCCATGCGGATTTCCATGCGCAGTGTGCCCTTGACCGCGCTGCCGGCTTTGAGCGGGCGGGCCGGGATGACGTGTTCGGTGAAGAACTGCGGAGCCCCGTGGTTGGTGTAGTCCGCGACGAGCAGGTTCGCCGAACTTTCAAGCACCCAGCAGCGGACATGGGGTGAGCCGTCGGCGAGCAGGCGCAGGCCATGGCCGGAGGGCGAGAGCAGCGCGGCTTCGTAAACATTCATCTTGGTCGAGCGGAAATCGTTAGAGCCATTGGGAGTGGCATCGGCGCTCCAACTCCAGGTGGGCAGGACGCGCGGGCCGGCCAGCAGGGAGATTGGCACGCCTTTGACAAATGCCGTGGCGGTGCCCTGCGCCCGGCCGATGTGGTCGTCGGGATAGGCACTCCACTTGGCGTTACGGCGCCAGGTGAGCGTGTCGCATTCGCGCGGCAGGCGGAAGACCACCCCGATTTGGCGGGGATCGCACTGGCCCTTTTCCGTGACGGCGAAATCGTAATCGAGGGTCAGCGAGCCATCTTTGACGAAACGGAAGGTGTAGGCACCTTGAGCTTCCGCGTATGCGCCTTCGACACGAACCGTCACGCCCTGGTCGGCGGTGGTTTCGGCGGTGACCGCCGCCGCCTTCCAATTGCCGCAGGTGTTAGTAAAGAGCTGGGACTCCGCTTCCATCCCGCCGCCGGGACTGTCACCAGTCCTTGGCAGAAATAACAAATCCGGACCGGTAAACGGGGCGGTAGCCATGCCGGTGGCAGCGTCGAAGGCGACGGTGAAGCCGGCGCTGCGGACGATGATTTTTCCGGCCGGCTTTTCCAGTGTGACCGGGCCGGGCTTGGCAGCGGGCACGGGTGGCGCGGTGCGCGGGTCGGGACCAAGCGCGATGTGCCAGAGGTCGATGTTGAGGCCGCCGGGGCTGACTGCGCTCACTTCCAACATCTTGCCGGCATCCGAGACGGGAATGTCAAGCGTGCCGGTTTGGCCGGGCGGCACGGAGGAGGATCGCGCGGTACCGGAGCGTTTGCCGCATTTCCACTCGAACCGCAGTTCCTGCAAGTCGGTGAAGGTTTGATGGTTTTCGATGGTGAGGCGCACGGGTTGGTTGGCCGGCAGGGAGGTTTCCTTCACGGCCAGCGGCGAGTAGGCTTTCTTCATGTTCCAGTATTCCGGCTTCGGGCGCCGCCAACCGTCAATGGGCCCCCATGGGCCGTAGCCAACAATTTTTCCGTTAGGCATAAAGAACGTGTCATCCACGCCGCTCCAGATGGCGCCGCCGAGGCACCCTTGGGCTTTGACGATATTCTGCCACATGCCGGCCAGCCCGAGGCCCCAGATATCGCGCAGGCCGGGGTCGGTAGCCAGTTCGAGGCGGTTGTAGGAATTGAGATGGCAATACTCATCGAAGATCATCGGCTGCGCGTAGTTGGCGTATCTGGCCGGGCCTTCCAGGCCGGGATACTTCGCGTCGCAATATCCCGGATAGTGGTTGTTGCTGATGTCAAGGAACTCGCCGCCGCCCCCGGTCATGTCACTGAAAACTAACAGTCTTGTGGGGTCCAATTGCCTCAACGCCTTGGCCGCAGGCAGGAAATACTCCCCAAAGGCTCCGCTCTCGTTGGCCAACGACCACTGGGTGATCGAGGGGTGGTTGCGATAGGCTTCCAGCATCTCAAGGTGCTGGCGCGTGATTAGGTCAGGCACCTCCGCAGGCGTGAGTTTGGTCTGACTCGCCCAGCAGAAAGGCGCCTCGCACTCGACGAAGAGCCCCAGCTCGTCGCAGGCCTCAAGAAACTCCTCGGCCGGTGGATAGTGGGACGTGCGGATGTAATTGCAGTTGGCCGTGCGGAAGAGTTCCGCGTCCTTGCGCCAGGTGCCCGGGGCCAGCGAGCGTCCGCGCAGGGGATCGGCCTCATGGCGGCAGATGCCGCGGAGTTTGACTGGCACGCCGTTGACGAACATCTGGTTGCCGCGCACTTCGACCTGGCGGAAGCCGACCCGCTGGGTTACGGTCTCCAGCAGCTTTCCGTCCGCCTTTAACTCGATGGTGAGCGTGTAGAGATTCGGGTGTTCACTGTCCCATTTGGCGGGACCGGCCACCGGGATTTTGATAGAACCCGCAAGGTCCTTCAGCGCGATGCTCCCCGGCGTGAGGGCGGCCCCTCGGCCATCCGGCCCGCGCAGTGTTAGATATGCCTGCAAATCCGCCGGAGCCGCGCCACCTTCCGCAGCGGCGGCCAGATTGACCTCAAGGGTGGCGCCGCGGAATGCCGGGTCGAACGTTGTGGCAACATGCAATTTCGACAGATGGGTTGAGGGCAGCGCGAAGAGCTTGATTTTGCGGGTGATGCCGCCGAGCGGGTGGCCGGCGTAGGAGCTGGCGCTGGCGAGTTTGTCCACAACGGATTCGCTCACCACACGGAGCGCGATGACGTTCTCGCCATCTTTGACAAGCTCCGTGACGTCCAGCTCAAACGGAGTGAACCCGCCGAGATGCTTGCCTGCTTTCTTGCCGTTGATCCAGACTGTGCCGTCACTGTAAACACCGTCGCAGCGCAGTTTGATGCGCTTACCCTTCCAGTCTTGTGGAACCTTGAAGGAACGCACATAGCCGGCGGCCTTGTCCGCTTCAACCGTAAAGCCCTGCATGACCCATTCGCCGGGAACCTGGATGTCGGACCAACCGGTTCCATCCGGTGGCATTGGGCGTGTTTCGAATCCATCAGGCGGCGCGGGGCTGAAACGCCAGGTGCCGCCGAGATCCACATGCGGCTCTTTCACCCCAGCCACCACCTGTGGCCGCGGCGAGAGCCGTGGAAGATTCTCGTCCGCCAGCGCAATGCCAGCGAATAATCGATATATCATCAATCCAACTGTTAGTATGCGTTTCATTTGCCGGTCTTTTCTTTGTTAGTGAGCGGTTTGCTGGTGAATGGAGATACATGTTCGAATCATTCTGCTTCCTTTCATGGTTCAAGCGGCCGAGGCACTCTCAGCCGTAGCCAATCGTGGGTAAAGGCTAAAAGCGCGGCGGGAACGGCAAGCAGGGTGTGTTTCCTTTTCATGTTATGGAGTTACGGTGAATCGACGACCACTTTTCGCAGAGACACCGTCGGACTCTTGTGGCGAGTTCCCTGCGGATAGGCCACAGCCTTCAACAAGTACTTGCCGTTATCTTTCGGAACTGACACAGCCAGTTCATACGTATTCCTGCCGACGCCATCCAATCGGAATGGCTTTTCGGTCGAGGCAATCGTCTTGCCTTCCAGATTCTCAACCGAAAGAACCAGCTTGCCCATTATTGGCTCCAGATCATCATTGATCAGGCCAACTGCGAAATCATGATTCGCACCACCCTGTACAGGGAACCACTGACCGTAGGGAACATAAGGCTGTTTGCCCGGTTCACCATCGCCCCAGAACTTGATATAGACCCCAAGCGGCTTGAATGCCTCGGTCATATACTTCTCGAATTCCGGCTGGAGTTGCAACGAAACTATATCGGAAAAGGCACCAAAGTGGTACGGCCCGGGCCCCGGGCGTCCCAGCGGATAGGACCCCATGAAGTCGTAGTAGAGGACACCGATGGCACAACGCTGGAACCGCCAGAATTCCGTCAGCGCGGCGGTCATGTACCAGCGGTACTCCTGCCGCTCCCCGGCCTTGCCGCCCGGCAACGCCTTGTCGTAAATGTCGGGAGACCAGAGATGGGTATTGGGAATCCTGATAGTCTGCGTGAAAGTCCTCTCTTCGCCGGCCTCAATCCGTCCCTTCTGCGGTTCGCCCCGGGCAACTTCCGTTCCTGCCTTCCAGCTCTTGACCACATGACTCAGTTCGAAGCTCCGCGCCGGACCGTAGTTCTTGACCTTCGTCTGCACCACAGCTTCCGACGCATTGACGCGCGGCGCCACCTGAATCGTCTCGATGACCGGATTGTCGCAGAGAATCAGGCCGACATCATCCCAAATCCCGGGTATCCAATACTTGCTTGACCCGGCTATGCCCGCGCCGGGAATGTTTGCAGGCAGAAGCGCCGGATATGCGCCGATGCGAACCACCAAGCGGTTCTCACCAGACCAGTTCATGGCTTCGGTTAGGTTGAAATAGCCCGCCGTCCAGCAACTGAGGTGTTCGCCCAATGGTTTGCCGTTGAGCCAGACAGCCGTGCCGAATTGCGATTTGCCGATCCTCAGAATTGCCGCTTCGCGGCTGGTCGGCGCGGCAAACGACTTCTGATACCAACAGTAATTCCGCTTTGCCGAAACGGTGCCGACCTCTGGAAACTCGGGCTTGGCGAGACTCACCAGACCCGGCACGACGATGGTGTGACCGAACACCTTGGGAACCTCGGTCGCCGAGACACTCTCGTCGACCTGCCACCTGCCGTTTAGCGAGATGGTAGTCCGCCTGCCGGCCAATTTATCGGGCGAGACGATGGCGTCAGACGGATACGTCGCTTCAGCGGCGTGGAGCGCGAGGAACGATGCCGGGGTAACCGTCCATGAGAACAGCACCGTAATAACCATAATAACAGGTATCTGGGTCAATTTATTCTTTCGGCGGATAGATTATTTTCCCGGCAAGCTGCCTTTTCTGTTCGGTGACATCAAACGTTCCGTAGAAAAGGGCATTAACGTCCATCCATGTATAGAGACAAACAAATTCCTCCTGGGTCAACTGGACTTTTCTGTGTCCCTCCTCAAGCATTTTCGCCAATGGACTGCCAATGGCTCCGAAACGTCCCGGTTCAGTAAGGGGCTCGAAGTTGTTTTGCGGACGATCCCAGGCAGAATAGGAAACACGATTGACCAGCGCATTGTAGGACTTGGAGAATGCATCTTCAGGATCACCGGTTAAAACAGGACGGCCAGGTTTCTCGCCATTGTGACAGCTTACACAATGACGGTTGAGTATGGGCTGAACCAGCCGCGGATAACTGAATGGCATTACCCCGTCAGGCCCAGGGGTGATTTTTGAAGGTGCGCGCTGTATTGCCTTGGCCTGGAAACGTGGAGTTTTCTGCTTCATCCGGTGCTCGTGGCAACCGATACAGGACTCGTTTTCACCATCTTGCAGATAAACCAGACTGCGCATCGTTTGCACCGCCCGCCCCCTGGCATCAAGTGCCTGGAAAAGCATCGGAGTCCTAGCAGGTGCCTCAAAATAGGCAGAGCCGTCATCCTCCACCGGCACAGTACCCAGAACCTGCTTACCAGGCGACGCGTTGGCAGCACCAAGCTTGGGTGAGTTGGCATTGGGTGTTGTTTTGAGAAGCACCTGTACGATGCGCAGGTGCGTAATCGGCGCATTCGCAGGCAGGTGAGGCCAGCTTTCTTTCACGTCGCTCAAGAAGAACGTTCCGATTTTCTTTCCTGTCTCGGATCTTTGCATCGCCAACTCAGGAGGAGGGATACGGCTGGCAACTGGCCGTGCCCAGATACTTGAGATATTCGGATCACGGTATATCAGTTCTTTATTGCCAAATGCATCGGCAAAGTAGATCCCGAACATGTTGGGAATGTTCGGACCCGGCTCGCCAACCAGTTGGTCAAAACTGTAAGATACAATAAAGAATTTCTCAGAGAGCGGCCAGGGTGATTTGTAACAATGGCCCGGCCAGCGATTTTCTTCTTCCGTTGGTGTTGTTTCCATCCAGGGTTCTTTCATGGGGCTGTTCCAATTCCGTACAACGGGCGTGTCAAAGTCATACGGGATAGAATCAGGACCGGCGGCCAGGATGGATTCTGATTCCGGGAAACGTACATCCGGGGTAAGCCGGGTCAAAGGATCCTTACCGTCCACACCCCTTGTCGTGTCCAGCAGCACAACCGAACCCGCGCTCATGCCGTGATGCGGACACGCAGTGGCCATAACACGGGAAGACCCCGGAATGGATCGCGCCTCCCAGATACCAGCCGGATTCCAGGTGTTATTCCCGAAATAGATCCGCGCATTACTGCCGTCCGGCCTGGCCGCCCACAGTTGCTGGTAAAGCACCGCGTTTCTATCAACATAATCCCAGCGTGTGTAAATGACCCGTCCATCATTCAAAAGGCATGGATCCCATTCATTGGTTTCATGAAATGAAAGACTACGGGGATCTCCGCCTTCCGCACTCATCCGTGCTGTGGTGTACACGAAACAAGGCCCCCTTCCGCAGCGGTGATAACCGCCGCGCAGGGTTGAAACAAAAAGAATGTCATCGGATGGCAGATACACAGGAAAGAAATTATCAGTATCGCCCCTGGTTAACTGACGAACAGCTCCGGAAACCAGTGACAATTCGTAGAGATGATAACGCAGTTTCTTTGTTTGATCGTTGTAAGTCCACGAAACCGGAGCTTCTTTCACTGGACAATATGCAAACAGTATTCATTGAGCGTCATACGAGAGCTCGGGAGTCATGAAATTCCCGGCAGGAAGGTTTTCAGGAGTGATGTTGCGCGTTCGCATGGTTACACCGGGCTCCTGCAGGACAAATAAACCACCACCCGGCCTGGCGCAGTACCCATAGACCTGTGTAAGCTGGTGACTCATGACGGAAGGAACATGTTTGACCAGCAGTAATGGCGAGGTTTTGAATAATGGATTTGCAAGTACGATCGAGCGACGCAGTTGGTGGAGTTTGAGCCATAGCGATTCCTGCCTGGGGGTATCGTCCATTTTTGTTGCATCCAGACACGTGTTGCGAATATTCTCCCATGCACCCTGTTCATCCGGACGGAGATTCTTCTGTGCAGCCCGTTCAGATACCAACGCCTCAGTTCCACGCAAGAGCTTCTCTATCGCCTGGCCCCAAGTCCGAGGTTCCCGCGGTGTCTGGATTCCGTCCTGCATGCGCCAATCCCATTCAACCAGGGCACCGGCAATAACCTGGTGCGGATCCGGGGAACACGCCACCGGGGCGCGGGAAAAGGGCCTACGTTCCGGCATAAATGAAACCGGAACATTCCGACACGAGAACCCGCACAACCTTGCGGCACCAGCACCGGAGGCAGCCTTGATGACAAGTGCATTTGTCTCAACCTGACATTGCAAGGCACTTCCTGAAAGGGAATCCACATGGAACTGAATGTTTGTCTTAAACACCGCATTAGGTGCAAACGACATACGCATGCTGTCTCCATCATTCAAAGAGGCTGTCAATCGCCAGGAGCCCGGTACAGATGGATGACCCGTCAACAAAAGCTGGGAGCCATTCTCGCTGTCTGCATAAAACCAGACACCCGCCGCTGATGCCTGCGCGGGAGGGATATTCTTTCCGTTGATCATAACGTGCAGAACAATCAACAGGTCATGTGGCTGATCCGGAACAAAACCTTCAGGCAGAATGATCACGTAACGCTGTTCTGTCCGGTCGTGCGTGGCGACAAACGTAACATCTTCAGGCTGACTACTGGCACCAAGGGCAATTCCACTAAACAACATACTAAACAGCATATTCTTCATCATCGTCTGTATCCTCCTTTCATCAACGCGTTGCCGGAATGATATGCGTCGCGCTTTTCCGGCTTTGACCCGCGATTTCGACGATGCGGCGCTTCGCTGCCGCTGCCGGAAGGGAGCGCCAGCAGAAATTTGGCGGGGACCCGGTTTCCGCACTCGTAACTGAACACGTAGGAACCGGGCTGCGGTTGCGGCTTCACGCTGAATGAAAAATTTCCGGATGTCTGCGAAAGCCCGCTGATCCCGAACGGTTTGCCTGCGGCGAACGAGGCATCGGGAGCGCCGTAGAGCAGGCACAGCGTATCGCCCTTCTCAAACAGCAGCAAGCAGCTTTCAATGACGGGAATGATCGGGTCTTCCGAAGGGAAAACCTTCGCATCGGCCAACGCAAAGGAGCCCGTAAACAGCGTCTTCGGCAAGACTTGTACCGGATCTTCATAAACGTGGCTACCCTTGAACAGTTCCAGACAGCCGTGGGCATCGAGAATTTCACCGCGCGTATCGCGACGTGGCTCGGTATTGCTGGCGGTTACCGTCGTGTCAGCGGCGTGGAGCGCGGCGAGCGGCGCCAGCAGCAGGGCGGCGAGACCGGCAATCAGGGTATGTTTCATAGTGTGTTTCCATTTCATATTATGGTTCAAGCGGCCGGGGCACGCTCAGCCGCAGCCAATCCTGGGTCAAGAAGAGAAGCGCAGCGGGAACGGGGCCGCTGAAATCTTGCAGCACGCCGTGCCCCATAACTCTCATCTCCAATTCCCTTCCTTCGGCTGGATTCGAATGACAATTACGGTTGTCGGCGGAACCTCCCAGCGAACCGTCTGCCCCGGAGTGGACATGATCATCCGGTCGCTTGCCGGATATTCCTGACTAAGCGTTGTTATGAATACTCTCTTCATCTATTGCCCTTCATGGTTCAAGCGGCTGTGGCACTCTCAGCCGCAGCCAATCCTGTGTAAAGGCTAAAAGTTCAGCGGGAACGGGACCGTTGAAATCCTGCATCACGCCGTGCCACTTACCTTCCGCATCGCGCCAAAGGGCCACGTCAACTCGCTCGGGCAGGTCGATGGCGAACCCGCCGCCACGAAACCACTTCAATGCGCCGGCAGCCAGGGCTTCGAGTTTGCCGCCCTTGTCGAGTCGCACGGCCGCCACGCCGACGGCGTCGATGGCGACATCGTGGCCGTCCACGCTGAGTGTCTTCTGAATCGGATCGCCCCTCACGTCATTCTGACCGGACGCGAGAATGACCGTGCCATCCGTCAAGCGGCACAGGCCGGACGAAGGCAGCGCGGCTGACGTCCGGCCCAGGCTGCCCCACCTGGGAAGCGTCACGGTTGCGCAGGTCTGCGGTTCGATTCCCGTATGGCGCAGTTCGGCGAGGACGGCTTCGGCACAAGCGTTGATATCTCTAGCAACTTTCATCCGAGCGGGCAGGGCCGCATTTCCGTCGAATGCTTTGGCGTCGAAGTTCTTGGTCCAATCGCCGATCCGATAGATAATGGTTTTGCCTTTGGCGGCTTTCTGGAAGAAGTCGGCGGTGGTGGCGTTCTCGAACTCGGGATGATACAGAACGACGGCCGCATAGCGCTGTTGCCCGAACCAGATGTCCCCCTCGGCGTCAACCCGCAACGCTTGGTCGCGCAACTCGCTAGATGGAATCAGGTCCGCGTAATACCCGGCGCGCCAGAATGCGTCGGTCAGTTCCATGCCCACATCGTCATATGCAGGCCCCGCCCAATTCATCGCACCGGCGTGGCCGAAGATCACGGCCACGGGACACTCGACCGGTGCCGCGGAAATGAAATTGAGCAGCCGGATCCGGCAGTCGGCGCGAATCACAGGGCTGCGCAGAAGTTTTTTGCCCAGTTCCGCCGCGGGTCCCTCGCCACCCCAGAGGACATGGAAATTCATCCGCCCGCCGGCCAATGCATAACTCCAGATCAGCTTCTCGTAGGATTCCGGCGTGGGGGCGTACCACTGGTTGTACCACGGGGCACCGAACTTTTTCGCCATCGATGTGCGGCAACAAAAGGGCGTGGTCTCGTCGGATTGGGCGTAGCTGCGAGTTGCGGTCCACCAGTTCAGCCCGTTCCGCTCAAACTCGCGGGGATCGGGATAAGGGATGACCGTGTCGTGCGTGCCGACAAAGGCGCCGGGGCCGAAGGTGGCCTTGGTTGCTCGGTAGAAGGCTTGCTCGATCTCGGTGTTGCGGAGTCGGTGAAGCTCCATGACGTGATTGACGGCCGCCTGGCGCTGGCCCTCCCGGCCCCGTTCCCCATAGCACATCAGCAGCGAGTCGCGGACCATGTCCCGGCCGCCGGTGGCTTTGGCATAAGCGTCGGCTTGCCAGCGGGAGAACCAGAATCCGTTCTTCCCGGGATTGCCGTCGTGGCACGCCGGAAAGCCCCATTCGTCCTTCATCAGTCCGGCCAGCGGCAGGTCGGCATACTGCCGGATTGTTTCCTCCTCAAAGGGGATCAGATGCGGGCCGAACACCGCCGGATATTCGCAAGTGACCCGGGCGATGATGCACACCTTGCGCTCCTTGATGCCCGGGCCGCACGATAGGGCGGCAGAAAAACTGCGGGGCTCGGTCTTTGGCGTCTTACAGGAGGCAGTGATATCGGTGACCGTATCCGGGTCGATGCCTGTAGCGGTCTTCGTATAACTATAGGCTCGCTCCAGGCGGATGGCGATCGCGCCTGCGCCGCATATCGCGTCACCATGCCCGCACGGATAGGAAACGTCTGTTAGCATAACTCCGCTCTCGGGAAGCGTGAACTCTTGAAGCCAGAGCCGCTCCTGCAATTCATCCGGGTATCGATTCTTGAAGGCGGGAATCGAATGACGGACATCAAGTTCCAGGACAAGGCCGATGCCCTTCTGCCGCGCATATATCGCCGCCTGCTTGAACCAGTCATGTACGGCAGGGTCAATCATCTGACGCCCGCCGTTGCGCATCGTGGTCGTCAGCAGGTTGTAATGCGAGTGCTCGGCCATCGCATCGAGATAGTTCTGGTACCCGTCCGGCCGCATCTCCGACTCCTGCGGAAACCACGCACCGAGGACGGGGGGGATGTTGGCTGGCAACCGGAGTGCCGCCGAGTCGATCCTGGGGGAACCCGCAGACTGACCGGGTCCGCTGACTGCCAGTCGCTGCCAATCCGCCGTGATGCGTTTGAGGTCATCCGGGACCGGGCCGTTCCATCCCTGCAAGACGCCGTGCCAGTGCCCGGAGTCGTCCTTCCAGAGGGCGAAATCATAAGGTGTTCCAGACGTGATCTTCATCTCGGCAACGGTGAAACTTCTCACGCCGCCGGCAGCCAGTGCCACTGGCAACCCGTTGCTGTCAAGACGCACCGCAACCAGTCCCTCCGCGTCGAAAGCGATCTTGGTGTTACCTATCACGGTCGTCTTTCGCAGGGGGTCGCCCTCCATCGTTTTGTCCGCCGAGATGAAGATGCGCGTGCCGTCTAGCAAGCGGCAATGGCCGTCCAGTTTTCCCGCCTGCTGCATTTCGATCCCGCGCCCTTTCAGATCCCTGACAACCTCAGCCACACAGCTCCCGGCATCCGCAGCCAGGGTCATGCCGGCCGGCAGCAGTTTGTCACCCTCGACCGGCATGGCGTCAAAATCGCGAGCCCAGTTCCCCATTCGGTACAGCGCCGATTTGCCTCTTGCCGCCCGTTGCCAGAAGTCCGCATCGGCCATCTTTTCGAACTCGGGATGATATAGAATCACAGCGGCGTAGCGTTGTTCCCCATATCTAACATATCCATCGGAATCGACCTTCAACGACCCGTCCTCTACCTCGCTGCTAGGTATCAGGTCCGCCGGGAAGCCTGCCGCCCAAAACGCGTCTGCCAAGCGGGAGCCGCTGTCCTGAAAGTGCGGTCCGGCGTAATTCATGGTGGCGGCGTGGCCGAACACCACGGCGACCGGACAGTCCAGCGGGCTTTTCGATATCAGGTTCAGCAACCGAATCCGCTGCTGGCCGCGCATCAACGCCGACTTGTGCAGAGAGTAGTCTCCTGTCGGCATATTCGGCGCTGGCCAGATGGGGTGGAAATTCATCCGCCCGCCGCTGGCCGCGTATTTCCAGAGTCGCTGGCGGTAGGCCTCCACGTTCTCACTATAATACATATTCAACCAAAACGGGCTGCCCCATTTTTTGCTCAGCGCCGTGCCCACGCAGAACGGAATTTCCTCGTCCGTTTGTGCTATGTCGCGTTTGACCGCCCACCAGTCCAGCCCGCTCCGTTGATACTCGCCTTGATTGTTCGGATCCGATATCCAGGTGGGATGCGTGCCGACGAAGGCCTTGGGCCCCAGGCATTTCTTGACGAGATGATAGAAGGCGGCTTCGACATCAGCATTCTGACGGCGCACCAGTTCCAGATGGTGATTGATGGCCAATTGGCGCTCCGCCTCGCGCCCCTGCTCACCCGTTCGCATCAGCAGGAAATCAGCCAGCAAATCCCTGCCGCCCGTGGCTTTCCGATATGCCTCCTGCCGGTAATTGGACCAGGGAAGTTTCTCCAGCCCCACGGCAGGATCGCCGCCTTCATCCTTGCACGCGCCCGCCAATCCGACCCCGGCATAGCGTGCGAGAATCTTCTCCTGGAATTCGTTGTAGTGAGGCGCAAAGATTTCGGCCAGGCATCCGGGCGAAGCGCCCAACACGACCACGGTCTTCCCTAACAACGAGGGGACCCACTCCACGCGGACTGTTAGAGAGCCATCCGGCGCAACGGACTGACGGCAGAGGGGCGAAACATCCGCCAGCGATCCGGCCTTGATGACCCCACCCGCCAGTTCATAGCTGTAGGCTCTCAGCAATCGGGCGGGAGGTAGCTTGACGTCCGGCCTGCCGCCAGGTTCGTAATTCAGCGACGGGCAGCCGGAAAACGCCTGCGAGGCGATCACCACTTCGTTCCGCCCGCCTTCGGCCATCTGAATCGGCTGCAGCGACACCACATAACAGAGTTCATCGGGATAGGCCCGGAGAAACCCGGTCAAATCGCTCCACATGCTGAACTCTGGCGCGATTCCAATGCCCTTGCTCCTGGCATACACGACGGCCTGCTTGACCTGCTCGAAGACTGCGGGGTCGGTCAGCGGCTCACGCCGCCCGGCGCGGAACGAAGCTGTCAACAGCGTGAACGATGTGTGTTGGCCAAAAAAATCGAGTTTCTCTTTATAACCGCCGGGTTTGAAGTCCGCCTCACCCCAGAACCAGCATGCAACCTCCGGCGGCAAAGAGTTGGATAGCCGTAGCGGGGCCATATTCTCGCATTCCGCAGCCATCCCTGGCGCGGCCAGCGGCGCCAGCAGCAGGGCGAAGAAGGTGATGGCTGTTAGTTTGCTCATGAGTGTCTTATCTATTTGGTGTTTCATTTGACAGTTTCCGGGAGTGTGGATTGGATCCGGCAGGTTAGTCACCTCGCCTCATAATCAAGACCCAGTCCTCGTCGTCAGGTCGCTCCGGCAACGGGCACTTGCCAATGGTGACGGCGAGCTTGGCAGCGAGTTTTATCCCGTTACCGCTGCGCGGATTGAACCACATTGCCATGTAACTCCCGGTGCCGGTTGGGTCAGCCAGGTTGAACACAGCCGACACCTTGGAACCGCTGCCTTTCGGGAACCAGACGAGGTGGACCGCATCGCCGTCGGACTTGGCCAGCGGACGTGTGGCGTCGCTGAGCTTGCCCGGGAATTCCACCGCGTCCGGACGCGGTGACAGTTTCCACCACTCGACGGATTCGTAGCACTTGCGAAGATAGCTCAGGTAGCGATGGTCCGCGCTGATGCGCAGGATGCCGCCGTGCCGGCTAAGCGGGTTCTCTCCCGTGGCCGGTTGCGCCGTGAATGCGCCTTTCTTTCCGGCCAATCCGGTGTCGGCGACATTGCAGGCTGTCTCATACGTCCACTCGCCGGGCGCGCTGGGCGTGAAGCGGACCTTCCATGACGTGCCGCCGTCCCAGAAGCCGTTAACACGCAACGACGCGCCGGCCGGCCCTTTGAAGACCGCGGAGAGTGCCACCTCCACGCAGGGTTTCTCGTAGGTTCCCAAGGCCGTGAATGCAAATTCGGCGGGCCGCCAGGTTTCCGCACCCCGTACCACGACCGAGGTCATGGTCAAGACTATGAATGCGCTCATTGTTTTCTTCATGGAGTTGCTGCCGGTGATTTTACTTTCTTCCGCTCATCCACCACCTTGCGGATCTCATCCAGCTTGGCGGTACCCCGTCCCTTATCCGGGACGAGCCAGCCGCCTTCATCCACCTCGTTCCACGCGTAGATCAACATGGTCTTAGCCTCAATCTCCTGATCCACCGCCGCCTGAGTGTCTCCGCGCACCTCAACCTTCGTTTCCGAGATGATCTTGGCAAAGAACGGCAAGCGCCCGTGCCATTGTTTGTCCGCCAGATTCTTTTCGTACGGATTCACCGTGTCAGCAAACCACGCATCCCAGCGGATGGCCCCGACAGTCGTTCGTTCAGCCGCACGGGCGTGGAGCGCAGCGAGCGGCGCCAGCAGCAAAGCAGTGAGGGTGAATGTTGTTAGCTTCTTCATTTGTTCTCTTCCTTTCTTTTTGTGATTTGTTTCACCTCTTTCTCTGATTGTCCTTCGGCAGCGGAGGCCGGACGACCGGATTGGCGTTCTCCGCGTGATAGATTTTGATCAGTTCGGCAAAGGCCTCGTTGCACCGGTCATTCGGCTTGCCACCGTTGGTCTTCAACTCGGCGTCTAGCAACGCCCGCAGATAGAGCTGCCGCCAGCGCCAGGCGCTCTTCGCCTGGGGCGTCAGCAATCCGTCAATCCGCTGCATCGCGGCATATGCCTCTTCCGCTCCGGGATCGGCCTGCGGCTTCGCGCCTTTAGACGGGAACCAGTCCATTTCAAGCTTCACGCCTTCCAACTCGCCCGGCCACCAACGACAATGATGGTTCTGTTCGAGTGTCTTGACGACACCCGCGACATCCCCAACGACATCCGGCGAAAACTCAAAGGCGATATATTCCTTCACCGTCTCTGCGGCAGGTTGATCATTCCAATAGAACTGACTGTAGACCACTTTTGTTAGGTCCTCGTAAATCCCCTCGGAATATGGGAACCCGCCGCTTGAAATGCCCTTGGCCGCATTCCATTGGCCCTGCGAATGGGCGGTCAGCGGCGTGGCGCCGAACCCGCCCCACGGGAATGTATTGTGCATGCTGATCTCGGGAAAGCCGATGATCGGCAGGCCAAGCTCTTTTGGATCAATCCCGGGACCGCAGGAAGGCTCAAGTAGAATCTCGTCTGCCAGACCCTTGGTCCGTGCGAGCTGTTCCTTGATCCCGCCCCATTCGTTGTTGTCGATCATCCACGTGGAGAGGACGATCTTCGTTCCCGGCAATTTTTCGCGGGCGAGCTTGCCCACCTCTGTGACGCACTTCATGAAGCCGTTCGAACCCCACGGATTGCACGCCCCGCAGCCGCAACTGCCCTGGTCGTAGGGCCAGATCCAGACAAACCGGGGCTTGAGATCAGCCGCCCAGTCAAACTCCTCACCGAGGACCTTCAGGATATACTTCATCCCCTCCGGCTTGCTCGGGCAGACGGCGCACGGGTAGTAGCCGCCACGCCCGACTCCAGGCGCAGCCCGCAGTTCCGCCGGCGAGTTGTTGTAAGCCTCGTTGCCGATGACCCCGAGCGACACGTCCATGCCGACCCGCTTCGCCGCCGCCATGACGGCATGCAGCCGTTTCCGGAACTCCACGGCTTTCGGATCATCGGCCCCGTCGAAGTGGTGCATGTCATACCACACCACCAGCTCGTTGAACCCCCACAGCGCAAGGTCCTCCACATACCGTTCGATCATCTCGACGGGAGCTTCCTGGTAATAATTATTGAAGTGGGTTGCGAAGTAGATGCCCCGCACCTGCCGGGTCGGCGCCGATGTGCCGCGCCACGTCCCGGGCGTCAAGCCGCCCTTGTCGTAACGCGACGTCCGCAAGAACTTCCCGACCCCGGCGACAAGACCCCGCTCGTCATTGCCCGCAATGCGGACGCCGCCGCCCGTGCGGTCCTCGATGCGGTAGCCTTCCGCGCCGATGCCCTTCTCTACAACAAGCTCCACCGTCAGCGGTGCCTTGCCGGACATGACAACCTTGGCCTCGCAGCGCTGCTGCACCTGCCGCGTAAAAACCTTGCCCGTATTCTCCACCACCGGGCCGGGTCGCGACGGCAGGATCAGACGGACCGACTTCACGGCAGCAGCACTTGAGCTGTCTTTCACGTCTCCATCCACTTGAACAGCAGCACACACCGCAAGCCATGGTAACGCTACAGCAAGAAGACACAGTGCGGAAGTTATATGATTCAGTTCTTTTTGTATGTTTCTCATTGATTTATCTCTATTAGGTTTCCTCTCTGTTAACGGCGTGAGGCACTCTCAACCTTTTGCCTTTCGTCGCCTATAGAACTGAGAATACACACACTGTTCGCTTCACATAAGAAGTTAACGCCGGAGGCGAGATTGCAAGTCAGCTTTTCCAAAGCCACCGGGAATCCATCCTTATCGATTATTGCTGATGTCTTGCTGAAGACGTATCGGTTCAGACTCAGGCGTGGGCCGCCCGTCATTTGCAAACGTACAGTCCTCGACGAATCGGCTCGATTCACGATACAGAAGCTCCAGGAACATTCTTCAGAGGACTTCTTATCATCCCAGTTGGCTGCCAAAACCCGCACGTCGCCCGAAGTCAAATCGGCCCGAATGATCGTTGCCCCGGCGGGAAAACAGCGGGACAGCAGAGACCATGTGTAGAACCACGGCTTCGTGGCTAAACCCTCACTGCGGTTCTTCCACATGCCCCAGGTGAATCCTCGATGGGAATCGTCATCCAACATCCACGCCAGGACAGCCCAGGACCCGGCATTGGCGGCTTGGACGGCATAGTCGCTCATGAGAACTCCATAGCGGGAATCAAGATGGAGCGGATTGTTGCCGGCACTGAATCCCGGGGCAAAGCACCCGGCCTCGGCGACGACGAACGGTTTGTCCTTGGCCTTGGGATCTCGCGACAACGCATACTCCCAGTTCTTTTTGTAGTAGTCGAATAGTCTACCCGTACGCACCAGTTCTTCGGTGGCATAGTGGTGGATGTCATAGGCGCCCAAAGTGCCCTGAAGTTGGTCAACCGCATTCCGGTGCCAATCATCCCCGCATGATTGATCAGAGCCCATTTGCGCGACCTTGCCATCGAGTCCTTTCGCTCGAAACGCGGCCGCAACATTCTCCACTCCCTTCTTCCAGCGGTTCCAATCATTGGTTTCCAGGTTCGGTTCGTTCACCAGGATGAAATACTTGATGCATGTGTATTTCTTTGTGTTCAGGAGATAGTCCATATAGGTCGAAACGATCTCGGCGTACTTCGGGGCTTCCATCCCTGCCACATCAGGAGTCTTCAGCCAGTCCCGTTCAACTCCCCAGTCGGTAAGCAACACCGTTGTCCCGAGTTTCTGACAGACGTCCAGATGCCGATAGAGCGCTTTCATCTGAGGGTCATTCCAGTCGTACCGGCCGTTCCCCTTGTAGCACCATTTGCTCTGCATCATGATTCGCGCGATGGGCAGCCGCATCCATTCCACCCGTTTGCTAATAATTGTGAAATCCGCGTCAGTGACTCCACTGTCGTTATAGCTATTGGAGTCCCACTCGGCACCGAACCCCAGAAACTTCTGACAGATGACCTTCGCCGGATCCAACTGAACTGAAACGGGCAATTCTTCTCCAGTCGATTGCCTCGCCATTGTCAAACCTGCGGCACACAGTGCGGCAAAACAATATAGTTTCATCAATTTTCTTTCTTTGATCGATGCTTTCATTGTCATTTCGTTATAGGAAAACGTCCTTTCATCTAAATGAAGCTACCTTGCCTTCAGGAAACCTTCGCGCAAACACCGGTCAAGGGCTAGGCTTTCATTGTAACACATTCTTTACACGTTTCTTTGTCTGTATCATTTCTTCTTCCTTTGAATCATTCTGACACTACTTGCTTCCGATCCTAACCTCCAGCGGCTTCCCGTCCAACTTCAGTGGACTGACTCAGGCGAATGAACAGCACGGTGGACTCTAGCATGTTCAGCTTGAGAGTAGCGGTTACGGGATCGTACTCCACCTTGTCCGTGGGCTGAAGTTCATGGGTCGCGTCGATTTGCAACGATTCCATTCGGGTCTTGCCCGTCCATGGAAGGTTCTTCAGCAAAATACTGTGCCGGCTCTGGCTCCACCGGTAATTGCTCACCAACAAGGCGGCGGTTTTCCTGTCGTCGGAAAGCCCGGCGACAAGCGTCAACGCATCCGCGCCCAGAAGGCCGGTGACGGTCACCCGATTGGGGGTCTGCAATAATTGGTGAAAGGCTTTGAAGGCGAAAAACACCTTTCCCGGAACGCCATACTCGTCAAACATGCTCCACGGCGAACTGTCCGCCGTATAAAAATGCGCCATGTCCAGCGGCGCATCCTGCATCAGCATCAGCGTCGCTGCGGCAAAGGCGGCAGCCTCATGATTCCGGTTTCGGTCAAACGCCGCACGAGCACTCCCGGCCGGCTTATTCGGTGACCAGGCTACCTCCCCAAATCCCGCCAGCATCGGTTTCCACTCGGTACAGAATGATTCGACGTGATTGAAACCATTTGTATCCAGCAGACTGCGCACCGCCCGGGCATTGCCGACGAAAACGGATGGTGCTGAAAGGTATTGGTGCCAACTGAAAAAATCCAACGGCAATTTCTGATCCCGGCAATATGCCAGAAACTGTTGCGCAAACTTTCCCGTCCCATAGGACACCTGATTCCCGATTTTTAGCTCGGGGTTATACGCTTTCAAGGCCTTCACGGAGACTTGATACAACTCGAAATACTGCTGCGGGGTCCCCTGCCACATCGCACCCCCGATATCTGGTTCATTCCAGATCTCGAAGTATTTGATGCCCCACCGCTTCCCATTCGCCCACCCGTCATTGTAATGGCGAATGATATTCACGCAGATTTTGGCCCACTTCTCATAGTCCGCCGGCGGTTGCGTTTGGAACGCCGTCATGTGCTCAATGCTGACGCCCAGCCGATAGACAATCTGAACACCACGCTCTGCAATCGGCTCCAAATAGCGATCCGTCGGCGCGAAAACATAGTTCTTCGGATCATCGGCATCGGCATGGAAGAGCGGGAAGATCGCCGGAACATCCACCACAGTCGGATTCGGCCAGTAACAATCGTGCAATCGCACACTTGGGAAACCGGCCTCCTTGTGCCGAGATACCATGTCGGCCTGATGACTCCCTAACCGTGCCGGCCCATTGTTCACCCCGTTGATCGCCTTGATCCGCCCCGCCCCACTGGAGAAGTCAACCGAAATCAGCCCGGCCGGCGACTGGCTCTCTCCAGCCCCAGCCGCCGGGATTGACGACAGCATCATGACGGCAACCATCAGAACCGCCACAACTGATAACACATTCTTCACACGATTCATTGCCTGTTTCATTTGTTTATTCCTTCCCCTGATGGATACCGGAGCCGATCCTTCGGGCCTGGATCGAGGCGCCTCCGTTACGGGTAAACTTCTCGACCACACCCACACCCCCTTCGACAACCCAGTAGTTGATATCGGCCACACCGAGATTCTTCGGGTCGTTAACATCACTGACGAGCGTCTGCCATTCATTATTGCTGTCGGTATGCCCCGGCCCCGGTTGTTCCGTGTTCATCTGTTTGATCGAAAACCCGTGCCTGCCCGAGACGGTGATGTGATGGGTGTTGCGGTATGTGCCCACCCGTCCAAAGCGGGAGGCATGGGCGGCGTGCACAAATTCCAAACCGTTGATGTTGGCGGCCACCACGATGTTATCTCTGTCCGTGTGCTCGTTGACAAGGATGCCGGTGTTATATCCGGTCACGACCACGTTCCGCAGGATGGTTAACGCGGCGTTATTGCACGCCGGAGTGGTCACACCGCTGGTGCCATGTGTTGGCTGGGAGGCTTGCACGCTGTAGACGCCGGTGTTGACGAAGACGTTCTCGAGTCGGCACTGCATGGCGTTGTTGAGGTCGATGCCGCCGATGGCCGGGTTATCGTAGGTCCTTACATCGAGGTTGCGGAGGACCACATAGACGGCGGAAAATGCGCCAAAGACGGAGTTGGGCGACGGACTGGCCCTGATGACCGCGGCACCCGAAGTCGCCAGGCTTTTGACGATGGTGCCGTTCTGCTGCAGCGGGAAGGACCCGACCGTCCCAAACACGGGTGTTGGCTCGCTTTCGCCGATGATCTCGATGGTGATCCAACTCGGGATGGGCTTGGAAACCGGAGGGATGATGATCCGGCCTCGATAGACGCCATCCGGCAGATACATCTTCCCACCGCCGGCCGCGACCACTGCCTTGAGGCATGCCGAAAACGCTTCGGTGTTGTCCGTCTTGTCGTCGCCCACCGCTCCGTAGGAAAGAGCATTGAACACCCGCGATTTCGCAGTGCTGGTTCCCGCGCTGGACCAACCCGTGGCCGGATCGCTGTCGATCGCATTGGCGGGAGCTGACTCGCCGTTGACGGTGGACGACGCCTGCGGGTTTGCCCGAGACAGGGGTGGAGGGGGCACGAGGGTCGCGCCCTCCGTATCCAGCACCCAGTTCTCATACCACTTCATTTCTTCGATCAAATTATCCTTGGTGAATTTCAAGGGCAGCCAGATCGAAGTGGCATTGGCCCACAACCCGCCTACTTGGGTTTTCCAGCGATGTCCGATGAAGACATACGCGGTGCCCTTGGGACCCGTGACGTCCAGCCCCTGAAATGTCTGTGATTTGAAGGTTTTCGTGCCAACAGGAGCAATGTAGCCCTTGTCCGTCCACGGCCCCAAGGGGCTTGGCGCGGTTAGATAAAAATTGTCGTCCACATCATACGCAACCAGGCCAGACCCAAGTAGAAAATACGTTCCGTTGCGTTTGATCATCCAGAAACCTTCCATGACCTTGCTGGTGTTGCACAGGGTAGAAGGTACGATTTCGTAATAATCATCGGTGAGTTGGTAAATGTAGGCGAAACGCTGCGGGATCTCGCCTTGGTACTTGTTGTAGATCAGGTACGCCTTGCCATCGGTGTCCGGGTACATCAACAGGTCCCCGGGGCCGCCGAGAACAGCCGACATGGGCTTCTTGTACGTGAAGGGACCGATGGGACTGGGACTGGCGTAAACGTGGATTTTATCCCCGTATTCCGCGCCGTAGCCCACGTATTCCTTGTTCTTCGCGTTGTAGAGCACATTCCAAAGCGGCATGCCGCGCTTCTCGACTGGATATTTGGCTCGGAAGATCCAGGTCTTCAAATCCGTGGACGAATAACACGTCGCAGCGAATACGTCCTTTTCTCGAATGGTAAAACCGTAAGCGTACCAGGTGTCTCCGAACTTGGAAATATGCGGTTCCAGACAGTCGTAGATCGGTTCACCCTTCTCGTTCCGCATGGCCGCTTCGGTCGTGATGGGCACGAGCGAGGACTTCGCATCTTCTGCGGAGAGCCTGCCGGGGAAGCCAACCATAAGGTCAGCGGCGGAACTGAGCGAGGCCGATAGGCCCAGGGCAAGCAGAGCCGCCCCGAAGACTTTATTGACGGATAACCGATGCGTATTGTTTGTCATTTTTTCATGTCACTATTTGCTTCCGATCCGCACCTCCAGCGGCTTCCCGTCCAACTTCAGTGGCTTGTCGAAGCGCACTTCGTACTCATCCGCATTGACGGCCTTGATCGAGCACGGCACGGCCTTGCCGTCCTGGGTCGCGCGGACAGTCGGCTTGCCGGAATTGCGGACCCCGAGGAATTCAAGCTCGAACGGGCGTTCAAATGTTAGAGCATATCTCTGGTCGCAATCCGTTTCGACGCACGAGTAGTCCAGACCGCCCCAGGTGACGGCCCCCGGCAGAAACGTGCGGAGTTTGCCCTGGAAGGATGCCGGCAGGTTCGGACGGAGTGAGAGTTTCTTTCCGGGCACATCCCACCTGACCCCCTCAAGCCCCAGCAGCACGTGCCATGTGCCAGGGACACTCTGATACCTGAGTTCGCAATTCCGCGCGATCGCGTCCGCACCCTGATAGAAGTTGCTGTGATAGTGTCCCAGCTCCTTGCGCGGCCAGGCTTTGCCATCCCCGGATACATAGACCGGAAAATCCCAGGCGAGGATGAATACGATGTGCCGCGTCGATTTCGCGGGCACCACGATGGACGATGCCAGCAGATTTCCATTCGTGCCGCTGAGTTTGCCCTTGGTGAACTCGGCACCGCACGTAACTTCGCCGGCGCCGTCGTTGCGGATCATCCCGCAGAGCGTGCCGCCGCCGGCCCGCTTGGATTGTAGGAGAAGCCCATCGACCTGGCCGCCCTGGTCTCTAACAGGACTGCCGCCGTCGCACTCGGGATTCGGGACCATGCATGCCAGCGAGACCGTCATATCCGACTCGTCCGGATTGGTGATCTGGAACTCGAAGAAGAGAACCGGCAGGCTGCTCATCTTGCTGTCGCCTGGGATCCATGGCGCAAAGGCCTCCATCTTCACGTCCAGCGGCATGGCCTGGTGCTTGAACGTGTACTGGCACGTGGGAAAGAGCGGCAGGTATTCCACCTGCATGCCTTCTGCGCCGCCGGCAACCAGGTCGCCGTTCCATTCCCCCTTGGCATCCTTCATATTGAGTTGGAACCGGTAGGGACCACCGAACGTCGGCCCATAGAAACTCAGGCCCAGATCGCCCGAGCGGATCTCACCGCCGCCGTAGGTGCCGTCAGCGTTGATGTGGAGAAAGCCGGCGCCGAATCCGCCATAATACGGGGTGTCATCCATCACGCCATAATCTCCCTTGCCCAACGTGCCCGTCACCTGCGGCGTCTTGGCCGCGAAAGCGGCCGGGATGGAGGCACATATCGTTATCAAAACCATCGTCTTCTGTATGGAATCTCCTCTCTTGGCATGGATGTCTCTTGAGTGAAGATCAGTTGCTCGGATGTTCATGGGTTTGGAAATTTCAGATAGGGCTGGATGGCTTTGAATCTCATTTATCCGATGCCAGGGACGTATAACAAATCAGCCGCCTTGAGATAGGGCCGACCTTCGATGATCCGATTGGCGAATTCCTCACCGATGCCCGGCAGCTTCATCAGTTCGTCGCGAGCGGCGGTATTCGGATCGAGCTTGAAGTCTGCGGGAAGCGCTTGCTTGCCCACGGCAAGCGCGATCTCTTCATCGTCCTTGCGCTGGTCCTGACGCTGTTGAGGCAGTCTATTCCAGTCGGTGCGGGACCACACGCCAAGTCCGCGCTTGGCTGCCTGCAATTCGAGATCCGCGAGTTGCGCCCGATAATCGTCTTTCGTGCGTGCGTCGGGAGTCTCCCTGTAAACCCCATAAGCCCGGGCAAGGCCCAGCTTGACGAGATGGGCGGCAAGATCGGCACCGTCGGGTCCGGTCACAAATGCGTAGCTGCGGGGATGGCGTCCGTCGCCCCCGGCGTCAGCGAACGACGTATGGATGGTGAAGGGCTTGTCGGGGACCCTAACAGCTTCCTCGGCCGCGATTTTTCCGTACTCCTTGGCCAGGTCAATCGCAGCCCTCGGGTTTGGAGCTGCGGTCGTGATGCCAAAATACCGTCGTTGAGCCCGCAGCCGCCGTTCGTCAGCGGCGTCGTTCACATGCCACTCCATGCAGTCGGCACCATACAGGCGAATCGTGAGATCCTCGCCGGCGGGCGTCCGGATTCCGAAACTGTCGCCATCCGCCCATGCCGCAGGCACCAGGACGCACTTCTCGAATTTTTGAAGTGGCTCACCCCTCAAGCTGGGAGCCAGCGCCAATGCCAGGATGATTGAAAGCGTTTTCATGAGGAATTTGGGGGTCATGATCATTTATGAGCGCGAGGTCATTGTTTGCGAATCGGTTCGAGGATTTTGGCGATTTTCTTCGCAACCTGAGCCTGCGTTTTACCCATCATTTTGAGAAGGATGCGGTAATTCTTTATCCGCCCCTTCCAATGCGGATGCTCATGCCCCGTGGAGCGTGTGAACGCCGCTAAGATCCACAGCCCCCGCCGCATCAACGGCTCAGCTTTCGCCAGACGGTTCGTAGCCTGATAGAAATGAGCCATAGACAATAGACTACCTGCCACGGCGGGGTGATTTGGTTCAAAACTGTCCTCGTTGATTCTCAGAGCCCGCAAATTCAGCGACTCAGCCTCCTCCAGGCGGTTGGTACTCTGTAGTAACTGCGCGAGGTTATTAAGGTTTCTGGCGACTTTGGGGTGGTCGGGACCGAAGGCGGCTTCATCAAGGGCAAGAGCGCGGCGCATCAGCAATTCGGCCTCAGGCAGAGAGTTTGTGGCCAGCAACAATGCAGCGAGGTTGTTAAGGTCTCTGGCAACGTTGGGATGGCCATTGCCCAGGGCCGCTTCATCGATTGCGAGGGAGCGGCGGTAAAGCGGTTCGGCTCCGGCATACTGGGCTTTGGTATAGTATAAGACGCCGACTTGGTTCAGGAGGTGAGCGGTGGGCGCGGGCATGTCACGCTCATCGGCATGCAGAGCGATGGCGTGAGCGTGAGACGCGAGGGGCATCAGCATAGGCCAGGCGCGGACGTCTGTCGGGTCGCCGACGAAAATGCCATTGATCCATGTGAGAGACGTTAGGAGACCGGATGGCGGCGGCGGAGCGGGCTGCTGCTGGCGGGTGATTTCTTGGACCAGGCGGTGGAGGGAGAAAGAATCTTTCGCGGTGTCCCAGTGGACGAAGGCGTAGTTTTCGAGTTCTTTGAGATGGCCAAGGACGGAACCAGGATCGCAGGGGGCCTGCGTTGCCGGGTCGTAATCTAGCAGAGTGCGCGGGATCGGCTCGGGAGCGAACCAGGAGCAGACGCGGAGGAGGTTGCGGGCGGGATCGCTGAGGCTGCTCATCGTGATGAGCCAGGTTTTGGCGACGGTGCGCTCGGCTCCGATGATGTTCTTTTTGTAGTCAATTGTCTGCGCGTCGAGGAAGTCGAGGACTGTGGCGGGCTGGGCGGCGAGAGCGGCGCGATACCCGGCAAAGGAAATGTGCTGCCGGGCGATGTAGGCGGCGGCGGTTTCCAGGGCGAGCGCGAGGTGATCGACATCGCTAGCGAGGACTGCGGCGTCTATGCTGTCCTGTTCCGGCGTGACGGCGGGCCGGCGCTGGTCGTCGGTGATGGCTAGCAGATAGCGGACGGCGGCAATAGATGACAGTAGAGGCATCTCAAGAGGAATCACATCCTTCTTCCAAGCACCAAACCGCGCGGTGATGATAACATGCCCGGCGCTGAGGGCGGGGAGTCTGTCCTGCACCGCTGCGGCGGCAGCGCTGTCGTCCACGTTGTCAATGATGAGGAGCCAGCCACGATTCGCGTCCAGCCATCGGAGGACCGCCGCACATCGGTCGGACGTCGGTGTGCCATCGACACATGGGATGCCGAGCACGTCGGTGAGGGCGGCAAGGTTTTCCGTGAGTTTGTCGGACGTCTCGCCGGAGACACAGAGCAAGGCGCTGTATGCCTGGTAATTCTTCCACGCATACTCGATGGCGGCCCGGGTTTTCCCGATGCCGCCGAGGCCCCAGATGACGTGGTTGGGGTCGTGCTGTCCGGCGGCGCGGGCGGCGTCCAGTCCACTGCGGATTTCGGCCAAGAAGTCATCGCGGCCCACGAAGATGTCGCGGATCGTGTTGAAGGGGAGATTATTGGGGCGATAGCGTGGGAACTCAGGCCACGATTCGGTGAGCACCTGACGGCAGAGACTGTCGGCGCTGGTGAAATATTGGCGGTCGAGGCCCAGGGTGTCGGTGAGCCAGAGGACATGGGCATTTTTCCCGGCTGGGTCGTCCGTGGCTGGTTCCGGCGCGCTCTCGGCGGGGTAGAGGATGGTGCCGTCGCGTTCGCGAAAGCCGAAATAAGGGCTGAGGCGCTTGGTGTAGGCGCGAGCGAAGTGGACTTCCCACTGGGTGTATGTGGCCCGCGTGATGCCGTCCGGGAGAAGGTGCGCCCATTTTCTCGCCGCTGCCTCTGGCGGGTAGCTACCACTCTGCACGCCGACGAGGGCGATGACGGCATCGGCTTCCCGCACATACTTCTCCAACTTGTCGAGGGTGGTGGCAGTGCCTTCTTCCTGGCGGAAGTCGATCTGAATCTTGCCGGCAACTCCCTTTTTGCGTAGATCAGAGGCGAGTTCTGCGGAGACCTTGCCGAATTCACCGGTCACGCGGCTGATGAAAATGCGATAGGGGTACCCTGGATCGGAAGGATTCACGGCCGTGTTCATACCTCAGGCAACGCCAAACGGCAATCGGATAGGCGCAAGGATGGAGAGACGAAGGTATTGCCGCTGGTACTGGCCTCGGCGAATTGGTCGTAAAGGGCGAGGATGGTGTCGCGGGTGCGCTAGGTGCCGTGGGCGGCTTCGTCCTTGCAGCGGACGATGAGGAAGGTGTCGAGGATATTGGCGGTGTCTTCGCGGCTCAGGCCGTAGAGGTGGTTGAAGGCGGAGTCCAGTTCGCAGCGGAGCGGGGAACGACACTCCACGTCCCACACGAACGGCGGCCTGGCGGAGGGCAAATCAGCGGCCTATTTGGCGCTTGTCCGCAACCGTGAGGCAGCGCTTTTCCGGACGGTTGGGCCGCCTTCAAGGGCCTTGCTCAGTTCCTTCAGGCTCTTGAGGCTCCAAGTCCGGGTCAACTCCAGTGGCTGGCCAGCCGCCTTCATCTCACGGAGACGTCGCTTTCCCAATGTGAGGCGCTGCTTGAAAGTAGTAGCGTTCATGTGCGGCAGTGTAGTGCAGCCCTCCGGCTGCGTCAAGCTCATCCCGAGGAATCTTCAGTGGCTCGCAGCGAACCCTGTCGGTCCCCAGATTGTGAAGCAGCAGGAAGGAAACGCGTGGCTCCACAGAATAGAGGGCCGTCAGGCCAAGAACCGAGTGCTGGACCGCCCGATGCATGCCTGGAAGTTCGGCGAGTGGGACCATCCGCCCCTCGGCCCCAGCTCGTTCCATGGCACCGTAAAAGGCGAGTTCCAAGTCGCGGAAGACGTATGCGATCACGACATTCCAACCCTCAGCCAAGGCCAGATCGATCATGCCTGCCGCCCAAACCGCATCCCGGAGAGTTCCGTCCCAGGCCAATTCCGGAGTCGGCATGTGCTCGAGCGCGTGGGTTTTGCCAGCCGCCCAGCCGCCGGCCATGAAGCGCACCTGCATGCGTTTGCCGCGGCTGCGCAATTCCCGCTCGAAGCGATCCTGGGCGTAGCGCTAGGCGAGATCCCATCCCGGCGCCATGTCGCGGGTGTTGCCCCTGCGCGGTGGTTTGGCGTAGCGGTCATCGAGAAAGCGGGCGATGTCGGTGCTGATGATCCGGCCATGCGCGGACTCCTTGAGCGCATCATACCGCCGGTCCGCTGCTGCCGGATCGTGCAGAAGTTGAATCATCGCCTTCCATGCCTTGAGTTGGGCCGGTGTGAATTTCGAGTCGTGAGTGGTTGGCAGATCCATTGGCGGTGAATTGGTTCCAGGCGACTTTAACTCAGTCCCGCGCCGGATGGCAACACGCCGGGTCCGCCGGTGGCGGGTCGAGGCGGGTTTGGTAGGGGTGGCCGGAGTGCATTGAGTCGGCCAGGGCGTCGTAGATTTCGAGGATGGTTTGCTGGGTGCGGTAGTGGCCGTGGTTGGAGAGCGGAGCGTCATCACTCATCCCAACAGCTCCTCAATGAAACGTGTGACGGAGGCGATTCTGGGTATTTGTAGTGTGGTCGATTCAAGCCAGCGATTGTCTTGAATGGAAACCTGACGAGCAATAGCAGCGTTTTTGCACTCATGGCTTAGCGCAGGTCGAGGCCTCCTTCGTTGCGCAGGTCATGCAGGGTTTGTCCTCCGAAGCGTTTGACAGGATGGCTGCTGCCACGGGCAGGCAGTCGATAGGTTACCAAATCATCCAACTCATCCCCGACACTGGCGAGCATGGCATCGACGGCTTCGAGGCTGTGGGTGGTGACGAAAAGCTGGACTTCGGTGGCACGGCAGACTTGGACGAGGAAGCGGAAAATCCCTGCCAGTGCGTCCGGGTGCAGGGCCGTCTCCACCTCGTCAACTAACAGGACACCGTTCTTTGCAAGAGCGGCTGCCGAGGCGAACGCCAAGGCTCGCCGCATCCCGTCCCCTTCCACCGAGAGCGGGATATGGCCGATCCCGGAGTGATGCAGATGAATCACCGCGCCACGACCCTGGGGCGAACGGATCTCAATGTCATCCACATCCTCAGCCAACATTTGCATTAGCCTAACGACATCAGGCTTCAATCGCTCCTCCAGCACCTGATCCACAGCGGCCAGCAATTGCCGGATGGTGCGGTGCGATACAGGAGAAACAAACTGGCAGGGAACCAGCCGCTCCGCTGGATCAGGTTCCTTGTAGCGTTTCCCACTGAATTCATGCAGGGAAGAACGAGTGTGGAATAGCTTGCCGTCGGCACCCTTTCGCTGAAGCTTCACTTCCAGTGTAGCGGCGTATTCGGATAGCTCCTCTCCACCCAATTCTGATTCGGCGGTGATTTCCGGAGCCATTTCCAATTGACGGAACTCGCGGTAATGGGTCTCAACTCTCAAGGAGTCGCCAGTGGAAATGACGGCTTCCATCGTCGCTCCACCTTCGAAGCCGTTTTCTCTTGGGACCTTGTGAGGGAAAAACCAGTTTAGCACTTCCTGAACCGGCGTGCGGGCGGATTTCATTTCGCGTTCGCGGCCGATGTCGATCCAAGTGAAGGCGTTGGTCGGGTGGCATGCAATTGCCAGTGCCTCCAGCACGCTGGTCTTGCCGCTATTGTTCTTGCCCACCAGTAGGTTCACGGTGCCAAGGTTGTCCAAGCGCAGGCCTTCAAGGCGGCGGAAGCGTTCGATGTGGATGGATTTCCAGTGGGGCATGTGCGTGGAGTCTATGACGGTTTTGTGGGCTTTGCCACCCCTAAGATTGCTGTGCTTTCACGTGGTGGATGGCAACACGCCGGGTCCGCGGGAGGCGGGTCGAGGCGGGTTTGGTAGGGCACGCCGGTTCGCATGGACTCGGCGAGGCCGTCGTAGATTTCGAGGATGGTTTGCTGGGTGCGGTAGTGGCCGTGCTTGGCGATGTCCTTGCGCCTGACGATGGGGAAAGTGTCCATGATGTAGGAGACGGCATGGCGGGGCGTGGGGAACGCGTCTGTGAGAGCTGCTGGTTGCTGACGCCACTCGGTCTCCGGGCCGAGGTAGAGGTGGAAGAAGGCGGCGTCCAGCTCGCAGCGCAGCAGGAAACGGCGCTCCTCGTCCCAACGGAACGGCGGGCCGGGCGGAGAGCAAACCAGCGGCCTATTTGGCGCTTGTCCGCAACCGGGAGGCAGCGCTTTTCCGGACGGACGGGCCGCCTTCAAGGGCCTTGCTGAGGGCGCGGACACTCTCACGGCTCCAGCTCCTGGTGAGATCCAGAGTCTGGCCAGCCGCCTTAATCTGACGAAGCTGCTGCTTCCCCAATTTGAGACGCTGCTTGAAGGTAGTAGCTTTCATGCGCGGCAGTGTAGTGCAGCCCGCCCGACGAATCAAGGTCTTCCCGGGAAAGCATGTGCTCAAGCGCGTGGGTCTTGCCAGCCGCCCAGCCGCCGGCCATGAAGCGCACAACCTTGCGTTTGCCGCGGCTGCGCAATTCCCGCTCGAAGCGATCCTGGGCGTAGCGCCAGGCGAGATCCCAACCCGGTGCCATGTCGCGGGTGTTGCCCCTGCGCGGTGGCTTGGCGTAGCGCTCGTCGAGAAAGCGGGCGAGATCGGTGCTGATGATCCGGCCGTGAGCGGACTCCCTGAGCGCATCATACCGCCGGTCCGCTGCTGTCGGGTCGCGCAGCAGTCGAATCATCGCCTTCCAGGCCTTGAGTTGGGTCGGGTTGAATTTCGGGTCGGGAGTGATTGGCAGGACCATTGACGGTGAATTGGTTCCGGGCGATTCTAGGTCAGTCTCGCGCCTGATGGCAACACGCGGGATCGGCGGGCGGCGGGTCGAGGCGGGTTTGGCAGGGCCGGCACCCTGACGCACGAGTGCAACCCGAGTCTTTTGAAAATTTCACTTTAGAAAAATTTCACTTGCACGATGGATGCCGCCGCGTATTCTCCCCGCAGGCAATCAAGGAACGCCCCGGCGTTCAAGCCACGGTCTATCGGGCCGCCGGACGGTAAGCAAAGGCGAAAGCCAATGCGACTCCGCTCCCAAGGCCCTTACATTTGGAGTGGCACATCCGTAGTGGATGTGCCACTTTTCTTTGCATGTGGTGCGCCTCCCGATCATTCTTCCAGTCTGCCGATCCGTCTGCTGCCTTCGTGGAGTGCCGCGGGATGAACTGTTTGACGAATTCACCCCGGATACATTTCACCCCAAACTCTTCAGCCTTCCGAGTCTGGTAACCGAAGTCGTTGAAATCGGCCAACTTCAGGCCGATCACGAAGTTTGGGCCAAGCACCGGAAGCAAGTTCAGGAGGAAATTGGGGAACGTCTTGAACACGACCTCGAACGAGCACTCTGTTCGCCGAGGCACCTTGGGATGCTCGAACGGCTCAGGAAAGCGTCGCTGGCGTCCGAAGTGATTGGACTGGGCCGGGTGCTTGAACTCGAAAACTTCACCACTTCCATGGAAACGGCTGTTTGCCAGCAGTTCCGCGAACTCAATCTGTCCGATGTCTCTGAGAAGAAATCTGAAGCCGACTCGATGCTAACCGCCCTCGCCACGCATGCGCTCCGACGAGGATGCTCGGCTGCGGAATGCCAGAGCATCGGTGACTTTCTATCCTGACACTTTTGACCGAACCGATAAATTCGGCTGGCATCGTGGCACTCCTCGGACTCGTCGGCGGCCATCCGCTGCTTTGTCACCGCATCTTCCGGGCATGGGAATTGTTTCACGATCCGGCTGTGCTGCAGGCCGATCTTGGTACTTCTGGAAGTCGAAATCGGACCATGTGTTGGACTCGCTTCTCAGGCAGCCGCAGGTCCTCCGGGTGAAAGACATGTTCCCCGAAGATCTTCAATCCCCGGAATATCAGGTGTGGACCGGCGTGAGCGCCGAAACGCAGGCGCAGTAGCCGTATAGACGGTTCAGCAGCCCCTTGCACAAGTCTTCGGCCAGCACGGCCGAGTCGTTGAGATTCTGCGCGGACTTCAATTTGAGGTAACTCTCCAGTCTGGAAAATATACCAGTGATGCGGTCAATGAGGGGCTCACGGGTTAGCATGGGAGGGCAGTTAAGCAATTCTACTTCCATTTTTGAGACATCCGTTCTTCGCGATCTCGTCCAGATCTTGCGGCCACAGCATTTCCCGGCGGCCTTCCTTGTTCCGGAAATTCATCCCCAGCGCGTAGCCGAAACCATAACAGTTATAGATGGCGATGGCCCGGTTCAGGACATGCGCTTCCTTCCTCGTGAGTGGATTGGATTCGTCCCGCTTGCCGGGATAGTGCAGGATCGTGTCGTAGAGCATCATCTTCACCGCGTTGCGCCCGGCCTCGGCCGCATCCATGTCGGCCCATTCCGGAGGCTTCGGATCGGGTTTGCCGATCTCGGGAGTGTAAAGGCTCTCGCCCACCTTCTCCATGAACCAGAAGGTCATCTCAAAGGCCGCCGCAGAGATGGCCTCCTTCGACCAGCGCAGGGAAATATGCCACCGGTCGCCACCCATGGGGATGAACTGGTCCTCGTCCCACGGAGGAATCGCCGGGTCTAACACCAATTGGCGGTTGTCTCCCACGGTCTCGAAGCGCAGCGTGCGCGGCAATGGCCAATCGCTTGGCTGTACGGTGATCCGCAAGATCCGGGCATCGGGTCCCTGCCCGAGGCGGATCGTCCCGCCCGGATAATCCACACCGGAAATCCGCAGTGCCCGCCTGGCGCGAAGGATGTGCTGCTCGATCTGGCGCTCCATCTCCGCCGCGGACTTGGGACCGGATTTTACTTCGACCACTCCGGCCACGGTGACCGATGGAGCATTCGGCTTTTCATTGACTACCAGAATATGGAGGTCCCCCGCCTTGAGCTGGCCCTTGCCAGATTTGCGGGGGACCATTACCGCGTCGCCCACATATAAGCGCGCCGAGGCCGGCAAACCGAGTTGCGGGTCCCGCCTCAAACGCTGACATGCCGCCGCCGCCAGAAGTTCCGTGACCGCGCCCTTGAAGGCATTCACCATGAACGAGTCGATGAAGAGAATGGTCCCTGCGGTCTCTGCCGCTGTTAGCGCCTGGCCATGCGGCTCGGTCGCGGTCCCTCGCTCCCCCTCGCAGGGGCCGTCCCGAAGAAAGCGCCGGAACAGCCCGCCCCTTGGGTCGTCCTCAATGCTGCAAATGGATGCTGCGAGCGTCCCGCGGAAGATCGTCAGCGGATCATCCCCCACCGCGAACACCGCGCCCCAAGTCAACGCTTCCACCAAGGCCGACTCGACGTCACGGCCCAAGGCCTCGCCCAACAGGTCGAAGCCGACACCGGCGGCGAGCGAGGCGGCGGATGGAGCTGATAGGTTGGCGGGCTTCATGTGATCTCAAGGCTTCTTCCGGTGCCGCCGGGCTCTGGTTCGCGGGCTTGATGTCGGCGCTTCCTCAAACAGCTTCTCATACATCTCCTCCCGCTTCGCGATCTCGATCACCTGCAAGCCGACGCTTTCGAAAAACACCCGCCGCCCGGTATCGAGAGCGCCGGTAATCTCGGTGGGACCATGGGCATACCAGCCGGTCGCATTCGCTTCGTCCGATTTGAAGCTTCTCCATAAGCGGAAGCGCTGGATGAGCAGCCAGCGCAGGGAGACTTCGTCGGAATGCAGGCCGAGCCCCTGAATCCAGAGCTTGCGGCCCATGAAAATGCGCAGCCACGGAGCTGCGAAATACGACGGGGAACGTGTCGGATCAGCCGCTGGTTCCGATAGAATCTCACGGGCAACCGGTCGTTTGAGTTTGCGCAGGCGCTCCACCATCCCCATGTATTGGTCGAGTCCGGCGCGGATGCTGCGTTGCAAGGCCCGGTCGCCATGAATGTGCCAGATGGCGAACGACTTGACCGGATCGGTGATCTCCGCCGTCGAGTAGTAGCGGTCCCACGGGTAGTAGTCGGATTGCGCCCGTCCGTTCTTGAGGCGGAATTGCTTGCACGGGAGACCCGCAACGGCGTCCTGCAGGCAGTGGTCGTAGTTGGTGGTCAGGATCGGCACTTGCTCCCTTTGCGCCCACGCCACCACTTTGGCATGCGGCACGCCCGGACGCATGTCACGGAACAAGGCCGCAAGCCGGGCTTGGAGGCTCGGTGCCTTCATTGCCGGATCAGCAGCGCCCGCTGCCGGTGTGCCCACCGCTTCGATGACATCGAAGATCTCCGGCAGGCTGGCCGGCCGCTGGCCCTGGGCGTTGCGTGCCAACAAGGACCGCAACTTGCGCCGCGCCTCGGCCGGCCTCGCGGCGCGGTCCGCCGCCTCATCCACCAAGGTCTCCATCAACTTGTCCCAACTGATCCCTCCCGTAACCCCGGCGGCTTGGTTGATGCCGTTGCCGAGGAGGAGGCAAAGTGTTTGAGACGCGGATTCAAGGATTGGTCGTGCTGTCATGCGGGTGTGCGGTTCATTGTAAGCAGGTGTCTCAAGCGATCTTCGCTTCTCAATGGTTCCCTTCGATCGGCTCATGTCCGGTAGGCGCCTTGATTTGGTTACGGTTGCCGGTCGTCCGGTCTCTCATCGGAAGTGGTGGTGGGAGAGACCCGGTTGAACGGCATTCCATTCACCCCGGACGCATTTCTCGCCAAGCTCTTCTGGCTGCCGAGCCTAGGATAGCGTGCCGTCCGAATCCAGTGCTCCGTATTTTCGGGGGCAATCACGGGTCCCGTTGCTCAGACGATTCGGCAGCCGTCCCTGTTGCCGAATTGCCCTTTGTTTGCATCTGAACGCCAATTAGGAAGACGCACCGCTTGACAACCAGCAATCGTGGTTGCATCCTCTAAACCGCCCGTGCTGTCGTTCGCTCCCCAAGCGCTGCGGCATTAAGATCATTCACCTCAATCATCTCCAAGAACATGCTGTTACACGACATTTACGCAGGAAAAACCGTCTGGGTTTCCGGCCACACCGGGTTCAAGGGCGCATGGCTGGCGACCTGGCTTCTGGAACTGGGCGCGAAGGTCCACGGTTTCGCGCTTGAACCGCCCACGGCTCCGTCACTCTTCGACCAAATCGAGTTGGGAGAACGAATTCAGCACGAAATAGCCGACCTGCGCGATGCCGCGGCGGTCAAAAGGTCCATTCAGGCCGCTCAGCCGGATTTCGTGTTTCATCTTGGCGCACAGGCAATCGTTCGCCTCTCGTATGATCAGCCGGTGGCGACCTACATGACGAATGTCATTGGCACGATCAACGTCATGGAAGCGTTGCGAACTCTTGAAAAGCCATGCGCGGCCGTCCTGATCACCACCGACAAGTGCTACGAAAACCGCGAATGGTTGCACGGCTACCGGGAAGAAGACCCACTTGGAGGATTTGATCCCTACAGTTCCAGCAAGGCTGCGGCGGAGATTGCGATTGCGTCCTGGCGTCGTTCGTTCTTTACCAGCCATCCGGTCCGCATCGCCAGCGTTCGTGCGGGCAACGTGATCGGGGGCGGGGATTGGGCTCAGGATCGCATCGTGCCCGACTGCATCCGAGCGCTGCAACAAGAACAACCCATCCCCGTTCGCAACAAAGTGGCAACCCGCCCCTGGCAGCATGTTCTCGATCCCCTGAGCGGATACCTGTGGTTGGCCGCGGTTCTCCGCCAACCTTCACTGCGCCCTTATGAGCCTCGCTTCTTCACGTCCCCGTTCAATTTTGGCCCCAATCTCGAGTCCAATCGCACGGTTGCCGACCTTGTCACTGAGGTGCTGAAGCACTGGCCCGGAAGCTGGGCAGACAAAAGCGATACAAACGCGGTGCATGAGGCAAAGTTCCTCAACCTGGCCGTGGACAAGGCGTTTCACCTGCTGGGTTGGAAGCCGGTCTGGGGGTTTGAGGAAGCCGTCGCTGCCACCGTGGCCTGGTACCGCCAAGCGAATGAGGCGGCAGGCGACTCACCTTCTGCGAGTCGCCAACTCCAAGACTTGACCCGCCAACAAATCAGCCAATACCATGAGGTAGCAGCCGACGCTGTTTTGCCCTGGGCGTTGGCGAGCAGTGCGGAAACAAAGCTCTGAGCACGAGCAGAGGGATTGCATTCGGTTGTTATGGACGGCGCCAGGCCACCCAGGCCGCTTCGGCACGCCGCAATCTCCGCTCCAAATCAGCAACCTGAGGTTTGCGGCGCGTGTAGCCTTTCATGCTGACTATCTTGAGCTTGGCATCGTCCAAGCACTCTTGAGCATGAGCGTGCTCGTTTCTCTGAAGTGCCAGTTCGGCCGCTTCTAGATCATGGTCAACTAGATGAAATGTCATCTTGCTACGTTCAGCGATCCCGTGAGCCTCATCAAGATCCTTCTGCGCGGAATCATAGTCACCAATCTCGCGATAATACTGGCACCGCACCAGAAGGCCATTTGCGTAGTGATGCTGTTGCCCAGCCTCTCGCAGTCCCTTGAGTGCATCATCCAAGTGGGCTCTCAAAGCAGGCTCGAAATCAGCGATCTTTTTCGCTCCACATCTTACTTCGATGAGCTGGGTGCGAGCCAACAAGAGTATTCCCAAAGCAAGGTCTATTTTGCGCTGACCTCTGTTCGAAGCCTTGCCACTCTCGCGCTTTGCAGTTTGAATGACAAACTCAGCTCGGAGTTGAGCCGTCTCACACATGGCTTTCCGTGCAGCAATCGAAGTTGGCGTATGCCGAGATATCTGTTTCCTGGTGAGAGATGCTTCGATTTCATCAAGCAGCAACTCACAGTTCCAGAAGCCTGAAAAAGAAGTAAGGTAACCATCTTTAGGATGTTTTGACTTCCATGATTCTTCCGTTTCATGAAAGAGTTCGTGGGCCTTATCCCTGTTGGACTTGTTTCCAGTGTAGCCGCAAATCCTAGCCAGCTCCGCTTGGTCCACAACCCGATCAAGGTGGTGGTCACGGACAATTGCGACGCTCTTGGAAGCGTATTTCATTGCCTCCTCCATATCACCAGTGATAAGACACAACTCAGCCAGCAAGCGGGCGACCGTGGCAACGTCGTCCCACTTGTGCCTGCTTCCCTTGGGGTTCAACCCATCAAAGGCAGTCAATGCGCTCTTGAGCACTTCCTTGGCTTCCTCCAGCCGACCCAGCACAAAAAGGAAATGTCCCGTTTCGCGCAGCAACGAAGCTTGTAACCAATTCGGTAGAGAGGGTGTCGGCTGGTCCCATGCACGGTCGTAAAATGCTGCTAGGCACGATAGAAACGCCGGTGAAGCACCAACCGCCCGGCCATGAAAAGAGACCTTTTTCTGGATGATTCGATCCCAATAAACACCCCACGCGCGTTCGTATTGCCCAGCCTGGCAACCGTGGGCGACGGCTTGGAAGAGCGGCTGGAGGTCTTCGAGAGCGGGCTGGGGCTTATCCAGCGTGGTCACGCAGAGGTGTTCGCAGAGCCGTCGGTGCGCCTCGTGCCAAGCGTCGGGATTCTCTTCGCGGAGTTGCTTCGCGAAATACTCGCGCACGAGCGGATGCGCATCGAGCGAGATGAGCGCGTCGGCCTCATCGCGATTCACCGTGAGCAGCTTCGCGGCTTCGAGGCGATTGAGGGCCCTGTTTCGGTGCGGTTCGTCCAATTCGACAAGCTCTTCCGTCAGAGCGGCGATCACTGGCCTATTCCAGAGCGCATCGAGGCAATCCGCCGTCGCCGGGCGGTCGAACAGCCCAAGAAGGCGTAGGAGTTCGAGCGCTTGCCTGCCCTTTTTGTTCTCCTCTTGGTCTCGCCCGCCGGTTTTGAGCGAATGCACATAGGCATCCATTACCCGGAAAGCATGACCTCCTTGCTCTTCATCGTACGCATCCCGCAGATGAACACGGTCGTAGTTTTGAATTCTTCCGACGTGGAACTCAGATAAATAGCTGCCGAGCAGGGTCAGCGTGAGCGCGTGGCCCTTCACATCTTCCACCAGTGTCTCGAATTCCTTGGCCTTGCCCTTTACGCCGAGCGTTTTCAGCAGATCCACACCCGCTTCGGGGGACAGGCGCAGCAGCTTCACCTCCGGCGCGGTCGTCTGCCGAAACGCATTCAAGTCCGGCAGGGAATACCGGGTAGTGACGACGCACAGGCCGTGACTGGCGGCGGCCAGGCCCCTGAGCAGCGCGGCGACGCCTTCGTCCTTGAGTTCGCTCTGCATGGGCGCGGTGGGCGGGTATTGCAGCGGCTCGAGGCCGTCGAGGATGAGGAGGCTGCGCCGCTGGCCCACGATGCTGGCGAGTCGTTGGCCTTTCGCATGTGGGCCGGCGTCGCTTGCGGCAAACTGTTTGATTTCCTCCTCCTTGGGGTCGCCTTCCGCGAAGAATTTCAGGGCTTCCTTGAGGAACAGGTCGGAGGACGCGGCCACTTGCTCGCGCGTGCCCTGGATGTAGAAAGACCACGCAAAGGCGGCAGCGCAGCCGGGCCAACCCTCTCCCGCCAGTTCCGCCGCCCACTTGGCCACCAGCGAGGTCTTCCCCTCGCCGCCGAACGCGACGAAGGTGAGGATGTTTGGGCGTTTCGCTTCGCCGAGGATGGTTTGGTTCCAGGCGTCATGGAGGAGCTGGATTTCGACATCGCGGCCGATGAGATAGGCTGGGGCGTACTTTCTGATGCGGGAAATTTCAATCGGACGGTCCTGTCGTGGGGCATCCTTCACCCACTGCTTTAGCAGCTTGATGAATTCCTCGCGGGAGAATCGCTCTGAAGCTGCCGCGAGATGCTGCAACTTGGAAGTCAGCCCGTGGACAACCATGACTCGTTCCGCGGCGGTGCCAGAAGGCTGTTGCTCGTTCTCAAGAAAGGCCGCGAGACGATGGGCGGCTTGCTCCACGAGGTCGCCAAGGTGGAGGTTCTTCGTCTCGATGGCCACCGCGCCGACGGATTTGAGCCCGACGAGACTGGATGGCATGTTGCCCACCAGCATGAGGCGGCATTGTTCGGTCGAGCGTGCAGCCTCAAGTTCACCGGCCCATTTCCTCACGTCGGCTTTGGTGAAGCTGTTGCCCGTGGACTTCACCTGAGTGGCGAAGGAACCTTCCTTGTTCTTCCAGAGAAAGTCGAACTGTTCATTACCAACCGCTGGCTCCAACGTGATCTCGGTGAAGGAAGACTCGGACTGCGCGACACCCAGCAATGCCACAAGCGTCTGCACCAAGATGCCCCTCGTGGCGACCGAGCCGCCGCCCGTGCCGGGTGCTTTTGGATTCGTTGGGGTCATGGTAATGGCGTTTTGGGCTAAGTTAGAAGAAGAAATCGCAGTCAGCTTGACTGGAAGCACCAACTCGCGCAACGCGGCCTGAACTTTTGTATCGGAAAGCAGCAACTGTGCCGCATCGGCGGGCAACTCAAGTTCCAACGTGACGCTCCCTGCACGAATCGAAAGAGTCACCACATCCCGAGGACAGATATCGAGGGCGGCTGCAACAGCAACGAGAACTCTTCGCTTCTCTTCCGGTCCGAAGGTCTCCGGGGTCAAGTCAAGTGTCAAATGAACAACTGCTTTATCTGAATGCGAACACTGGTTCCTGTATCGGGAAACCCAAGGTCGCTTTTTGTACCCGCGCATCGCGAGTCGATCCCAGTGATCATCATGTGAATTCTTGTGGCAAACGGCACAAAGAACCACCAAGTTTTCGAACTTGTGCTCCATCTTTGATCCCCAAGGAACAATATGAGCCTTTTCCAAAGCAGTAGCTTCACCACAAGCGGCGCAACGATGACCACACTCGATCATCAGCATTCGTTTTACGTCCATTGGAATTTCCGGGCGGGTATTAGGCATAATCTTGTGTCATTCGTGGTTACACACAGTACGAGACCGTTGCTTTGGGCTTCGCCGACCAGTTCCTCCAGAATTGGGAGGTGCTGTTGGGCTTGATATTGGGTGGTGTCATGGGTCATTGCAATTCTAAATACGCCTCAAGGACCAGTCGTTTGGTGCGGAATTCCTGGTGGGTTCGCTCGTCGCTGCGGCGGAAGGCTTCGAAGGTGTCGAGGATGTCGGAGAGTTCCTGGGCGGTGAGGCCGAAGACGCGGGCGGCGACGTAGGCGTCGAGTTCGGCGCAGGCGATGGCGCGGGCAGTGGGATCGAGAAGGGCGGATGGTGGGACGGTGTCGTCGGCGACCGGTTCGACGAAGCCGAGAGCGGCCATACGATTCCAGAACGGCGTCATTTCCGGGGCGGTGCAGGCCAGCCGCGAGACCACGGGAGCGACTGTTTGTACGAAGGAGTCCGTCAACGCTGGGCGCGGAAACGGAAGGCTGTCAAGTAGGCTGAAAGCCATCTTTGGCGATGTTAACCGGCACCTTGCAAGCCAGTCCATAGTAAAAGACTTTGCTACAGCGAGCCACGGGAGGAAAAACCAATCGTTTTCTGAACCGAAGTCAATAGTTGGCACTTTGTCTCCACAGACGACGCCAGGCGGAATGAGCGTGGCAGTAAAACTACGCTGGTTGCGTGGATTGGCTACGTCGCCGAAGCCGATGCGGAAGCGGTCGCAACGATCACCGAGCTTGCCGGGGATATTCTCACGGAGCACACGCCACTGGGGAACGATGGCTTTGGCCGGGTCCCCAAACTCACGTTCGATCCATACCGCGCTGTTGCCGTGGCCGGATTGATAGGTCTTCGCCCGGTGATCGAAATGATCAATCATCCGCCCCTCATAAACGGGCAGTCCTGCCGGATCATCAGTGAAGAGGTCACGATTGCCTCCCATGTGCAACTCGGCCGAATAGTGGCGGAATGGCGAGCCGGGAGTTTTCTCGCCGAAAGTCGGACAGGCGGCATACATCTTCCGGCTCGTGGTCAGTTCGGAGATGTTGCGGAGGTCCGGGATGGCATAGGTTTCAGGGGCGAGTTGGCGGATAGGTTCCGCCTCAATTTCAACTGCCGGACGAGAGAGATCTTCGGGGCCGGTAAGGCCGAACTTTGTGCTGATTCGATTCGTGCGGCCACCGCGCTTTGCCGCAAAAGCGGCGAAACGGTCGATGTCCACTTTCTCAAACCAGCCGCGAGTGGTGTTGATAAGTCCAAAAATGTGGCGCAGCTCGCACTCATCGAACAAATGCTGGCGGATGGCGCTGGCATTTGCACCGCCGTATAGACCGCCCGACACCACCATCGCCGCGAAACCACCAACGCGTATCCGACGGAGCGCCGACTCGACAAACATCCGATAGATATTGAAATCGCCTTTGCCAAGGTTCCCCTTTGCATAGAGTGTGTAGACGCCGCTGCTCTTGAGGAAGTGTACAAGAGCGAAGAGTTCGCGGCAGTGTACCGCCCATTCGGCGGCAATAGAGGGATTTTCGAGCAATCGGCTGATCTCGGCCTGCTGTTCCTCCGGCCCCATCGAACGAAGACCGGCAACATATTTCCCGAAGAATTCGCGTTGGTCGGGGCTGAGGGTGTCCCACGGTGGATTGCCAAGGCTGACATCGAATCCGCCTTGAGCGAAGACTTCGGGGAAGGCGAGATGGAAGTGGAAGAACTGATATTGGTCGGCGAGTAGTTTGGCTTCGGCGAGGAGGCCAGCGGGCAATGGTGCGTCCTCGACGAAGTCGCGGAGGTGCTGGGTGGTGAGGCCGAAGGGAGTGGCGAGTGACGGGTGGCTAGTGGCTAGTAAGCGCTTCGGCGCAGGAATTGGCAGGGAATGGCCGAAGAGGTCTTCTTCGGTGTGGAGGAGCTGGCCTTCGATGGGCGGGGGGATTTGAGATTGGGAAGAGGAAGAAGGAATAGTAGAAGTGGGCGGGACGCCCACGCTCCTTGAGCGCTTTTTGATGACGAAGGCGGCGCACCAGAGGTTGGCGAGGTCGCGGGCTTTCTGGAAATCGTAGTTTTGCTGGGCGGACTTGAAGGCAGCTTCCTTGCGGTGGATGTGCTCCGGTCGGTCGTCGCCGATTTCGTCGATGGCGGCGGCGGCATGGAGCATTTGCTCGCGGATGTTGTTGTCCTCCCTCACAAACAAGTGGCGCAGTCCCTCGCGTTGCAGTTTGTTGATCTTCCTGAGGCTGGCACAGGCCGACTTGTCGTCGCCCTCGATGGCATCGAAGGTGGCATCGGGGAGACCGGCGGCGATGAGTTCGGGCGTGGTGCCTAACAGGCTGTTGCCGCAGCGGATGTGGTGGTCGAGGAAGGAGAGGGGCTTGCCGGGTTCGAGGGCTTCGAGCCAGAGGGTGACCTTGCATAACTCGACAGCCATGGGGTTGATGTCCACGCCGTAAAGGCAGTGGCTGATGACGTCGCGCAGGGCAGTGCGGTAAACGGCCGGGCTGGGTTCTTCCTCGCCGCTGCGGACGCGGGCGAGATGCCGCGCGATGCGGTGGGCGGCGCGCAGGAGAAAGTGGCCCGAGCCGACCGCCATGTCGCAAACTTTGAGGTTCAACAGCGCGGTTTCCTGTCGATCAAGGCGGCTGGGATGTGCAGTAGCGGCGCTCTGTGAGCGCCGATGCGAATGATATGGCGCTTCATTGGCATCGGCGGTCATAGACGCGCCGCTACAAGGCGGGGTCATTGGCGGCTCATTGGCAGCGGCGGTCATAGACGCGCCGCTACAAGGCGGGGGCGTTGGCGGTTCATTGGCAGCGGCGGTCATAGACGCGCCGCTACAATGCGCCAGTCGCTCGGCGATGACGGGTTCGAGGGCGGAGTCGAGCAGGCACTGGACGAGGGAATCGGGCGTGTAATAGCTGCCGCTGGTTTTGCGCTCGTTGCCGGCGGCGGTGTCGAGTTCGAAGAGGCCGGCGTCGGCGTTGATGCGCGGGTGCATTTCCAGCAAACCCTGATAGACGCTGCCGAGTTCCTCCGAGCCGAGGTTTTTGTAGTCCACCGCCCGGCGGACGTTGCCATCCTGGACGAAGGCCAGGGCGTGAATGGCTTCGAGGAAGTGGCGGTTGGAAATCAGGCTGTCCAGCAGGTCGGGCGTGGACTGTGCCGCGGTCCACAGGAAACTGCCCAAGGGCGGCAGCGCCAGTTCCGGGCAACCGGTGTCGCTGCCGAGTTTGCCGGTGATGAATTGGAAGACGTGCCAGAGGTCGGGGTGCGGCGTGCCGGCGCGGTAGAGGGTGAGCGCGCGCAAGCGGGTGATCGAGTAGAAGTCGAGGTAGCGGCGGCGGGCCGTTAGGGAGCCGTCGCTTTCATCCGGCGGATGCAGCAAGCCGCGGTCTTCGGCGACGAAGAGGAAGAGCATCCGATAGATGACGCGCAGGACCTGCTTGTAGAATTCCTGGGTGGTGAGCTGGCCGCTGCGCAGTTTTTCCAACAGAACTCCGTTGGCGCGGTGCGAGACGAGGCCCGACCCCAAGGCGGCGATGGCTCTCTTGACCCCGGGGTAGAGTTTTTCTAGGGCTCTCAACCCTTTGTCCTCGGCGGATTTTCGCCACCGCTCCAGCCAACATTGCTCGGCGCGCTCGGCGTCGAAACGCGATTGGTGGGCGACGAGCCAGAGGACAAAGAACTCGGAGTAGAGGTCGCCGTCGAAGATGGCTGCAAGATCCCACTCGAGATAGGACATGCGGGTGAGGGCGATGTTGTCGCGCAGGAGGCGGAAGGTGAGGCCATTCGAGACGAGGCCCCAGAGGTGGCCATCGCTGGCATTGAGTACCTGTTGGACGAGCGAGTGCGGGCTGGCCTTGGCCGCGCCGACCGCGCCGGGCATGCGGTGGTCGATGTCCACATGCGAGCCGACGAGATGGATCGGGACGTGGCTCCAGCCGTGCGAGACGGGATAAGTGCGGCCGTCGATTTCCAGTGCGCGGGCGGCAGGAAGTTTCTGGCCGAAGCCGAGTTCCTGAAAGATGGGATGTAACCAACGTTCGCGGGTCTCGGTGGTGGTCGCTTCGCCGGGCTGTTTGTTGGCGATGGCTTTCTTGAAATCGGTCCAGCGGCCTTTGAGCCGGTTCCAACTCCGGTTGACCTGTTCGTTGATGCGCTCGCCCTCGGCCAGGTTATAGGAGACCGGCGCGAGTCCCTCAATGTGGCTGTGGCCTCTGGCCGCTGGCCGTGTCTGCGTGCCTCCGGCCGCAGTCTTCGCCGGTGTCTCGCCTCTCCCCGCCTCTGGCTCGTCCTCCGTCCGCCCCTTGGTCTTCGGCACTAACAACTCCGCGAGGAAGTCCGCGGGGAGCAGACCACCTTCGGAGGTGATGGCGGTGAAGGAGCTGTGTGCGGCCATGGGTCAGGTTAAGATTTCAGATATTAAACCGCAGATGTGAAGAGTGACTCGCGCAAAGGCGCAAAGACGCAAAGGAAGATGGGATGGAGTTGATTCGACAGCGGAAGGCTGACGCATTGTGAGTGGGGCCATTCAACCATTCTTGAAAACCTTTGCGGCTTGGCGGCTTTGCGCGAGAACTCTCTATACCGGATGTGAAGAATGGCTCGCGCAAAGGCGCAAAGACGCAAAGGAAGATGAATTTACTGTAATTGTAGATTCGCATGTTCTTGATGAGCCTAAATTTGGGATTCTTTGATTCAAAAAACTTTGCGGCTTTGCGGCTTCGCGCGAGAACTCTCTATACCGGATGTGAAGAATGGCTCGCGCAAAGCCGCAAAGGCGCAAAGGAAGATGGGATTCATGGTAGATTCGTATGTTCTTGATGCATCTAATATTGGGATTTTTCAATTCAAAAAACTTTGCGGCTTTGCGGCTTTGCGTGAGAATAGAAGATAAGCCAGAGCAACTTCATAGGTCAAAGGTGCCGGGGTGTGAAGAGTGACTCGCGCAAAGCCGCAGAGGCGCAAAGGAAGATGGGTTTACTGTAATTGCAGATTCGCATGTTCTTGATGAGCCTAAAATTGGGATTCTTTGATTCAAAAAACTTTGCGGCTTTGCGGCTTTGCGCGAGAACTCTCTATACCGGATGTGAAGAATGGCTCGCGCAAAGCCGCAGAGGCGCAGGAAGATTTTTACTGAAAGAATTGGATCCATTCAGGGGTTGCGTTTGCGGGTGATGCGCTTGGGGCGGACAGCGGACTTTTTGCTAGGGGACTGGTTGGGTGCTGCTTCGAGCCGGGCGCGGGCCGTGCGCACGGCCTCGTGCAGGCGCTGGCGCAGGACATCGGGCGGGGGAAGTTCGGTGAGGTATTCGGCGACGTGGATGCCGTTGCGGCCAAGGTCGAGGATTTCCACGGTCTCAGCCTTCTTGCCGGCGCAGAGGATGATGGCGAGCGGCGGGTCTTCGCCCGGCTGGCGGTCGTGGCGGTCCAGCCAGCGGAGATACAACTCAACTTGCCCGGAGTCGGAGGGCTTGAACTCACCGAGTTTCAACTCGATGACGACCAGGCGGCGAAGCGGGCGGTGATAGAAGAGCAAGTCGATGTAGTAGTCGTCGCCGTCGAGCGTGATGCGTTTCTGACGGGCGACGAAGGCGAACCCCGCACCGAGTTCCAGCAGGAAGCGCTCGATCTCGCGCAGGATAGCGGCTTCCAGGTCGGCTTCGGAGTAGGTGTCGGCGAGGCCGAGGAAATCGAGCACGTAGGGATCGCGGAAGACCAGATCGGGGGTGAGCTTGTCCTCGGCCCGCAGGGTGTTGAGTTCCTTGCGGATCAGCGCGTCCGGCTTTTTCGATAGGGCGGTGCGCTCGAAAAGCATGCCGTCGATCTTGGACCGGAGCATGCGGACGCTCCAGCGTTCGATGCGGCACATCTCGGCGTAGAAATCGCGATGAAGTCCGTCCTTGAGATAGATGATCTCCAGGAAATGGCTCCACGACAATTGTCGCATCAATGCTACGACAATCTCGCGATCCGGAAAGGCTTCAGCGAAGCGCGTCATGTGGCGCAATGACTTGCCGGAGAAACCCCGGCCAAACTCGGGCTCCAATTGTCTCGACAGCGTCGAGACAATCTCGGCCCCGTATTCTGCCCGCTTTTCCTTCAGGATTTCCCGCCGGACGCGGTTGCCCACTTCCCAATGGAGCATGGTGAGGCCGAAGTTCACGGCTTGCGCGACCGATGCGCGGGCAGTTTGGATGATGTCCCGCAATTCCGCAAGGAGCGCGTTGGGTGCCAGAACGGATCGGGCAGGTATTATGCTGGTTTTGGAGGGATTTTTCATACCAACTTTACTACAGGGAGAAAGATATAGATACCGAGCACGTCGGGCGGGCTGTGATCGATGCGATAGCGGCCCTTTGCGTCGGCGGCCTTGCGGACGCGACGGTGGGCATCGAGAAGCTGTTGGCCGCGGGCTTGGGCGAACGCGTCGAGGGCGGGAGCGAGGCTGGCGAGGTGAGTGGTGACGTCTTCGAGCTGCTGAATCGCGATGTCGGGCGGGACATTGGCGTCGGGCTTGATGGAGAGCAGGGCTTCGGCGTCAGCTTCGGATAGCCAGTGGGGGGAAGACTCACTCGTGGGCGGGACGCCCACGCTCCGTGAGGCTGTTAGCAGCGCGTCCTCGGCGAGCAGGTGGCGCTCGCCTTCGCGGGTGGTAGTGACGATGTGGAAGCGGAGCCGCAATAGCAGGAGCACGGTGCGGGTTTGCACGGCTTTCGAGCGCAGGACCCCGGCACGTCGGGCGATGCCGCCGAGCAACGGATCGAGGGCGGAATTGAGCACGTACGAGGCGAGGCCTTCGACGAGCGGGTGCGTGCGGTGCAGGAGGGTGACGCCCTTGGCGGAAACCGGCTCAAAGGCGACCTGGAGGCTGGCAACGCCGCCGAGCGCTTCCCGAACGGCTGGCTTGATGCCGGCAAGGTCGGTCTTGAGCAGGGCGGCGTCATTCACGACCGCACCGGAAAGCGTGAGAGCGGAGCGGAAGAAGGTGGAGAGTTCGGCGGGGGAACCGATGGCCCGTTCGGCTTCTGCGAGTTCGGTGGCGACTTCGTCGAACTTGATAGACTCTTGGGCGAACATGGTGCGCGAGCGTTTCTCGCGGTCGGCGACGGCTTCCCACTCGTCGTGGAGTTGTTGTTTTTGCGGACGGAAGTAGTCCTCGAAACCTGGGAGCAGATTGTCGGAAGGGGTCTCGGCTTTGCCACGCAGGAGCAGGCCCTCGAAGACGGCTTTGACGATTTGCTCGCTGTCCACGGGCATCGGCACGGAGACGCCGAGGGCGTTGCGGATTTTCTGGTGCTTGCGCAACAGCACATCGAGGACGATGCCGTCGATCTGGTTGTCGGTGCCGTAGTAGGTGAGGACGCGGATTTCCTTCCGCGGCTGGCCGAAGCGGTCCACCCGGCCGTCGCGTTGCTCGTGGCGGGTCGGGTTCCACGAAAGGTCGTAGTGGAGCACGGCATCGAATTTTTCCTGGAGGTTGATGCCTTCGCTCAGGCAGTCGGTGCAGACGAGAATACGCGGCTGGTCAGGGTCGGTGCCGAGCTGTTCGATGAGGGCGGAGCGTTCATCCGGCGCGAGCTGGCTGGTGATGCAGGTGACCTCGGTTTTCTTGAGCCGAGCGCGGAGTTCGGCGGCCACGTATTCGGCGGTCTGGATGAAACGGCAGAAGATGATGGGTTTGAAGCCGTCCTTGAGCAGGGCTTGAAGGCGGGGGATGAGTTTGGTGAGCTTGTGATCCTCGTCGCCGCAGAGCCTTTTCGCTTCGCGGGCGAAGGCGAGCAGGCGGCGGCGCACGGGGTTGTCGCCGTCGCTTTCCGGGTCGGCGCCGGGCACGACGTCGGACGATTCCTCGCCGAGATCCTCGTTGGCATCGAGCACGGACTTGCGGCCGAGTTCATCCGCCGAGGTCACGTCGCCGGCTTCGAGCACGTTGGAACGTTCGGACAAGGTGGCGGCTGCGGCGGCGGGACTGCTGGCCATCGCCCGCAGGAGCGAGAGGGCTGACCACCAACGCACCCGCTGATGGAGCACGCCGCCCGAGGCATCGGCGACCGTCTCACGGGCGTAATCGAGCACTTTTTCAAAGAGCGCTTTGTAGGCCGGGCTGAGTTCATAATGCGCTTCGGAGTCCAGGCGATCCGGGAACGGGGTGTCGCGTTGGAGGAAATGCCGGAGATCGGCGCGGCGGCGCTGCACCAGGTGCGCGGCAAGGCGGCGGCGGTGAGGCACTTTGTCCGGGCCGCTGAGATCATCGGGCAGGTTCCGGAATTCCGGCTCGAGGAGGGTGAGGAGCGAGCGGAACGCGCCTTCGTTGCCACTGTGCGGGGTGGCGGTGACGAGGACGAGGTGGCGCTCCGGCTTCTCGGCGAGCTTCGCTAGGAGTTCGTGCCGGCGATGGGACGCGCCACGGCCTTCCGCAGACGACGCGCAGATGTGGGCCTCGTCCACGATGACGAAATCCGGGCAGGTGCGGAGGAAGTCGTGGCGGCGGTGATCGGACTTGATGAAGTCCGTGGAGACGACGACGAAGGGATTGGCGTCGAATATGGATTGGTCGGCGCGGAGGTTTTTTTCCAGCCGCCGGGCCGTGCTGGAAAGGACCAACTCGGCAGCGATGTTGAATTTTTCCGCCAGTTCCCGCTGCCATTGCTCGGCGAGGTGAGGCGGGCAGAGGACACACAGCCGGGTGATCTCGCCCCGATCCAGCATCTCACGGGCGATCAGGCAGGCTTCCACCGTCTTGCCGATGCCCACGTCATCCGCGATGAGGAGGCGGATCGGGTCGAGCTTGAGCGCCATGAGCAGCGGCACGAGCTGATAGGGCCGGGGTTGCACGGCGAGCCGCCCGAACGAGCGAAACGGCCCGGCACTGGAACGGAAGCCAAAGCGCACCGCATCACGCAAGAGGCGGCAGGAGACGAAATCGCCGAGGTCGCTGCGGACCGGCGGCTGGAAGGTCGCGGGCTCGACGGTTTCGAGGGCGGAGTGAATGCCCGCCGTTTCCTGGAGCGTGCCGCCGAGCGGACGAACGATGAGGAAAGTATCCTCCGATTCAGGCAACACGACCCACTCGCGCCCGCGTGCCTTGACCAAAGTGCCGGGGGCGAAACTCATGGCGCAGGTCTCCCAGCGATGGTTGTTTCACAAACAGAGCGCATGCCGAATCCCAACAGCGCGGGGACCGCCGGTCAAGCAAATCCGCATGGCGGATGGCGGAAAGCGGCAGGTGTCGCGCCGGGCGCGCGGCTTTCCGTGAAGCTCCAGAAATCCACTGCCTCTCGAAATTTTTTCTACTCCGCCTGACTTTATCCTTCCAAAATCCGCAATTTCTGCCAGATTCCAGCCGTTAGGAAGAAATCCGCCGCTTTGAGCACAACTCACCCAGCACCACCCGCAATCCGTGCCCTCAAGGAGGGTGGACGTTACTGTCCACGATGCCAATGAGGCTTCCGTGTTCCGCAGATGCCCCCGCCGGGCTCGTTCCGGCACAGCCCAAAGCCGATGTCGGACCGCGCGTCTCCAGACACGCGAGTGAATGCACCGCGAACGGACCGCACCGCACGCGCCCTTATTTCTCATCTCATTAACTCCCATCGGCGGACCCTTCCCTCTCGTGCTCAGTCGAACCGTCGTCCAGGCTATCGGAGCCCTCCTTACTTTCGTAGCCTTGGCGAAGTGGGTGGCGGAGCAAGCTGCGGTTCAATTCGCTTCACCCGCTCCACCCTGGCCACGCCGGACCAAGCGTCTCCGGATGCGCCTGCACATGTCCCCCTAAAGCAAAGCCCGCGCCGGCTGGGGTCGCAGAGCCTAAGCAGGCAAAGACCCAGGCCCGGGCGGCAAGCGCCCGCCGCACCAGGGATGAACGCTTCCCCAAGAACCTCAAGATCATTGTTTCCCATTCTTACAGATTACGAAGTGTTCCCTTTGGCAATGGCGTCCATGGTTCACGGTTTCCGCTGATTCGGTCTAGGGCCTCACGAGCGACATCGGCAACTGTTTCTGTCGAACTGCTCTTATGCATGATGTACTTTGCGATGCTACCCGATATGGCTGTGTGATCATCCAAGAGCGTTTCGACATCCTCCGCCAAAGATCCTAGCCGGTGTTGTCCTACGATAAATGCCGTTGCCGCGCGCGTATTTGCGGCCCCATCTTGCAGCAGCTTTCGTAGTGCCACGCCTTCGACATCCGCGCTTTCCCAAAATGCAAGCAGAGTGATAGCAAACCAGGGGTAATTCTCGTCAATCGATCTCTCGTAGCGAAAATCGTCCCACATTCTTTCGATGCCGCGCTTATCTCCGATCGCTATCAACGATGTTCGGGCTGCAAGCCTAAGGCGGTGTAAATAAATAAACTTTCCAATACGGACATTTATGATGGTATGATTTTGTAATTCCATTCACCGTGAAATTTATTGGGTTTAAGATGGATGCTTTTCAGTTCCTCCTTTGACGCTTTCCGTCCTATGGGAT
>JAPLUI010000393.1 GCA_026397725.1 Verrucomicrobiota bacterium | reverse complement strand
TCCGCAGTGAGATCCGCCGGTGGCGTCACCACCGGCGATGTGGTGTCATGTACCGTCACGGTGAAGGTCGCAGTGCCCGTGTTGTTCGCAGCGTCCTTGGCGGTCACCGTCACCGCCGTGATGCCGGGCGGGAACTCGGTACCGCTGGCATGCGAGTGTGTTAGGCTGATCACTCCCACCGCGTCGCTCGCCGTCGCGGCGGGATAGTTCACCACCGCCCCGGCGGCGCTCGTCGCCTCTGCGGTGAGATCCGCCGGTGGCGTCACCACGGGCGAAGTGGTGTCATGCACGGTCACGGTGAAGGTCGCAGTGCCCGTGTTGTTCGCGGCGTCCTTGGCGGTCACCGTCACCGTCGTGATGCCCAGCGGGAACTCGGTACCGCTGGCATGCGAGTATGTTAGGCTGGTCACTCCCACCGCGTCGCTCGCCGTCGCGGCGGGATAGTTCACCACCGCGCCGGCGGCGCTCGTCGCCTCCGCGGTGAGATCCGCTGGTGGCGTTACTGCGGGAGCTGTGGTGTCAATGATGATATTGGTATTCGCAACGGCGGCTGCGGGGTTGGCGAGCTGATCCTGATAGCTGAGAGTGATGGTATAGGTGCCGTCCGGGATACTCGCGCCACCGGTGATGCTCGCGATCTCCGTGGTGAGCGTTGGGCTTGCAGGGTTGAAGCTGAAGCCGTGGGCCCCGCTCGTCTCCTGGGTGGCGGCCAGCGTTAGAGTGCGGCTCGCGGCACCGCTGCAGAGCAACTGCACCGAGGTGCCGAGCGCAGCCTCGGGCAGGGAGAAAGCGAGGCCGACCGGGCTGCCCGTGATTGCGTTCGTTGCCGGGGCGATGAACGTGGGTGTCTGCGTCGTCTTGTCCATCGCATAAGACTGTCCGGCAAAGGGCAAGGTGGTTGAGACCGTCGGGGTTTGCCCGGTGGCATTGGCGAGGCTGAGTGTCAGTGTCCCTGACGACGGGCCGGTGGTCACCGGCACGTTCCAGGTCAGTCCGCCATCCCCGGTGGCGGGCGTTCCCACCGAAGCACCGGTGGCGGCGGTTCCGGAGAGCGAGAAGTTGCCCGCAGCCACCCCCGTGACAGCCGAACTGAAGGCCAAAGTCCAGTTTGTCGTGCCGGCATTGGACGGCGTGGGGTTGGCGAGGTTGAGCGAGGCGACCGTGGCGACTGCGATCACATTAAGAATGCCCGTGCCGCTTGCAAGCGTCTGGCCGTCGGGATTCGTCACCGCAACCGTGTGGGCGCCAGCGGTGGCATCCGTGGTGTTCAGGATCAAGGTGATCGACGTCGGGCTGGTGTAGGTCACGCTGTTGACCACCACCCCCCCGCTCACCGCGCCCGCGAGCCGATTCGCAAACCCCGCGCCGGGGTCGAAAAAGCCGGAGCCCGCAACCCGGGTGCCGGTGACCGTCACCGCCACAGCGGCTTGACCGGCAGCGACGCTCGGCGGGCTGCACGCTGCGGGAGTGGCAGGCGGCGGCGCGCTCAGTTTGACGACGCGCACCCCATAACTGTCGGCGGAGTCGCAGAATTCCTGGATCGTCCACATCGTCATGTCGTCGTTTGGATCGAGGCTGGTATAGGAAAAGTCGCCCCAGCGTCGGCCGCCCGTGCCGCCCGGATCGCCCGCCGGATTGTAAGCCGTGCTGCTCGCCGTGTATTCGACCGGCGTCTGCATCGTGCCGAGCGTGTCGCCGGACAAGCGTCCGACCGTTCCGGCATTGGCGCGGTTGTTGGCACCTGCGGTGCTGAAGCCCATCGCCGCATGGCCTTGGCCGGAGACCATGATCGTGGGAATCCAGAACGACTTCGGATTGCTGGTGGCTGAATCGAAAACCGTCCCCGACTGCACCACGCTCGGAGTGCCGGTCAGGTTTTGAAGTTCATACCAGCGCGAGCCATTACGCCCTCCTCTGGAACTCGCCACGCCGGTGCTTCTGACCTGGATGTTGTGCGCGGTCCAGAGTCGGCCGTTGCGGAGGTGCGCGGCGAAGAGCCGGTCATCCACCGGATCGAGGTTGCCGTTGGTGCCGCCGGTGTTGCCGAGGTGCGGTACGGTGATGGGCGCCGCCGTCGATGGCACCGTGACCGGAATGTTTGCCGAGATCGTCGGCGTGCCACCGGGCGTGCTGACCCGGCGGACGACCAGGCGGCCCTTGGTAATACTGGAAATGCCGATGAAATAGCCCTCGGTGGCAGCCGGGTCGTAATTGTCCACGCCTTGCGGCGTGTAGGGTCCGTCCGAGCTGCCGTTCGGGACCAATCCCCGGAAGGCTGTCACCACTGGCGGTCCCGCGCCGAGGATCGAGCTTTTGCGTACCACAAAGCCCGAACTGCCGGTATATGCGGTGCCGGCGGAATTGAACACGTTGTCACCTATGTAGAGCGCGTTGTTGTCGATGCCAAGCGTCGGGTAATCCGCGAAATTTCCGGTGTCACCGGCAGGGGCGACCGCATCGTGTCGGAACTGAAAGAACGTGAACGAGGACTGTCCGGTGATCGTTGCCCCACTGCTCACGGCGATCATCACCCGGTTGGCGGCCGTCGTGAGCGGGCTGGGGTTCGTGTAGGGCACGTCGATCATCACGACGAACCACCGCCCGCTGAGCCGGTCGTAGCGGATGTGCGGGTCACTCGTGAAATTGCCAACGATCACACCCCCAACCGGGGTCATCACCGAGTTGAAAAACGTGTCCATGGACAGGTTCAGCACGCCGTCCGCGACGCCCGTCGTCTTGTTGAAACTGCGAATGCGCCCATTGACCGCCACGATGAACTGGGTGGGGCCGACCGTGCCCATCGTGTCCGGCGGAAACGCGTTGCAGTCCGCCAAGGTGGCACCGGTGAAGCTCGGTCCCACAATCTGCGGCGATAACGGCGCGAGGTCGGACACCTTCAGACCGGACCCGCTGTGCGGCGCCTCCGTCGCCTTGGGATCCTGCGGCAACCCGCGCCGGTCTGGTCGCAGCATCGGTTTGCCGCGTGCCGACCGCGCCTCATCCGAGGTCCGCTGGCGCTCACGGGTGCTGAGCGTCTCGACGGTTGCGGTGATTCCCGGTTGACCGGTCCACGGCATGCCGACGGGGTCTGCTGCGGCTGGCAGATAAAGCGATGCGGCGGCCAGCGCCCACGCGAGCTGAAGCCGGAGCGGCTGGCGGCGGGACTGAATGCTGTCCCCGGATGCCGTTAGGCGCTCGGTTTCACCGCCCGCACCCGCTGGTTCCGGCGGGGGGACAGCCGACGAATCGGGAGAACTTCCAAGTCCCCGCGCCCTCGGACGGCTTGAACTCCGCATCGAGTCGCAGCCAGGCGGCAGCTCGCAGTCTCCGGCGGCCTGGCCACTGTCGGAACGCCGGGGGGGTGCCGACAAAGGGGTGGTAGGCGGGAATGGGACGATGGCGTTCATGGTTCGATTGGACAATACGGGATGAGCGGCCTGTGGGAAAGCGGAAAGTTTTTTCTTTTGAATCCTCATCATCTTGCGCTCCCGTGGAGGTTCGGGCAGGCCCTTCCTCCGTGCCCGGCGCGGGCATTGGCCGGAGCAGCGCGATTTTACCGTTGAGTTCATCGCCCTGGGCAAATACACTGCGCCGAAAAGTGGCTCCATGGCGAGGCAAGCGGCCGCCACGCCCTACCGCTGCGGCGGTAGGGCGGCCCGGCCTCGGGCCGCCCACTTTTCCGCCCGCATGGGCGGTGCGTCGGCGCGGCATCAGGCAAGCGCCAGAAGAGCGCGACGCGGTGGCATTTTCATGGGCCGTTGCAGCCGCAGGGTCAGTCAGGGCGCGGCGAGGCCGCCACGCCCCGGGCAACGGTAGGGCGGCCCGGCCTCGGGCCGCCCACTTTTCCGCCCGCATGGGCGGTGCGTCGGCGCGGCATCAGGCAAGTGCCAGAAGAACGCGGCGCAGGGGCATTCTCATGGGCCGTTGCAGCCGCAGGGCCATGCAAACACTCCGACACCGCGCCGTCATCTACCCCGAAGACGGGCTTTGGGTGGCTCATGCCTTGGAAATGGATTTGATCGGCACCGGTGCGACAGGGGCGGCGGCCTTGCGGGAGCGTCGCGCAAACATCGAAGCGCAACTTTCATTTGCCAAGCAGGAACAGCTCAATCCGTTCACGCCGGCACCGGTTGAAATCGAGCGGCTCTGGGAAGAAACCAACCTTGCGGTCCTTGGCCTGGGGCGTGCCAAGCTCAGGGCTCCGGCCCGGTCCACCAGGTTGCTCGAGTGGACCGAGGTCCAAGTGTCGCGGATCGGCAAGCATGTGTTTGTGGGTTTGCCTGCGGATTTCAAAGAACTCAGGCAATGAAGGGAGTTTCCGGAGAAACCGCTTGATTCATCCGTGCAATCGTCCAATCGTGCCGCGCAATGAAGGTGACCATCAAGATCGAGGATGAGCTGTGCCGGGATGCGCGGCACCGGGCGGTGGACCGGGGACTGTCCCTTTCGGGCTGGATTGCAGGGGTGCTGCACAAGGAACTGGCGGCGGAAGGACATTCACGAGGAGGGCTGTTGGAGGCGCTGGCGATGGAGGAGGGCGAGGAGCAGGCGTTTGAAATTCCCCGTGATGCGTCCGCACTGTGGAAAGACCCTTGACCTGATGATGATCGAAGGTAGCTTCTCCCCATGACGCAAGTGTTGGTTCAGGTGCCGGAGAACACGACTGTCGCTTTGGGTCTGAGCCCGGAACGGCTAGGGGAGGCGTTGTTATTGGCGGCGGCGGTGCAGTGGTTTGAAAGCGGCAAGCTTTCAAGCGGTGCGGCGGCGGAACTGGCAGGACTGCCGAAGCCGGTGTTCATGGAGCGATTGGGAAGTTTCGGAGTCCCGGTGTTCCGCCAGACTCAGGACGAACTGCGGGAGGAATTTGCGAATGCCTGAGGTGGTTTGTAACACTTCGCCAGTGCGCTTGGAGCAAGCTGGATTCCGGCTGGCGAAAACAACTCGGAAGGAATTTCTAACATTGTCCGGAGAATCATGAGCTTCTCGGCAGGGCGCTCCGAAACCAACAGGATTCGCAGGATACAATGGATCTGGTTGTGCCTACTCTTGTCTCATGCAAGCCGTGTTAACGCCGCCGTCACCGCCACCATTCTCGCCGGCGGGGAAACGGATCTGCCGGCCGATACCCCGAGCGGGCGGTTGGACACGGCGGGGGAGTTTGCTTTCGTCGGGGCGCTGGCGATTGCCGGTGGCGGTGGGAGCTACAAAGGCTCGGCGGTGGCCTTGTCGCGCGACTGGGTGCTCACCGCCGGGCATAACGTGGATGTGAATGACGACGGGCTGCCCGATGCCGGGTGGAGCGGGACGTTTCATCTGCCGGGCTATGGTGCCTTTGGCGTGGCGCAGGCGTTCACGCCGCCCGGTTTCACGGGTTTCGCCCAGCCGGCGGTGAACGATGATCTGGCGCTGCTCCACCTGGCCTCGCCGCTACCCGTTGGCGTGGGCTTTCCGACGCTTGGAAGTGGTGTCGGTCTTGGCGAGGTCATCACGCTGGTCGGCTTCGGGCGCTCCGGCTATGGGAGCTATGGCTATACCACGTCCGCCAGTCTAACTGAGCGCCGGTTTGGTGCCAACCTCATCGACAGTTTCCAACCCGATGACGAAGGCTCCGGTCTGGCAGAAATTTTCCGCTATGATTTTGATGCGCCGAGCACCACCGGCTTTCCCGGCGGCAGCCTTGGCAACGACATCGAGACGATGATCGGGCCGGGCGACTCGGGTGGCGCGGCGCTCAGGAAAACCACGGCGGGCTGGGAACTCGTCGGCATCAACACGTTCACGGAAGGATACGGCGGGCGCTTCGGGGACCTCGGCGGCGGCGTCTTGGTCGATCCCTACAAGGATTGGATTTGGCAAACCACCGGCATCCCGGAACCGGGAAGTGCGGGGCTGCTGATGCTGGGAGCGATCACAGCGGCATGGCGGCGGCGCGGCGGCAGGCCGTCGGCATGAACAGGGTGTTAGATAAACAAATGTGATTGTTCAAAATGCGCCCAACTCCGAGCGGAGATGATGCATCATGGCGGTGAGTTCCTCGACGCTTGCCTGAAGGTCCTGAATTTTCCGCTCCATGCGGCTGCGCCAAACCTGCTCATCCTCGAGATCAACGATGCTCGTGGCGGCTTCTGCGGCCGGGTTGCCATCGCTAATCGGCGCGCCGCCCAGCAGATGGGCGTAGGTTTCCACGCGCCTGCCGCTGCCTGACGGATGTTTCACCGCGAGCGGACCGTGCGGATGCCCGATGAGCCGTTGCAGCGCTTCCTCGACCTCCTCGAGGGAGGGAAAATCATGCATGCGCTCGCAGCGTTGTTTGAGTTCTCCCGCAGTCTGGGTGCCGCGCAGGAGCAGCACCGTGAGGATGGCGCTCTGTGCCGCGTCGAGTTCCAGCATCTGCGGGAGGATGTGTTTGTATTTCAGGGAGCGCGCACCGGCGACCTGGAGTTGGACCACCAGTCCCTTGAGTCTCAAACCAACCAAGGCCTTGTCGATGGCGCTCTCTTCAAGCTGCATCACCGGATGGCGGTTCGAACTCTGGTTGCACGCGGCTTGCAGGCTGTTGAGCGTGAGCGGATAGTACGCCGGTGTGGTCGCCTCCTTTTCCAGCAGGCTGCCCAACACCCGGGCCTCGGGGGCACTCAACTGGAGTTCGGGAAAGCGGACTTTTAACTCATTCATGATTGCTTCGGTGGTTCAAACTGCGGGTGAAGCGTTCGCCAAGTTGCGGCAGATCCGCCGCCGGCCCCGGCAAGCCGGCGACCAGCCATGCGCCAGCGAGGATGGGCCGGAACGAGGAACGAAGGGATGAATTCATGGGTGAGGAACCGGGATTGGGGGATTCGGGTCGGGTCATGGCAGGAACGGGCGGGCGCATCGCGGATAGCCCACAGCCGGATGCCGGGCCGGGTGCTTCCGTGGCGCGGGTTGCATACGCCGGGCATTCCCGATTCCATTCGTTTTTCGATCAACTTGGCTCACGTGCCTCAAGGGCGAACTCGATGCCTTGGCCGGCCTGTCTTCCAACAGCGCTGACCCATCCATCCGCCATAGCATCAACGGATGCTTTGGCGAGGCGTGGTTCAACCTCTTCAAGATTCTCGGTGACACAAGCTCCCGACTCCCGAAAGAACCGGAGGAAACCTCACCGGTGAAGTTGCTCGGAAGGACAAAGGGATCAAGAATCAAAGGGAAGAGTCAGCGTTTGCGGCGCGTCACCAACATCCCGCTGGCGAGCAGCGTCAGGACCAGGCAGCTTGGTTCAGGGACACTGGCAACCCGGAAGCCGACGAAGTCGGACTCGAACGACGGGCCGCCGCCGTTGCGGAACGAGGAGGCCAGGTCGAGGACGCTGCCGCTCCAGGAGCCCCCACGCAGCCCGCGTGACGAACCGGACCTGACAGCGTCGTTCCACTCCCACACGTTTCCGCCCTGATCGTTGGTGCCGTAGTGGCTCGCGGAATTCGCGCCATAAGCCCCGCCATCCGTTAGTGCCATGCCCGGATAGCCGACGTAATCGCCATCTCTATAATTCGCCGAGTGCGCCATCCCGACCGTGTTGCCGGCCAGGGTGTCGCTTTGGGTCGGATACAGCCAATAGTTGCTGCCGCCCTTGGTCGGATCGTAATACGCCGCCTTATACCACTCGTTCTCACTGGGAATCCAGACCTTGGCCGCCGCCTCCTTGAGGATGATTCCCGCACTCGCCCCGACCAGGTTGTAGGCACCCGTCTCGGTGTCGCCGCTGCCCTGGCCATTGTGCAGCCAGTTGCAGAAGCGGGCGGCGTCAAACCAGCTTACGTAGGTGATCGGCTTGTTGCCGCTGCTGCCGATGACGGCATACGAGTAGCTTCCGGCGCTGCCGCTGCGGGAAATCCCCGCGATGAAGGTCCGGGATGCCATGTTCGGGTTGTAGAGCGCGTAGGGATCCGACTTCGCCACCGCGTTGAGGAAATCCGCGTATTGGCCGATGGTCGTCTCGTTCTTAGCAATCTGATAGGCGTAGCCCACCGCGCCGTAGCCGGTGCCGTCCGCCGCGTTGCCGGGATTGCCGACGGGCACATCGGCGATGGATACCACGGCCCGTGCCGGAGTGACGAGCGAAACGCCGGCCAAAACGGCCAGCCCGAGGGAAGGGATGAGATGTTTCATGGTTGGTGATTTGCTATTACCGCGCAGTAGCCCCCGAGTCAATGACTATTTTCATGCCTGCTAAGAAATTGCTTTCCTGGGTGGCACGCATGAGAGAGCGCAAGCGGGGCTCGCAGAGCGGGGAAAAGAAGTTCACCCGCGTCCAAACGCTCCCGAATGCGCTCCAACATCAACTCCAGGTCTGCAACATTCCCGGGCTCCCTGTAGTTGGGGATATCAAATCGCCAGCCAGAGCTTAAACGGGAGGTCTCCCCGCTGAATCGCCGCAAGGTAGCCGGGCGATCTTCTGGCAATCTCCTCATCGGAGACCAGGCATAAGTCGTTGGTCACGCCAGCCGCCGCCACCTCCCGGAGAGAAACCTCCAAGGGCACAAAGCGCCCCGGCATGGAAGGGAGATATAGGTTTCCTTTTACGGTAAGGCCCTCAGGCCATGATTTGAAATCGCCACTGTTGCGGCGGTCGAATTGGATGGCGAAGGCATGATCACAGTTGATTTGCGCCAGGATTTCCGGCTCATACTCGCGCAGGCGGGTGCTGCCCAATCGTCCGGGCTCTTCAAGGTCGGTGACCATGAGTGAATGACCTAGCTCCCGCAGCAGCCAGAGAATGGCCAGGCCGGCGCGGTCGTCGGCACCGATTCCCCGCTCGGGATCAGCCGAGCGGATGATGGCGTTCTCCTCCACAAACGGGATATCGTCCTCTGGAGTGCCCCTGGTCCTGCCCCAGTAGCCATCCCAAACTTTCGGCATGTACCCGCCATTGTAGCAGCCCCGTCAAGAGGGAAGCATCATTTTTCTATTGGTTAAATCTCAAAGCATTGAGTCTCCATCGTATTGTCTTCCATCATTCCGTCAAAAAAAAATCGCGACCGCCTGCGGCGGTGATGGCGACGGACCGGACTTGCAGAGCGCAAACGGTCTGCTGGGCCTGCCGGGCCGGGCTACCGCCCACGCAGACCGCTCGCCAGCGGCTTTTCCCGGCAAGGGCACAACTCCCCCGAAGAAGGCCGCCTGCCGGCAGGCCCGAAGAGGGTTTGGTTGAGTGATGGAGGCAAGGACTTTCATGGACTATTCCTCACGAGACGCAAACCCTGGACGACGAAGCGGTCGGCGGGGACGCCCCTGCGGCGGGACGCCCCCCGGAAGTGCGACGCGACGCCGAGGCGCCAGCTCCCGCCCCGGAGCACCCGGAACGAGCCTGCCTGCGGACCACCGGGATCCTTCGCCGGACCCTTCTCGTAATAGTTATCCTCATACCAATCCGCGCACCACTCCCAGACGTTGCCGCTCTGTTGCATAGTCCCATAACCGCTGGTTCCGTTAGGGTATTCCCAAACCGTCGCGGTCATGTCGTTGCCTCTGTTAGTGTGATTCCGGCATTTGTGTTGATCCCATTCGTTCCCCCACGGATAGATCAATCCTCCCGGACCTCTCGCCGCCTTCTCCCACTGCGCCTCCGTCGGCAAACTCAAACCCGCCCATTTCGCGTAGGCCGCACCATCATCCCAGGACACACACACCACCGGATGATCCAGTTTCTCCGCAGGACATTGACCGTTCTTCCACACGGCTTCTCCGAGGTCCGCTTTGTCCGGCACGCGGTGCCTCGTCTCGCTCACAAACTTCCCGTACTGCCGGTTCGTCACGCAATACACCCCCATCCAGTACTCGCTGAGCTCAACCTTGTGCTTGGGACAGTCAGGATCCTTCCCGTCGCCCATCTCGAACTCCCCGGCGGGAATTCTCACAAGGATGCTGCCGTCCCGCGCTTCCATCACGTCAGAGGCGGGGAGTTGCGGGACTGGCAGCGGGACTGGCGGCGGCGGGACGGTGGTCTTGCCGGCCAGGGCGGCGGGGAGGCGGGTGAGGAATGACATGACTGCTAGAATTTGCTTGGGGGATGAAGGCCGTTGAATGACCCGGTGGCCGGACCGGAGGGCGGGAAAAAGAAGTTCTTTAGAACAGGCCAGCGCCTAGCCGACTTAGTTCGGCGGCAGATCGGCCTCTCCGTGCCACCATGGCCTCGAATTCATCCGCCCGCCCGCTAAGAAATTGCTTTCCTGGGTGGCGTGCTTGAGAGAGCGAAAGCGGGGCTCGCAGAGCGGGGAACAGGGGGTCGGAGCGGCGGGAAAAACGCAGCAACGGAGCCTTCCAAGGCAGTGGTCCGGCTGGATCATGGCAGCAATCGGGCATTGTAGGGGATTCATGGGAAATTCTATCGAGCGCGAAAATAGCTCTCCGAACCGCTTTGGCGAGAAAATTCTGCGAATCGCTTGAATGTTCTCGGCGGCGAGGTTTTAATCATCCGAGTTGTGCAGCCGGGTTGTAGGTGGCTTCGAGCACCAGCGTACGCTCGTCGTCCAAGGGGATTTCGACCGGATGCCAGGCGGGGTGGGGGCGCTGGTCCCAGCGGTCCGGTGGCTCGTCATCGGGTAGGTTGAGACGGGCGCGGAAGGCTTCCAGCAAGGTGTTGGTCGCCGTTTTGAACAGGAGGTGGAGGAGGTTGCGACGCTTGCGGAAGATACCGTTCAGGATTTTGGGGATGGTGAAGACGAGCTGGCGGTGGGGGACTTCGTGGCAGACGCCGGAGGCGATCCAGCCGGCGGTCTGGCGGGCGCGGCGCTGGTGGCAGGCGGGGCAGAGGTGGCCGGCGGCATTTGAACTCACGGGGCGAGACGCCCCGGAGACGGCCTGCGGCGGGACGCCGCAGCCACGGTCGCCACAGCGAAGGAAGTTGCGGACGACCGCGAAGACATTCGGGCGAAGCGGGCCCATGGCGGCGCGGTGGCAGATGGCTGGCACAGCGAATGTTCATAGTATCTGAGAAAGAATGTCCAACCGCTGTGGCTCTGGGGCTTGCCGCGCAAATGCCACACGAACGCAACGGGCCTGGGAACGGATCTGCAACAACCAGCCGAACATGGGTGCCAACATTCGCGAAAGATCCGGTCAAGGATGGCAGCTTGTCGGGATTTCGGGTGGCTTACGATGGGCAGGGTTGCCGCCTTGGGAGAAAATCCGGGAGGTCATGCCACGGGCGTCACTTGCCGCCGTCGGCGCTGCGGTCCCAGAAGGCGATGAAGAACAGGCCGGCGATGGCCGCAGCCATGCCCGCAGGGATCAGCCAGAAGGTCTGCCACTGGGCGGAGGCGGTGGCCAGCAGGGCGGCATCCACCTTCGGCAACCCGACCGAAAACATCTGCCCGAGTTGCGCGACAAAGGTCAGGCTCTCGGCACCCCGCCCCCCGGTGATCGCGGCGGCCAGTTCGGCATGCCCGCCCACCTTGGCTTGCATGAGTGCGTCGGCGATCCGGTAGCCGACATACATACCCACCCCCTGGGTGAAAAAGACCAGCATCGACTGCACCTGGCTGCGCACCGTGACCGGCGCCGCCTTGTCGGCGTAGATGAACCCGGTGACGAAGAAGAAGTCATAGCAAATGCCATGCAGCGCGATCGCCACGAACAGCATCCATACGGATTGATCGGGAGCGCCGAAGGCAAACAGCGCGTAGCGCAGCACCCAGGCCCCCATGCCAATGAGGATCATCCATTTCACGCCCAGTCTGCGGAAAAACGCGGGGATCAACAGCATGAAGATGATCTCCGACATCTGGCCGATGGACATCGAGGAAGCGGGCTGTCTGAAGCCCATGTCGGAGAGGAAGATCGAAGTCGTGCTGAAGTAGAAGGCGAGCGGAATGCAGACCAGGATCGAGCAGACGATGAACACCAGAAACGCCGGCCGCGCGAGCATCTTGAACGCATCCAGCATGAACAGCGAACTCCACTTGAGCGGCTGACCCTTGGCCGGCGGTGGCGTGCCAGGGAGCGCGAAGGCAAACACGCCCAGGATCAGGGACGCGGCACCCGCCAGCGTGAAGATATTCAAACTGGTTGACCAACCCAGGAAGCCGACGATGAGGCCGGCGGCAATCCAACCGATCGTCCCCCACACGCGCAGCGCGGGGAATTTGCTTTGATCGCTGATGTTGGCGAAGGCGATGGAGTTGCCGAGGCCAAGGGTGGGCATGTAACACAGCATGTGGACGATGAAGAGGTTCTTGACCATGCCGGCATCCCCCTTGCTCGCAAAGCCGGGAACCGCCAACATGGCGACCCCACCGAGTAGCAACAACACGCCCATCACCCTCTCGGACGGGAACAACCGATCCGCCACCAAACCCAGAAACAAGGGTGCGATTATCGCCGCGATCGGCGCGCTGCCATACGCCGCGCCGATGATCGATGCGAGTCCGTTGCTGTCGAGACAGGCCCCCAAGCTAACAAACCACGCCCCCCAAATGAAAAATTGCAGGAACATCATCACCGATAGGCGCAGGGTCGTCGAGGATTGGGGCGGGTGCATGGGGGAAAGACGATACGGGCAAATTCCGGCAGTATTTCAACTTGCCAGAATTCACTTGCCGCGCCAGCCCGAAATTGCCGCGCCCATCGTCAGCCGATGAACCGCCCTGTGGCAACCGGTTGTTTACCAGACCCGCCATTTTTGCCGCGACGGCCGAGTCAGCATCTTCGCCGCATCGGCGTCGCCCACGATCGCTTCCTGTTCGGGGTTCCACTCAATCGCCCGGCCGGTTCTGGCCGCGATGTTAGACAGGTGGCAGATCGTATCGCAGCGGATGCCCATTTCGACCGGGCAGATGGTCTCCTGGCGGGACTTGACGCAATCGATGAAGTTCCGGTTGTGTTCGGGTGAGATCATCAACTGCTCGTCTGTTGGCTTGAATTCCGCCTTCCACAGCGTTTGGTTGCTGGCGCAGAAGCCCATGGCGTCGCTGATCCAGCCCTCGCTGCCATGGAAGATGACGCCATCGCCATGTTCCCAGGCCCGCGGGAGCTTGGCGGCCACTGCCTCCTTGGCGGTCCGGCTATCCATGAAGCGCAGTTTCACGCCGTTGGCGTAGTCACACGTCACATCCCACTGCGCCAGCGTGCGGAAGATGCCTTCGGTGGGCACCACGCCGGTTCCGGCATAGCGGATGGGGCTGGTGTGGTCGGCCTTGTTAGCCCACTGCGCGAGTCCCAGTTCGTGAATGCCGCAGCCGGCGAGGAAGCCTAACGAGGTTTCCGGACAATGGTAACCGCCCCACTCGGTGGCGCGGTCCACGGTGTAGGGCACCATTTCCGATGGCCCCATCCAGGCGTCGAAGTCGAGATCCGGCGGCACCGGCGCTTCGGTGGTCGAGCCGAAGGGCTTGACGTGATAACTGCCCTCGTTGAACGACACGTCGCGGCACCAGAGGTCGATCCGTTCGAGTTTGCCGATATAACCATTCCGGACCAACTGGACCATCCGCCGATACCGGCCATTGGGCCCCTGCGATCGGTATTGGGTCCCGAACTGGAAAATCCGCTTGTTGTCCTTGACCGCCTTGCGGAGGATTCCGGTGAGACTGAAATCCAGTGCCAAGGGCTTTTGGCAGTACACGTCCTTGCCGGCCTTGGCGGCCGCAATCGACATCGGCGTGTGCCAGTGGTCATGGGCGCCAATGATGACGGCATCCACGTCCGGGCGGGCGAGGATTTCCCGGAAATCGGCGTATGCCTTAACGGTGCCGTCGCCATACTGGGTGTTCAGCTTGGCGGCCGCAGCCTCGCGCCGACTCTTATAGGCATCCGCCACGGCGATAATCCGCACGTCGGCCATCTGGCTGATGATGGGAATGTGATAGTTGCTGCCGATGTTGCCGCAGCCGATCTGGCCGACAGTGACCCGGTTGCTAGGCGCCGCGGCACCAAACAGCGGGCCGGTCATGATGTTGGGCACGGCGAAAACCGTGCTGGCTCCGGCGACACGCTGGAGAAAGCGGCGCCGCGAAACGGTGGGGACTGACTCGGGGTGGTTGGTTGGGGTGTTCATGGTTTGGCAGGGGTTGGATTGTCTTTGGTTGGAAACGGGGTGGCGGTTTTCCATTCGTCGGCGAGCTTGGTCAGCCGGGCCGCGTCGGCCGGGCCGCTGACCACGGCGAGGCCGTAACGCAAGGTCCAGCGTTCGCCCTTGGCGAGCGTAGCGGGTTGCGTGTCGAGACCCAACGCGGCAGACAGATAGCAAAACGGTGTGCCCATCGTGAACCACTTGGCGGCCCGCGAATTGGCCGGGTGGTCGATCATCAGCACGGTGACCGGGCGCCCGTCGATCTCACAGCGCGCCGCTCCCCACGCGCCGGGAGTGACCTTCTCATCGCCGCTCACCACCTTCTGCCCGGCGGAGTCCGCCCACAGGAAGGTCACCTTGTTAGCCCACGCCGGCAGGAACCGCATGCCGAGCCCGAAGTAATGGCTGCCAAAGAGTTTCACCGACTCACGACCGGCCGCCGGCGAGATCGTCGATTCCCAGTCAAGCCAATGCACGGCCTCCGCGCCCTTGCCGGTGGCGCGGACCCGCACCACGCGGGTTTCATCGAGCAAGCGGGTGCCGTCCGTCGCGAGCCAGCGCAGGCGTTGGGTGACGCAATCCCCCGTCGTCGTTAGAATGGATTCCGCCACCTCCTGGCGGCCGGCGTTCTTGAGGTCTTTTTCGGCCCAGAAATCCGTGCCGTCCACGCCGATGGCGAACATCAGGGCATGGTGATGGAAATGGTCCGGCGGCGAATCATCAAGCAACGGGACGGGCTTGTCCCCCGGCGCGAAGAGCTGGGCGATGTACGGCTTGTTTGGATTGGCAGCCCCTTGCCAGATGGCGACCTGCGGCCCATCCGGCACACCCAGGGGGACCAGCGCGGGCTGGGCGGGCAGGGCGTTCCAATGCGGCGGGGCCTCGGCGGCCAAACCCACCGCCATCATGGCAAGGGCCAACGGACAACAAAGGGGGAGTTTCATGACGGTGTTTTTTCTATCAATCAGAGCAGCTTGCGCAGATGGGCGATGCTGGTGGCGGCTTGCGGCACGGTGCCGCACTCGACGGACAACACGATGTCGCGGGAGCATTTCTTACAAATGGCGATGACGCGTGCCCAGTCGATGACGCCCTCCCCGCAAGCGCAACCCACCGGGGTGCCGGTGACCTGCCCGCGTTCCGCCGCGGACTGGTTGATGGAAATGTCCTTGGCGTGGAGGTGGACGAGACGGTCGGCCACCCGTTCCAACCAGACATAGGGATCATGGCCGCACAGATAGCTGTTGCCGGTATCGAAGTTGATGCCGATGGCGGGCGAAGCCACCAAGGCATGGATGCGATCGAGGCCGTCGGGGTGCTTGGAGTATTGCTGGTGCGGCTCGATCCCTAACAGGATGCCGCGCGGTTCGGCCACCTTGGCGGCCTCCATCAGGACGTAGCGCATCAACACATGGTCCTCGTCCGCCGTGGTCCAGCCGGGTTTCGGGCCTTCGTCGGTATTGACCACCGGGGCTCCGCATTCAGCGGCGAAGCGGATCGCCTGCTTGAGATACTCGGTGCTGATTTCCGGCTTGCACAGGGGAGTGTGGGCGGAGAACCCGGAGAGCTTCACGCCGGCGGCCTGGCAGGCGCGGCTGATGCGCAGCGGGTCATCGAGCATCGAGACGCTGTGGAAATAGCCCGCCTCGCTGAGCAGTTCGCGGCCCCAGTGCAGCATGGGCTCCACGTATTCGTAGCCGAGTTCCGCCGCCTTGTTCACGCCCCACTCGAAGGGCTTGTCTTCGTGCCGTACAAATTCGAGGTTGATGCCGATCTTGATGTTTCCCATGACGTTTGCCCGTTGGTTGGTGAGGATGCTGACTGCCGGTGGATGCTGACTGCCGGTGGCAGAAACAAAGACTATGGCGGCTCACAAAAGGTTTGTCTTTCAGGTGCGGCCAGTGGTAAATTTTGCAACATGCAGCGGCGCACACCCGTTTTTCACGCCACCGGCACGAAGTACCGGGCGGATACCTGTGCGCCGCTGGTGGCCGCCGCAGCGGCGGGCGCAGTGCGGCTGGTGGCCTTGGCCCGCGGGGCCTATCCCGGCGGGCCGTTGCCCGGCAAGGTGCTGCCGCAGGTGTGCAGCATCGGTTACTGGGACGCCGCGCACGATCAGATCTGGGGCCTCGGGGAACACCGCAACGAGGGTCTTGAAATCACCTATCTCGGCAACGGCCACCTCGGGTTTGTCGTGGACGGACGCGCTCATCCCCTGGCTCCCGGCCAGCTCACCATCACCCGCCCATGGCAACCGCACAGCGTCGGTGACCCGAAGGTCGCCGCCAGCCGCCTCTATTGGTTGATCCTGGACGTCGGGGTGCGCCAGCCGCATCAGGCATGGAGCTGGCCGCCGTGGTTGGTTTTGTCGAAAGACGACCTCAAGGATCTAACAGCCCTGTTGCGGGAGAACGAGCACCCGGTCTGGCCGGGTACGCCCGAGATTGGCAGGTGCTTCGCCGCGCTCGGCCACTTGGTGGAGTCCGCCCAAGCCGGAACTCCCCCCACTTCCCGGCTGGCTCTGCTCATCAACGAGTTGCTGGTTTGCGTGCTCGAGCTGTTGCGCACGCAAAATCCGCCACGCCGGGCGTCGCTGACCTTCGGTGAGCGCAGCGTGGCGATGTTTCTCGAGCGGCTGCACCACGAACTGGATGAACCATGGACGCTGGAAACGATGGCGACGCAGGCCGGGCTCAAACGCACGCGCTTCGCCCATCATTGCCGCAAGCTCACCAACCTCGCCCCCATGGCCTATCTCCAGCAATTGCGGGTGGAACAAGCCAAGCACCTGTTGACGGGAAGCCAACGCAGCATCACCGCCATCGCCCTGGATTGCGGCTTTGCTTCGAGTGCCTATTTCTCAAGTGTGTTTCGCCGCTTCACCGGGTGTGCGCCACGCGGTTGGCGGGAGCAGGCAAGGAACGGGACCAACAAGCCGGCCGCCAGTTTCCCAAGGCGCTCTTCCTTGCGCTCCATCGTCCCACTGAACCGAGTCCGCAGTGCATCCGTTAGCCACGCTCCGCACACATGATTCCGCCCTGCCACCAGTTAGCCCTGGCCTAACAATTGACAGGGTTGGCCTGAGCTTGGTGGTGCGGGTTGGATGGGTCGTGCCGGTTAGCTTTGCGGTGCGGGGGCGGCGGCTGTGGTGGCGGCGTGTTGCGGGTTTTTCCAGGTTGATTGGATGTACACTTCGCGCTGGAGCTTGGTTTCGATGTGGCACGGGCTGTGAGACATGAGGTCGGCACCCTTGTTGTTTTTCGGGAAGGCGATGACCTCGCGGATGCTCTCTTCGCCGGCGATCAACATGGCGATCCGATCCAGACCGAGGGCCAGGCCGCCATGCGGCGGAGCCCCGAAACGGAAGGCATCCAACAGATGGCCGAATTTGATCTGTTGTTCCTCCGGGCCGACGCCGAGGACTTGGAACATCTGGGCCTGGAGGTCCTTTTCGTGGATTCGGATAGAGCCGCCGCCGAGTTCGTAGCCATTGAGGACGACGTCGTAGGCAACGGCGCGGACCTTGGCATAGTCACCTGCCTCGAGCAGGGCGAGGTCATCGGGGTTGGGGCGGGTGAAGGGGTGATGCACGGCACCCCAGCCGCCGGTTTCCTCGTCGTGCGCAAGCAGCGGGAAATCGACCACCCAGAGGAAGTTGAAAGCCGTGGAGTCCTTGGTGAGTTCCATCATGGTGGCAATCTCGGAACGAACGCGCCCGAGAATCGTGCAGACGGTATCGAGCGCCCCGGCCCCAAAGAAGACGAGGTCGCCTTCGGCGATGGCGAGCTTGGCAATGAGCGCGGCTTGCTCCGCCTCGGTGAAGAATTTCCAGAGCGGGCTTTTGTATTCGCCGCCTTCGCATTTGATGAAGGCGAGGGTCTTGACAGGCAGTCCGGCCTGGATGGCGATTTCGTTGAGGCGGTTCATCTGGCCAGTGGTGAGGCCGGCGAAGCCCTTGGCATTGAGCGCCCGGACCACTCCGCCGCCATCCAGGGTGGCGCGGAAAATCTTGAACCCGGTGCTGGCGAAAAGGTCCGCCAGATCAATGATCTTCATGCCGTAGCGGGTGTCCGGCTTGTCGGAGCCATAGGTGTCCATGGCTTCGCGATAGGTCAGTTGGGGAAAATTGTTAGGCACATCCACCCCGAGCCCGGCCTTGAACATTGCCACCAGCAAGCCTTCCACAATCTTGATGATGTCATCCTGGCCGATGAAGCTGGCTTCGATGTCAATCTGGGTGAACTCCGGCTGGCGGTCGGCACGCAGGTCCTCGTCGCGGAAACAACGGGCGATCTGGAAGTACTTTTCCAAGCCCGCCACCATCAGGAGTTGTTTGTATTGTTGGGGTGCCTGCGGCAAGGCGTAAAAGCGGCCGGGGTTGAGGCGGGAGGGGACCAGGAAGTCGCGGGCGCCTTCGGGCGTGGGATTGGATAGAATCGGGGTTTCCACTTCGTAAAACCCGGCCTCATCCAGATAGCGGCGTGCCGCCGAGGTGATGGTGTGGCGCAGGCGGAGGTTGCGGCCCATGCGGGCACGGCGCAGGTCCAGATAGCGGTATTTCATCCGCAGGTCTTCGTTGGAAAGTTCCTTGTCGAGTTGGAACGGGAGCACGTCGGCCTTGTTGACGATCCGCAGGGCGGCGCCGACAATCTCGATGGCGCCGGTGGGCATTTTCGCGTTGCCAGAGCCGTCGAGGCGGGCCACCACGCGGCCCGTCACTTGCACGACGTCCTCCTCGCGCAGCGTGTGGGATTGCAGGGCGACCTCCGGGTTTTCCTCCGGCCGGAACACGCACTGGGTGAGGCCCTCGCGATCACGCAGGTCGATGAAGATGACGCCGCCGTGGTCGCGGGCGGAATTCACCCAACCGATGAGGGTGACGGTTTGGCCGATGTTGGCTTCGCGGAGTTCGTTGCAGTGGTGGGTACGCATGGGGTGGGGGGTATCGGTTATCGGTTAGAGGTTATCGGTTAGCGGTTATCAGGAGCAGGGGAGCCGGTTGATCTTGGCTGTAAATTCATGCCAGCAATGGTCCGTCGGGTTGTTGGAGGCGCTCGGTGAGCCAGGGGATGAGGGTGGCGGCATGGCCGGCTTCTTCGGCGCGGCTGGCGAGGATCTTGAGCTTGAGTGCGGGGTATTCCGTGCCAACGAGCAGGGCGAAGCGGGCGCGTGAGCGGGCGGCGCTCTGGAACTGCCTGGCAACCTTGGCCGGGGTCAGGGGCAGATCGGCGGCAATCCCGGCCCGCCGCAGCTCGGTGACCAGACGCAGCGCAACAGGCCGCTGGCTTTCGTCGGCGACCACCACAAACACGTCACAGGCGGCGGCATTGCGTTGCAGCCAGACTTCCATCTGCATCGCCGCGTGGGTGGTTTCCTCAATGAGGTTGCGAATCACATGGTCGCCCATGGCAAAGCCGGTGGCCGGCAACTCGGTGGCACCGTCGGAAAGGGTCGCCACCAGCGTGTCGTAGCGGCCGCCACCAGCCACCGCTCGCATTGATTTTTTCGCATCGAAAACCTCAAACACCACCCCCGTGTAATAGGCCAGGCCGCGCACGATCGAGAGATCCAGTTGCACGCAGTCCGCCAACCCGCGGGCCGTCAGATCGGCGCGAATCGCTTGATAGGCGGTCGAGGCATGGTTGGGATTGGCGATGAAGTCGCGGACGGCTTCCGGGCTGAGACCATAGGCCGCCAGCCGGGTCTTGAGCAGCTCGGGCGGGGTTCGCTCGAGCTTGTCGATGATGTTGAGGAAATCCGGGATGCTTTCCTCCGCGAGGCCGTGGCGGGCGGCGAAGTCAAGCCACGCCTTGCGATCCGACACGCGGATGACGAAGTCGCCGGCGACGAAGCCGAAGGCGAGCATCGTCTCGATGGCCAGGGCGATGAGTTCGGCATCGGCCGCCGGGCCGGCTTCCCCGAGGATATCGACGTTGAACTGGTAGAATTCGCGCCCGCGACCTTTTTGGGGTTTTTCGTAGCGGAAACATTGGCCGATCTCGAACCATTTGATGGGTTTGGGAAAATCCCGCTGGTGCTGGGCGACGAGGCGGGCGAGCGAGGCGGTCACCTCCGGGCGCAGCGCGACATCGCGACCGCCCTGATCCTCAAAGCAGAACAACTGGGCCGAGAGTTCACCGCCGGATTTCTTGAGGTACAGTGCGGTGTCCTCCAGGATGGGCGTTTCGTACTCGGAGTAGCCGCAGCGCCGGGCCACCGCCCGCCACGTCTCAAACAAATAATTGCGGATCGCGCATTCACGGGGAATGAAATCGCGGAATCCGGGGAGTGATTGGAATGCTGGCTCGGCCATGGGCGGACGGGAGGATGCAGATGGATTCCAGCATTTCAAGGCGGGATTGCCGTGAGTGGCTCGATTTGAGGAGATTGAGGAGATTTCCGGTGCGGTGGGCCTGGGCCTCACGACCGGCAGCCGCCAGTCTATCATTGCTTGTGGATTTGCCAGACTTCACAAAGCTGGTTGCGTTCCGGGAAGCGGCTGCTGAAGCGATCCGTCTGGCCCAGATACACCGCTTGGACCTGTTGGCCCGGACGCTTGACGCTGGTAAGCAGCTCCGCCACGGCGGTGGCACGATCCGAGGAGAGGGTGCGATTGCCATCCACATTGCCGGTTTCCGAGGCATAGCCGATCACCAGCAACAGGTCACCATCCGGCACGTTATCGACCAGTTGCCGGACGGGACCTTCGTCCGCAGTGGCCATTTTGGCGGAGCCGGTGGCAAAGGTCAGGGTATTGACCACGTTGGCCCCGAGGTCCACCCCGATCTGGCTGTAGGCCTTCTTAATGTCCGCCTCGCTCTGGTTTTCCAACTTGCGGAGCGTGCTGAAAAGCTTGACGGCAGCGGGCAGCAATTCGTTTTCCGATCTGGCAAAGAGGCGGGCCTTGCCGAGTTCGCCTTCGAGTTCCTTGGTGCGGGATTCAAAGAACTCCTTGGCGCGGAGGGTTTCCTCGTAGCGGCGCTGGAGGCTCTCCATGTCTTCCTTGGACGCCAGTTCGCCCACTGCGGCGAGTTGCTGTTTGAGGGTGGCGAGTTCCACCACCTGGGCATCACACAAGGTCTTGAGTTCCGCCTTTTCGCGGCGCAGCGACTCCGCCTCATAGCCGGCGGATTTTGCCTGTTGCAGTTCGTTTTTCAGGCGGACGAGATCGTTGGTTAGGCCCTGCTGATACTGTCTTGAGCCGAGCAGCTCCGCGTTTTTCCTGGCCAGCTCCGCGTTGTTTTCATCAATCAACTGCTGGTAGCGCCCGGACAGCAGCACCATGCTGTCCGCATCCTTCTTCAGACGGCTGGCGATGTCCCCAAGCTGCTCGCCACCCGTCAAGGTGGGCAGGCCCAAGGACACGCTCCGGCGGTTCAACTCCGCCAATTCCACCCGCAGGTCTGCCACTTTCTGGTCTGCGGTGGGGGTCTTCAATTTCATCACAATGAGGACCAGCAGCATCACCACGATCACCACGGCCATGGCCACCACCGGCGTGACCGGGATCTTGGCGCTTGGCAGGGGCGATGGCGCTTCATTCGTCCCGTGATCGCTTGCTTCCTGAGTGGTGGGGTGCGGTTTCGTTTCCGGCATGGCGGGACACTGGACGTTCACGCCTCCCCTGTCAAATCCGACCTTCAGGAAGGTGCCGTTTGGCGTGAAATGCCCCAGCCCACCCGGCACCCTCAGACCAGCGGGAGGTGCGGATGGATGTCTCCATCCAGGGGGGATTGCTCACCGGCCAGATGGCGCAGCAGCGCCGCAAATGCGATCATCGCCGCGTTGTCGGTGCATAACCACGGCGCAGCCACCACCAGTTCCAGCCCGGCCTGCTCACAGGCCTGCTTGAAGGCTGCACGCAAGGCCTGGTTGATGCTCACCCCGCCGGACAGCGCCACGATCCGGCAGCCGGTGCATCGCGCCGCCTTGAGGGTCTTGCCGACGAGGATTTCAATGACCGCTTGTTGAAACGACGCCGCCAAATCGGCGACAGGAAGTTTTCCGGTCACTCGCTGCAGGGTGTAAAGCACCGCCGTTTTCAATCCGGAGAACGAAAAATCCAGGTGCGGGTCGTGCAACATCGAGCGCGGGAAGGCGTAGGCCGCCGGGTTTCCGGTGTGGGCGACCCTTTCGATCTCCGGCCCGCCCGGATAGGGTAACCCGAGCATTTTGCCAACCTTGTCAAAGGCTTCGCCTGCCGCATCATCCCGCGTGCCGCCGAGTTTCCGGTAGCGCCCCGCGCCGCTCACCTCCAGCAGCAGCGTGTGCCCGCCGGAAACTATCAAGCCCAAATGCGGCGGCACCCGCGTCTCTCCCACAAAGGGCGAGAGCAGATGCCCTTCCAGGTGATTGATGGCAAGAAACGGACGCCGTGTCGCGCAGGCCAGCGCCTTGGCCGCCGTACTGCCGATCAACAACGAGGAGGCCAGCCCCGGCCCGCTCGTCGCCGCAAAGGCATCGATCCCCCCCACCGACACCCCGGCCTGCCGCAGGGCTTGTTCGATGAGCGGGCGCAGATGCAGCGAGTGATTGCGCGAGGCGAGTTCCGGCACCACCCCGCCGAATTCCCGGTGCAGCTCGATCTGCGAGGAAACCACCGCCGCCAGAACCACCGCGGCAGCACCCGCTTCACCGCGGACAAGCGCCACGGCCGTTTCATCACAGGAGGATTCAATTGCCAAAATCACGGGCACGCCAGGCAGCCTAGCGGGTTTCCACTCCCATAGCCCATGAAAAAATTTCCCCCGCGGGGTCGGCGTCACGCCCGAGTCCGGCATTGACGGGTGGTGCGGGGTGCGGCAGTCTCGCTGCAGGTGCCGCCGCGCAGAGGCCCTGAGGCATCCCACCCAAGCTCGCCATGTCCGTTGAATTCAAAGACTATTACCAGGTCCTCGGGGTGCCGCCCGAGGCGACGAGCGAGCAAATCAAGAAGGCCTTCCGCAAGCTCGCGCGGAAGTATCATCCGGATGTCGCCAAGGACCAGCGGACGGCGGAAACCAAATTCAAGGAGATCAACGAGGCCAACGAGGTATTGAGCGACCCGGAGAGCCGCAAGAAGTATGACCAACTGGGTGCCAATTGGAAAGCCGGCGCGGATTGGCAGCCGCCGCCAGGCCGGGCCGGTGGCCGCTCCGCCGGACGCGGGGCGGGTGGCGAAGCCTATGAATTCCGCTTTGAGGGGACGGGTTTCAGTGATTTCTTTGAACAGTTTTTCGGGGGGGCGGCAAACCGGGCTGGCGGGACCTCGCCGGTTGGTGATGCCGGGGCCGCGCAGGGGGCCGCGGCATCCCGCAAGCATGTCGCCGCCGCACTCCGCGGGCAGGACATTCAAGGGGACATCCTCATTACGATTGAGGAAGTGCTCAACGGGGCGATGCGGGCCATTTCGGTGCGCCGGACCAACGCCCGCACCGGGCGGGAGGAAACGGCAACCTATTCGGTGCGCATTCCGGCCGGAGTCCAGGCTGGCAAGTCGATTCGCGTGCCCGGCAAAGGCGGCGAGGGGGTGGGAGGAGGCAGTGCCGGCGATATCTATCTGCGGGTCCGCTATGCCCAACATCCGGATTGGAGCGCGCACGGCACCGATCTGGTGGGCCATCTGGAGTTGGCTCCGTGGGAAGCGGTCCTGGGGGCGACGGTTCCGATGCGGACGCTGGAAGGCACGGTTTCCTTGAAGGTGCCGGCCGGCACCCAGCAGGGGCATCAACTGCGCGTCCGCGGCAAGGGCTTGCCCGCAGGTGGCTCCAAGCGCGGCGATCTTTATGTCGGGGTCTCCATCCAGGTTCCGCCCCACCTCGGGGCCCACGAGGAGCAACTGTGGAGACAGTTGGCGAGCATCTCCACTTTCGATCCGAGGCAGCCCGCCGCAGCACACGAGCCACCCTGATTCCGCGCCGGGGTGAACCCCCGTGGCGCATGCGCGTCAAGTTAAGGGAATGAAGGGAATGTGATCCCTGTTACCGACAGTGACCCGCAACCGCAGTCCCTCACTGGACATCCTGCGGTCCGGTCGGACCGCAGGATGTCCAGTGAGGGTGGAGATTGTGACGAGCTTGATACGGAAATTCGTGAGGAACCTACCGGTCCAAGGCGTCAGGTCCTTGACTTGACGGGCAGAGGTTCAAATCCTCTTCCCGCAACCACCATAAAGCCCTGAATCTGAAAGGATTCGGGGCTTTTCCTTGCAAGCTAGCAAACCTGCGGAATTCCCTGAAAATGCAATGAAATGCGCGAAAATGCTGCATTTATTACGGGAAGTGTTTCGGGAAGAATCGGCTTCCATCTTTTCCACAGCAGCGCTCCACGCTCCATTTGTGCCCGGCGATCCCGCAACATCCAATTACGGGAATCTCCATCTCGATTCCTACTTCCTCTCGATTTCCCGGTTGACGCCACCCCCGCGCCCGGCCGCACGCGCGATTGCGCACGTTGTCGGGTAGAATCGTTCCATGGCATGGGACTGGCGGCACAGAATCGCGCTTTGCAAATTCGCGGAGGGATCCACCTACGGCGAGGCGGCGGCAGCGGCGGGCATTTCCCGGCAGGCGGTCTGGAAGCGGATGCTGGCCGCCCCCGGCTTCGCCCAAGCCGTCGCCGCGGCGCGTGAGACCGGCAAGGACGAGCGCACCTTCCGCCTGTGGCTGCGGCATCCGTACCGAGGGCTCAGGCCGCCCACGGGCAAGGGGCACGGCGGGAAGCCGCGGTTCGCCTACGGGCGGAGGTGAAGCGAGTTCGCCCACCCAGCGCGATGCCAGCGGGAATGCCGGCTTGCCCAAGGTGCCCCCGCGTCATTCCTGCCAGCACGTCACTCGGTTGCCAGCGGACGTTTCCAACCGCGCCCCCACCCGCCATCCCACGCCCCTCTCGGGACGGCCAGGGGCGACGACGGGGCGGACGGTGGAAGTTGAAGCGGCGGACGAATGAGGGGCGCAACTTTCCTGTAGGTCGAATCAATAGGGGGAAGGCCAGATTCCCTCGCGGTCAAACCGAGTGGCAATCGTTTTCCAGTGGACTCCGAATCGAGGGGCTAACCGCTCGGCGGCCTTGGTACGCAGTGCGTCGTCATTGATCCATGCGTGGCGGCCAAAGGTGGTATCGAAGATTGGCTGCATGAGATCGAAGCAGCCGCGCAAAATCTCCACCGGCACGAGCAACCTACCGGCGAACTCGTTGGCTTCACGTTCGAGTTGATACTTCCGCCCGCCGTGCTCGTTGAGCCACGCGAGATAGTGGTCGATGTCTCGAATGTCGGCCTGTTCAAATACTTCGCGGTGCAGGAACAGGTGCCCGACTTCATGGGCCAGCGAGAAGCGCAGCCGGTTCAGCCGCCATTCGGGCGCGGAGTCGATCATGTCGAAAGTTTCGCCATCCACGTAAATTCCGGTGAAGTCTGACTTGATCGCTGCATCCGCTCCGAATTCCCGTGAGAGGCCGTCGTCGGGAATCAGATCGAGTCGGAGGTCGAGGTCAACGAAGATGATGAGGTCCAGCGGCAGCTTGTCGGAGCGCAGGCAGGGAAACCGCTCGCGCAGTTCCTCGACCTTGCTCCAAATCCGGGGATCGTCTGGCATGGCTCGGATGGCTTACGCCTGATGGAGCTTCTTGACTCTTTCGACCAGGCGTCCGACGTCATCCGCGGTGTATTCCTGCCCCCGAATGGCACGGAAGAAGGCCGGCAGCTTGGCCAATATGTCCGCGCCTTGGAAGTCCGAAGGGAGTTGGCCTCGTGCGACCGCCGCCGAGTCAGCCAATTCCACCCGCTCGCCGTCCCCGAGGCCGAGCAGGCAGGCGATCTTGGCGAGGAAGGCCGGATCCTGCGGGGGTGGGATTATCCCGCGCTCGATCTTGCTCCAATTGCTGGCATCCATGCCGATTTCGCGGCAGAAGCTCCTGAGAGTCAGCCCCGCGTCGATGCGCCGGTTCTTAACGAATTCTCCGAATTTCATGGTGTTGTGTGGTTGATGGCGAACCACAGTCGCCCAAGCGTGGTAGCGGCGCAACCACAAAATCACAAAGCTTACAAAAAAATCCGTTCGTCTCAACCGGTGGCGGAACCGAGCCTTGCAATCGCCATAGGGTGCTTGCCAGGGCTTCCATTCCTTGCTCATCCTCTGCGCCTGATTGCCGAGTCCCGGCCAATTCGAGGTCTTCCTGACGATGGACAAGAGTCTGCCCCACCAGCAACAACTCAAACGCCTCCCGTTTGCCGTCGCGGGGTTGCGGGCCAAATCGAATCGCTTTGAGGACACACACCCGCTGTGTGCCGAAAGTGTTCCGCCGCCTCGCCGAGTTCCAGCCCGGCCAGGTCCATGTCCTGACGCCGCCGGAGTGACTCGCGGGCTCCATGCCAGTGAGCCGCAACAACTTAGCCGCAACAACTTTCTCGATAAATAGAGACTCCTTTTCCTTGGGCCAAACGTGCTCCGCCTCGCCGAGTTCCAGCCCGGCCAGGTCCATGTCCTGACGCCGCCGGAGTGACTCGCGGGGCTCCATGCCAGTGAGCCGCAACAGCTTTCTCGATAAAAGGAGACTCCTTTTCCTTGTTGCCGGGCGCAACATGCCATCCTTGGCCAGAGCGGTCGTTTGCTCACTGTTCAACGAGCAGGCGCATGAAGTGGTGCGGGCCGACCATGGCGACCGTTGCCGTGCGGTACTTGTTGGCGTCAGGCGCGGAGACTGTCACGCCCGCCGTGCTCCAAACCTTCAGGTCGGCGCTGGATTGGACCGTGTAGGTTACCCCCGCGCTTCCGGCGTAGAAGGTGAGACTGATTTGATTCCCGGCAAGTACCGGGCGGGGGATGCAGCCGCTCAGATTCCGGTATGGGTCAAGATTGAGCGCATAAGCCATCAGGAGACTCACCCCGTCACCGTTGGGGTCTGCTTGCAGATTCGCGTCGTATGGGAATCCATTTGAGAGCAACCACATGGAGGCCGGATCGGGATTTCCCATCTTGACTGCCGGGTAGCCATTCCAAGACGGCGAGGTGAATCCCGCCTTGCCATTGAGGTAATACACAGTGAAACCGCTGTTCGTGCCCAGAAACGCATTGGCTCCCAGCGCCGGAGCATCACCCAAGAAGGCCACGCCAGTTAGAGCGTTGCAGAAGAAGAACGCGTGGCTCGGGATGGCATGCACGCTGGCCGGGATCGTCACGTATTTCAACCCGGTGCAATACTCAAAAGCAGAGGTTCCGATATTGGTGAGGCTCGCAGGCAATCTAAGATGCTCAAGCCCGGTGCAATCGGAGAATGCGAAGTCCCGGACGCTGGTAACGCCATTCCGAATATCCACGCTTTTCAGCCTCCAGCAATACTGGAACGCACTGAACCCAATACTTGTCACACTGCCGGGGATCGTCACGCTGGTCAGGCTCCAGCAATCCTGGAAAGCAGATTGCCCAATACTTGTCACACTGCCGGGAATCGTGACGCTCGTCAGGCTTCGGCATGCAGCAAACGTCCTATATTCGATGCTGGTGACACTGTTGGGGATTGTCACGCCGGTCAGGCTGATGCAGCCGTCGAATACACCCAGTCCCATGCTTGTCACGCTGTCGGGAATCGTCACGCCGGTCAGGCCGGTGCAACCGAAAAACGCGCTCATCCCGATGCTGGTCACACCAGCGGGAATCGTCACGCCAGTCAGGCCAGTGCAGTTTGTGAACGCATTGACCCCAATGCTGGTAACGCCATTTGGGATCACCACGCTGGTCAGGCCGGAGCAACCGTAGAACGCACTGCTCCCGATGCCGGTGACGCTGTTAGGGACCGTGTAAGGTCCAACCTTGCCAGCGGGATACACAATGAGTGAGGCTTTCGACTTGGTGAAGAATACTCCGTCCGAGCTGCTGTAGTTTGGATTCCCAGCATCGACCTGAATTTGTGTCAGACCGGTGCAGTTGGAGAACGCGCTCATCCCGATGCTGGTCACACCAGCGGGAATCGTCACGCCAGTCAGGCCGGTGCAGTTGGAGAACGCGTTGCTCCCGATGCTGGTCACCGGTTTGCCGATGATGCTTGCCGGAATGGCAACAGCGCCGACCTCGCCGTCCGGGTAGTCGGTGATCGTTATCTTGGTCCCGTTGTCGGTGTAGGTGAAAAGCCCGAACGTGTCCGCCAACACGGCATTCACCAAGACGCACAGGATTGCCAACGGCTTCAGCCAGCGGGATTCGCCGGAGAGTCGCAACCTCGTCGTCTGGCGCGTGGATGACCTCGGGGCGGGGAGTGGGCGTTGATGGCGGGTGTTGGTTGTCATGGCTTCAGAATTGGGATTTATCGACAAGTTTCGCCCCCAGGACCAGCAACAACCAAGACAATTCCCCCGGGCCCTTGTGCCAGGCCGTTTCCAGCCAAACCGAGAGTTTCGGAAATCCTAATAGTCCCGCACGCGCCCTTGCCTAGCCGCCGGGAATCTGCTGGAATCCATCCACGATTCCGGCAGACGCATGACCTTTCGCCGGGTGTGCAACCGTTCCCGCCCCCATGCCCGACGCCAGCGCCGCGACCAGTCCCACATTTGAAGAAGTTGATTCCGTGCGTGACTCCGGCCGGGGAAACCGGTATCGACAGCCAGGGCAAGTGCCAATACTTCCATGATTTCCAGCAAACTCTTCCTTGCGCTTTTCGTTACGCTGCCGGTCTTCTTGCATTCCGCACGGGCCGCAGTGGTCAACGCCACCTACAGTTCGGCCGGCGACGTGCCGGTCACCGCCGCGGCTTATTCGGCCACCGGCAACACGGTGGTCTTCACCCTGAACTACGCTCCCGCCATCGGCGCGAACCTGTGGGTGGTGAAGAACACTGGTCCCGGTTTTATCCAAGGGAGTTTCGACAATCTGGCACAAGGGCAGATTGTGGGACTGACCTATCAGGGCATCCCGTATCGGTATGTGGCCAACTACTATGGTGGCACGGGCAACGACTTGGTTCTCCAATGGGCCAATACCCGGCCGGTTAGCTGGGGAGACAACAGCTATGGCCAGTTGGGCAACAACACCTTTACGCAGAGTTCTATTCCGGTTGCGGTAAGCACGGCGGGAGTCCTCGCTGGTAAGACGGTTGTCGCGGTGGCGGCGGGCTACTATCACAGCCTGGCCCTGTGTTCCGACGGCACCGTGGCCGCATGGGGATACAACAATTGGGGTCAGTTGGGGAACGCCAGCACGACGCAAAGCAGTAATCACCCGTTGGCAGTAAACACAGCGGGAGTGCTTTCAGGCAAACCGGTCGTGGCGGTGGCGGCGGGCGGTTATCACAGCCTTGCCCTGTGCTCCGACGGCACCGTGGCCGCATGGGGCTTCAATTCGAACGGGCAGTTGGGCAATAACAGCACCACTAACAGCCTGGTGCCGGTGGCGGTCAACACGGCGGGAGTGCTCTCGGGCAAAACGGTGGTCGCGATAGCAGCGGGCGGTAGTTTCGCCTCGTCCCACAGCCTTGCCTTATGCTCTGACGGCACGCTGACCTCCTGGGGTGACAATAACTATGGCCAGTTGGGCAACAACAGCAATGTGCAGAGCAAGGTTCCAGTTGCGGTGAGCACGGCGGGAGTCCTCGCTGATAAGACGGTAGTTGCGGTCGCCGCCAGCGGCGCTTATGGTAGTGCCCACAGCCTCGCGCTGTGCTCCAACGGCACGCTGGCCGCATGGGGATACAACGCTTACGGCCAGTTGGGTAACGGTAGTGTAACAGACAGCCCGGTGCCGGTGGCGGTCAACGCAGCGGGAGTGCTCTCGGGCAAAATGGTCATAGCGGTGGCAGCGGGCTACAATCTCAGCCTTGCCTTGTGCTCTGACGGTACGCTGGCCTCCTGGGGAGACAATGGCTATGGCCAGTTGGGTAACAACACCACGACGGAAAGTGCCGTGCCTGTAGCGGTGAGCATGGCCACGTTGGCTGTTGGCGAACGCTTTGTGACGGGAGTCAGTGGTGTTTACGCGCAGCACAGTCTCGCAATAGTGGCGTCTCCGCTGTGGCCTGCGGTAACAACGTTGACGACGTCATCCATGACCGCCTCCAGTGTGACCCTCAATGGCAGTGTGTATGCAAACGGATACAGCACAACCGCATCCTTTGAGTATGGCCTGACACTCTCTTACGGAACTGTGGTCAGCGTTCCCGGAACGATCACCGGAACCAGCACGACATCGGTGAGCGCGGACCTTACCGGTCTCACTCCGGGTGCCACCTATCATTACCGGGCAATTGGCACGACCGCTGCCGGCGTTAGCAAGGGTGAAGACATGACATTCACGACTCTCAGGACCGACGCGAACCTCCTGTATCTGGAACTGAGCACCGGCACGCTGAATCCGGTTTTCGCTCCCGCAGTCAAGAATTACACCGCGGGCGTCTCGACTTCGGCGACGACCATGAGAGTTACTCCCACCACCCTGGACGGCGCGGCAACGGTTGCTGTCAACGGGGTGGCTGGTGCGTCTGGAATTCCCAGCCAGACCATCAGCCTGAGCGGGGGTGTCGCCACAATCACGGTTGTCGTAACCGCTCAGGATGGAATCACCACCAAAACCTACACGGTAAAAGTCATGCCCGACACGAGTCCGCCAGTGATCTTTGTGCCTGCGAACATCACTATCGATGCCGTGACGCCCGAGGGCGCGGAGGTGATCTTCATGAGTTTTGCCATAGACAGCTTGAGCGGCTTTGTTCCAACCACGGACATCCCACCCTCCGGCACAATCTTCCCAATCGGCACCACGACCGTGACTTCCACGGCGAGCGATCCGCTGGGAAACACGGCCAGCAAGACCTTTACCGTTACGGTCACAAAGCCGCCTTTTTTTGCCCAGGATCTGGTGGGACCGAGAATCGAAATCTCGGGTGGCTACGTGAAGGTAACCGTGAAATCTGCGGTTTCCGGCCGTGCCTACCAGCTTCAAGGGTCCAACGACTTGCTGCATGACAGTTGGGCGGATCTTGGTCCGCCTCAAGTCGGTAATGGCAGCGACCTTGTGATTTCCGTCCCTTACAGCCCGGCTGTGCATCATCGCTTCTTCCGCTTGAAGCTGAACTAGCCCTGTGCCGCGGTGTTTTGGAGGCGACCATTCACGCCGGCGGGGAATTCGCCGGATTCCAGCGCGAAATTCCACTGACACCGCAGGCGGCTATGGGTTCGGGAGTGGCCAGCGCGAGAGGGCACTGCTGGCGGTCGCGTGGCCGTTGCCGTTCGAGTGCCCGTTGGCTGCTGCCTGAGCCTTGGCCCGCAGATGGGCTTGCAGGTCCAGCGCACTCGCCACCCGCTCCGCCCGTTCCTTGACTGCCGCCAGCGTTTTCGGGCCGGTCTCCAACGTCATCTGGTCGGGCGCCTTCCAACCCATGATATCGACCAGCAGGCGGGCGCACTCGATCTTGCCCATCATCTTGACGCGCTTGCGGATGGTGGCCTCGCCAATCGTGTCGATAGTCACCTCTTGCGCCAGTGGGCTGTTCGCGTCGATCTCTCCGACCGGTGTTTGTAGCACAGAGACCAGGAACCGGACCATGTCGGCACGCTTGAACTCTGATTTTCCAGCCGCTTTTGACCGGAGTTCCTTGATCCGTGCTGCGACGTTAGCATTTGTAAGCAGCCGACAGGCATTCGCTTTTGCCACCGTCGGAGAAACCTTGAAGCCTGCCTCGACATACGCGGGGCCTCCTGCCATCCCACCGGCAACCAGTTCAGCAAATCTATCTTGGCGGATGTTCATGGCCGGATTTTACACCCGCTGGGCAATGTCGCGACGGGCGCAAGTCGCCGAACTCAAGAGCGAGGGTCCATTGGCTCCGTTGCTTTCGGAACCTGCCGCCGATTTCATTCTGGCCCGGAGGTTGAGCACGCTGGCGACCCGCTCCGCACGTTCTTTGATGCCGTCCAGCGTCTTCCGCCCGGCCTCGACCGTCACTTGTTCTGGCGCGAAGTGGCCTGCGAGCTTGGCATCCAACTCGATTGCCCGCAGCCAATCGGCGGGTTTGAACTTCTTCTCCTCGATTTCCTGCATGAGTAATTCGCGCTTGCGATCCCTTGAAAGCAGGGCTTTATCGATCTTCGGGGTTTGGAGTTCAGCGACTCGGGCAGCCACGTCCGGTTTTGTCAGGCTTTCGGAGGCATTTCTCCTCGCCGTTTCCCTCTCCACTTTGTAACCGGCCTTCAGCCAGGCGTCGGTGCCGCTCATTCCGGCGGCGACGAACGCGCAGAACAACTCCTGCCTCGGCAGCAGTCCGGTGCGCCGTTTGGAGGTTGGTTTCATGCGTTCAGTGTAGCCGATGCGGGCCGCCGCGTAACGGGCGCATGTCAGGGCCGGTCTCGATCAGGTCAGGCGATACGGCGTCAGTACCGGCCTCAGCTTTGGCACCGGCTGCGGCGGGGGCAGCATGCGCCGCAAACTCCCGCCAGGTTCCGCGGAAGTTTCAACCGGCCGGAATCGCGTACGAAAATCATTGCTCGCGTTGAAGCCAAAGGACACGGCACTCCCGTCCCGTCTTGGGGTGTATCCACCCCGGCAGGCGGCAAGGATGTTCGGGGTGCCCTATCAAACCAGCATCAATTCCAAACGCGGGCGCTGTGTTGCGCAATTGGTCCAGCGTGGCTGCAGGCAACATGTGAAACCACGCGTGAAGGCTCTTGGAGCCGGTGAAAAGGATTGCGGCGAGTTGCCAAGCCAACCCTTCGCGCAACCAGCGAATGACCGCCAGCGAGGCGGCGAGGTGCTGCCGCAGTTCCTCAGGCGTCGTCGGGACCTTCCCGTTGAATTCGTCAAAGTCGAGCACGACGAAAGGCGCGGTTGCCACGTTCGCGCCAGATCGTGACAGGGTGCCCGGTTGCCATGTGGCGGGCGTCACCATCGGGCCGACCGTTTCCTCTGGCGCTTCCTGCCAGTCTAGCACGGATCGCCAGCGGGCGGCGTGGCGTGCGTGCCCGCTCTGTTTCTTGCCGCCGGTCCATACCACGGCGGCCGGATCAAACAAGGCGGCGAGAAAGCGGCGCGGGTCGCAAAGCCAGCCTAGCCGTTGTTCTGGCGAGTCGCGGCGCACCTCTGCTTCCGTCCACGGATGGGCGGCAATGATCGAGGCCAGCTTCGCCTCGGCGGCCCTCGCGAGTTGCTTCCCTTCTAGCTTGGCTGCCGCAACCTTGACTCGGCCCGCCCGCCACTGGCGCTCGGCCTCGGGGTCACGCTCGCCCTTGGTGCCGACGATGGCAGAAACTTTGCGACGGTGTTCGCGGTCGGCGGGGAAGGCGGCGCAGCCGAACTGTCCGGTTTCGGGATTGATAAACAGGTGAACACCTGCCTTGTCACCACCTGTCGCGGCGCAGGCCGGACAACGGGCTGTGATCTTGGAAGCAGTGCGCCTGACCTTTTCCAATTTTGTGATGTCGATGGACGATTTCATGGTGTGGAGGGCGTGGAGGGTGATTTTCCAACTCCCTCTATATATTATATTCTTCTCGCGTATTGATAAGGTAAAACACCCTCCACACCCTCCACGAAATGGGATGCGGGGTGAAATTTTCCCATTCAGAATGAAGATTCACCCTCCACACCCTCCATTGAAGCGGCTGGCTTTGGAATAAGGTTCCAGCCGTTGCCTTCGGCAGTTCTACTTTTTTCCACCCGGTCGGGGCGTTTCACTGAAAGCCTGTGCAGATATTTCGCACACGCTTGGCGGTAGGTGAAAATTCGGTTGGCGCGGTGCTCATCCCCCGCGCGGATGCGCTCTTCCAACTTCTCCGCCGTGATCCAAACGAGGCCATGCTGAAAATCCACTTTCATGACCAGATCGATGAGGTCGAGCAGTTCCGCCTCGGGTGATAGGCCTTCGAGCGCATCTTTCAAGTCCGGGTGGTGGAACGTGGCGATGTTGTATCGGCGGGGGTCGGCGTAAGCCGCGGGGATTTTGTAGCTGTGCAATAGCCAGTGGATGAACGCTGGCAGCCCATCCCTGATTATGCTGGCAAACCTGGCCCGTTCATCACCGGTACTGGCAGGTTCCGGAAACTCAAAGCGGCTGGCACGGAGCAGAATGATTTTGTCCGCGATGTCCTCATTGAGCGGCGGCAAAATCATGAGTGATTCAGGATCATCATTGACCGAAATCGTGATACGCCACCAAGGCCTGACATTGAGAGCGTCCTTGCACTTGCCGTGGAGTGATTGAACCGATGCACCTGCGGTATGGGTTTTCAAATGCCCGCCTAGTATCAATCGGTCTCGAATAGCCGTTGACGCTCGGCAATCGTCTAAGAACAGGTGCTCGGCCTTGAACAAGTCCGCATTGAATTGATTGTCGTTCAGAAACGCCCGCTTGGCATCTGCGCTTCGACCGGCCAGGCATGGAGTGACAATATGGTGCTGAAAAAAGGACTTTCCGCAATCTCTTGGGCCGCAAATCACAAGCGTTTGTTGCTGTTGCTGGCGGCCAGCACGCAACGCAACCACCGACGACTGAAGCCAGCCTAGGAGCGTGTGCATTTGTGCCACTCCGATCACTTCGTTTTCCCCGTTCCTGAACAGCCCCGCAATGACAGCGACAACGGCGGGACACTCACCCTCGGCGGGCTCGATCAGGTTCATGTCTTCGGTGACCAGGAATCGCGTTCCGTTCTCTTCGATGAATCCCGCGTTGCGGCCACACAAAGGTCCGTATTCAGATACGTCATTTGAGGATTGAACAGTCAGGGCGGCGAGATCGCAATCGGATAGCGGGACGCCTTTTTCTGGCTTCGGATTCAGTCCGCGTTCGGTCAAGATTTTCCTATACAGGCTGTATGAAAACGGGTTCCAACGCCCTGCCCGATTTCTGACAATGAACTTTTCGCGTGGTGCGTGATAATAGTCGGGAAAGTTATCAACGCCAAGCGCGGCGGCGAGATCATTTTCCTTGCCTTGGCCGCTGGCGGTGATAGCTTCCCGGCGAGATTGATTTGAATTGCGGGCGGCTTCTTCGCGGGGGCCGCCCCGTTCGTTTAAGGGTGGGGCTTTCATCAGGTAAGCAGGGTGAGGGGTTGCGCGGTTGGACTTCCGGACTCGCGCTTGCCGCGGCGCTCGGGCGGATACTCGATGAAGACTTCCTGCGGCTTTTGGTATTTGCGTTTGCGGCTCATGTGAAAATGGGGTTCAGGATTCCAGGCACGACGACGATGGTCTCAACGGCGGCGGACCAGCGGTTCCCCGCGGCCGCCAGCGCGGCAGCGAGGATTCCAGCGGACGTGAGGACCCGGGTCATGGCATCTGGCCTTCCGGGGCTTATCTGACTGCGACGGCGTTGATCTTGAACCGGCGATCAAGCGCGCGGCGGACTTCCGAGGGGTCCACGAACACGCGCTTGCCGATCTTCACAAATGGGAAGAAGCCTCGCGCCTTCCACTCGGCGAAAGTGCGTTTTGACGGGGCTTCCGGGCTGGTGCCGAAGACGGATTTCCGACCTTCTTCAAGGCCGACCAATGTTGTTGAGGCGTGTTGGTTGCTCATACGAGCGAAGCAATTACGCCAAAATGCGGCTCAATGACCTTCCGTTTGGAAAACTATTTCGGAAGGTCATCGCCTCCCATCTGGTGGGGCGGAACCCTCAATGAAGGCTTTCGTTTTACTGATGGCCCATTCTTCTTGGCCTGGGCGACGATTTTCAATAGGAGATTGGTGTTTGCTCTCTTGCCACGCTCACTCCGCTGAAATCTGATGATTTTCGCCGCAGCCGACCATTCCTTTGGACTGTCTGAAAGCCCTGGATACATCTCCAGAAGAAAGTACCGCATCTCGGATTTTTGGGGTGGACTGCCCAACTTCTCAGTAAGATAGGGCATCCATCTCAACATCCGCAATGCGATCAAATGTGCCTGTGGTGGCTTGAATCCCGATTGGTGTTTTGAGACGCGAACTGCCTCAGCGAGGCCTTCCAGCCTGGTCACGTCGTGAAAAAATACCGCACGCAGCATCATCGAATGGAGCATGGTCTGAGCCAGTCGCCTCTCGCCTTCAGGGAACATCTGTTCCTCGCCAGAGTAACCCCAGAAGCTCCAAAGAGCCAGCCACCACCCCAAAGAGTTTGCCCCCGCGCCTCCCTTGCTAACGACTGAGAAGCTAACTATTCGCAGCAGCGCAAAAGCGCCATCGACCTCCTCCCTGACTCGCGCCGAAGGGGCAGATTTCAGTTCGCTAACCAACTGTTTGATGGTGTCGTTTGCGTCGGCGGTTTCCGCATGGATGAACCTTGTGAGTTTCCCGGAAGCGCACAAAAGCTCGGTCGCGAAGAAATCGAGCAATCCAGCCGAAGGGATCGGCAAACTCGAATCATAAAGCCATTCACCAAGAAGGATCTCGGCAGACAGCGGGTGGTCCAGGAAATCGTTCAATTCACGGAGCACGGTGTCGGCGCGACTCCCGTTCCCTGATTGCTTTCGATTGCCTGATTTTGATGGCGGTACTTCCGGCTTCTTCATGGCATCAGATGGCTTTGAGATGTCCGGCGGCGGCGTCCTGCGGCAGGGCAGCGGAAAACACCGCCACGCCCTTCTCCATGTCTGGAACGATTGAGAAGAACTGAGCGCCGTCCTCTTTGGGATGAAGATTGAGGTAGTGCTTTTTCACCACCCCCTCACTGTTGCCCGCCTGCAACGCGGCATCGCCGACACTCCGATGGATGGCCACATGGTAGCTGATGAACGAATGCCGGGTTTCGTCATGCTGTAGGCTGAACTGCTTCCGCACCTCCTTGATGAGCCTGTCGAAATTCTTCGGGATGATGGGATACCCGCTGAAGGCTTGGAGCCAGGCGGCGAGATTTTCGGGGATGCTCACCTTGCGGGCGTCCTTTGTCTTGGCAATTCCGGCTGGAATGGTGATGAAGCCGGACCGGAGGTTGATGAGCTTGTTTTCCTGATCGGCGATGGCTTTGAGTTCCCCGTCCGGTCTGATTCCGGCGAAATAGGCGAGCGCGAAGTATTTCACCAGCGCCCCGCCGTGTTGCATGAGGCCGGAGAAAAGCCGCAGGACCTCCTCGGGCGCGGTTGTGGCCACCTCGGGGCTCTGCTCGGCCACCTGCTTTGAGGAGAAGCGGGAGACTTCCAGCACGGGGTTCAGGAAGGTCCACGGCCGCTGCGTGCCGGCGTCCCGGTCGCAGGCCCAGACGAAGAACCGGTTCAAATCGTTGCGGTAGTTGTTCCAGGTTTTCCGGCTCGCGACGGATGCGCCATCCTTGGTGCCAAGACTCCGCAGGTAGGCCTCAACGGACTGCTCGGTGATCTGGTGGACATGGGGGTTGTCGGCGTGCCTGCAAAACTGGCTCAGCACGGACTTGAACTGGAGGATCGTCCTGGGGCGGACGCCCTGCCGCTCGCAAGCGTCGAGGTACTGCTTGATGCCGTCGGCAAGGCGGATTGTGAAGTCGGGGGCGCGGTGGTGCTTGAGAAAGAAACTGATGGCCTCGGGGAGCGTGTAGGCGTCGCCCAGGGCGTCGAAGGCATCCACCGCCAGCTTGATTCCGTCATCGTCCAGCGGGCAGAGCACAAGCCGCTGCCCCCGTCCCTGGTTTTCGATCTCAATCCGCTTGAGGGCCGCGAAATTCTCGGCGTCCGCACGCTTCTTGAATTCCTTCCGCGCCCACCTCCCGTTTTCCTTCCATCCTTGGACCAGGAACGAATTGTAGAAGTGCCCGTTCTTTTGATAGGAGTAGTCCCGAATCGTAATCGAGGTGGCCGCCGTCTTGTCTGCCAGAATCCGAGTTCTCTTTGCGTGCTTGCTCATGCCTGCATTTTGCTGCATTTCAGGGGGTGTTGCAAGCATTTATTTCGGGAATCGTTTCGGGAAGATTCCATTTCATCATATTTCACATGCCTGTCCGTCAGGTCCTTGACTTGACGGGCATGCCCATGGCGACAGTGGAGGTTCCCGGCCAATTTCCAAATATGGGCGCGTGCCGGGCACCCGCGCCGTTGAATCCCGGAGCGTTGCTGACAGGCCGCCCTGGTCCGTTAGCAACGCCGTGCTGGCCGCCATTCACGAGTCAGTTGCCACCCGCACTGCCAACGATTTTCCTGGCGCGGGCGAGGGAACCGAGATTGTAGGTGCTGGCGTAGCCGAGGCCCTTCAATTTCCGCATGGCCGCGGCACTGCGCATGCCGCTCTGGCAATGCAATAACAACACCCGGTTCTTGTCTGGCACCCGCTGTGGCACCGCGCTCTCAAGCACCTCCAGCGGGAGGTTGATCGCGGTCGGCAGATGCTCGGCGTTGAACTCGTCGGGGCTGCGCACGTCAATCACCACGGCACCCTGCCGCAGATACGCCAGGGCGTCTTCGGATGAAATCTGGCCGGTTTCCTTCAATAGAAAAACGATCACGACAAGCGCCACAATGACTAGTAGAATGGTCCATTTCATGAGCAAAGCCCTGGCGCTGAAAATAACTTTCCGAACCGCTTTGCCAAGGATTTTCCGGAAATTTTCCCGAAAATCTTTGGGCGGGGTGTTCCGGACTAACGGGCCACTCATGAAAAAAATCTGCTTGGCACTGCCGTCCGGACGGGTATGGTCTGAGCCAAGCAAGCGCCCCATGAATCTCGCCTCAACGCCGATTTTTCCTTCGTCCATCCTCAGGAGCTGTCTGAAAGCCAAGCTCCTGGGGCACGCTTGTCTGGTCTCGTGCGGTGCCCGTACGGATGAGTGTTCGGCAGGATGCCGAACACTGCCGGCGGGACGCCGGCGCTCCCCACTTTAAGACCCCCCATGGATTCCACGCCCTCCAGCCTTGAGGCCTTGCGCATCGACCGCTCGCAACCACCGGCAACCACCGGGCGCGGCGGGTGGCGGTGGATATTGCTGCTGCTGGTGATGGTTGCCGGGGCTGGCGGATGGTGGTTTGCCCGGTCACGCGGGGTCGCTGTGAAGACGGCCACGGTGCAGGTGCAAAGTGCGGGCGGCGGCGGACGGACCTTGCTCAATGCCTCCGGCTATGTGACCACGCGCCTGGACGCGACGGTTTCCTCCAAGGTCACCGGCAAGGTCGCCGAGGTCCTGGTGGAAGAGGGCATGAAGGTGGAACAAGACCAGATCCTCGCCAAGCTCGACGCGTCCAATGCGGAGGCCGGTCTGCGCCTCGCCGAGGCCCAACTCGAATCCGCCAACCGGAACCTCGCGGAAACCGCACCGATGGTGAGATACACCACCGCCGAGTTGCAGCGCCTCACCTCGCTCGGTTCCTCCAAATCGGTTAGCCTATCCGACCTCGGCAAGGCCGAGGCCGAGGCGCAAACCCAACAGGCGAAACTCGAACGCCAGCGGGCGGAGGTGAGTGTCGCGGAACGGCAGGTGGACCAATGGCAGCAACAGGTGGACGACACCATCATCCGCGCGCCCTTCGCCGGGGTGGTGACGACCAAGGACTCGCAGCCGGGCGAAATGATTTCCCCGATGTCCTCCGGCGGCTTCACGCGGACGGGCATTTGCACGCTGGTGGACATGGCCTCGCTGGAGATCGAGGTGGATGTCGGCGAGAGTTTCATCAACCGGGTGAAGGCCGGCCAGGCAACCGAGGCAACCCTGGATGCCTATCCGGATTGGAAAATCCCGGGCAAGGTGATCGCGATCATTCCCACTGCCGACCGCCAGAAGGCCACGGTCAAGGTGCGCGTGGGCTTCGAACAACTCGATCCGCGAATCCTGCCGCAAATGGGGGTCAAAGTGGCCTTTCAAAGTGACGAGCCCGCCACTCCGACCGCCGCCCGCGCTGCTCTGTCGGTGCCCAAGGAAGCCGTGCAAAAGATCGCGGGTCGCGACCTCGCCTGGGTCGTGAAGGACGGCAAGGTCGAACGCCGCGCGGTGACGGTGGCCAATTCTAACGGCAACGAAATCACCCTGAGCGCCGGCCTGGCCCAAGGCGAAACCGTCGTGCTCAATCCACCCTCCACTCTCACCGATGGCCGCGCCGTCACCGTAGAAAATTCCCGATGAGCACCCCCAGCCAGCCTCTCGTCCGCATTAGCAACGTCACCAAGAACTTCAAGCGTGGCACCGAGGAAATCCACGTCCTGTCAGGCCTCGACCTTGAGGTGATGGAAGCGGAGTTCCTGGCCCTGATGGGTCCCTCCGGCTCGGGCAAGTCCACCTTGCTCAACCTCATCGGCGGCCTCGACCGCCCCAGCGCCGGCAATGTCCAGATCGGCGCAGACCGCGTGGACCTGCTTTCTGACCGACAACTGGCGGCCTGGCGGGCGCGGCACATCGGGTTTGTCTTCCAGTTCTACAACCTGCTGCCCGCTCTAACTGCCGAACGCAATGTCGAGCTGCCCCTGCTCCTGACCGGCTTGAACCAGGCCAGCCGCCGCCAGCATGTGGCGACCGCGCTGGCGGCGGTCGGCCTGGCCAACCGCTCGAAACATTTCCCCCGCACGCTGTCCGGCGGCGAGCAGCAGCGCGTCGGCATCGCGCGGGCCATCGTCACCGATCCCACGGTGTTGCTCTGCGACGAGCCCACCGGCGACCTCGACCGCAAATCCGGCGATGAGATTCTCGCGCTACTCCAGTCGCTCAACCAGGACCACGGCAAGACCATCATCATGGTCACTCACGACCCGCACGCCTCCGCCCGGGCCAGCCGCACGGTCTATCTGGACAAGGGCCAGCTTTCTAACAACCCGGTAGCTTGAAGCATCCCTCGGCATGAAATTCCTTCCCCTGGTCTGGGCCGGTCTGAAACGCAAGAAGCTGCGCACCACGCTCACCGTGCTATCCATTTTCATCGCGTTCATGCTGTTCGCCTTCCTTGGCGCCCTCCAGGAAGCCCTGAGCGGCGGGGTCAGCATGGCGGGTCTGGACCGGTTGATCGTGCGCCACAAGGTCTCGCTCATCCAGACGCTGCCGGAAAGTTACACCGGGCGCATCCAGGCCGTCGGTGGCGTCGCCGCAGTCTGCCACCAGTCGTGGTTCGGCGGCATCTATCAGGATCCGAAGAACTTTTTCCCCAACATGCCGGTGGTGCCCGAGGCGTTCCTCGGGATGTTTCCGGAGTTTGTGCTCACGGACGCGGAAAAGCAGGCCTGGCTGGGCACTCGCACCGGGGCGATCGTCGGCCGCAGCACGGCGGACCGCTTCAAGTGGAAAATCGGCGACCGCATTCCGCTGCGCTCGCCGATCTGGGGGCAGCCGCTCGGCCAGAGCCAATGGGAATTCGAGATCGTGGGGATTTACGACGGTGCGAAGAAGGGCACGGACACCAGCCAGTTCTTCTTCCGCTACGACTACTTCGAGGAAGCGCGCCAACAGGAGAAGGGGCAGGTCGGTTGGTTCACCGTCCGCATCGCCGATCCCGACCAGGCTGCGGCAATCGCCGCGAAGATCGATGGGGACTTCGCCAACTCGCCGTATGAAACGAAAACCGAACCCGAGGGTGCCTTCGCCCAGGGCTTTGCCCAACAGATCGGCGACATTGCCTCGATCGTGATGGCGGTGGTGGCCGCCGTGTTTTTCACCATCCTGCTGGTCGCCGGCAACACGATGGTGCAGTCGGTCCGGGAACGCACCGAGGAACTCGGCGTGCTCAAGGCCATCGGGTTCTCCAATTTCCTCGTGCTGGTGCTGGTGTTGCTAGAGTCCTGTTGCATCGCCATGCTCGGTGGCTTCGGCGGCCTCGGCCTGGCCTGGCTGATCATTGCCTCGGGCAATCCCATCCCGAGCCTGTTGCCGGTGTTCATCCTGCCAACCCGGAGCCTGGTAGCCGGGGCCGTGCTGGCGGTGGCGCTCGGGATCGTGGCCGGCGTGCTGCCCGCGTGGCAGGCGATGCGCTTGAGAATCGCCGAAGCCCTGCGCCGGGGCGGTTAGAATCCAACCTTCACCGTACCATGTCCGAATTGACACAGATGATTGCCGTGGCCATGTTCAACCTCCGCTCCTTGCCGGAGCGCAAGGCCGCCGCGTTCACCGCCGCCATCGGCATCGCCGGGGTGGTCGGCGTGTTCGTGGGGGTGCTCGCCATCGCCCAGGGCTTCCGCCGGGCGATGACCGTTTCCGGCTCGCCGGAGGTCGCGGTCGTCCTGCGCAGCGGCTCGGACAGCGAGATGACCAGCGGCCTGGAACGCGATGCCACCCGCACCATCGCCGACGCGCCGGGGGTCGCCCGCAACGCTGCGGGACCGGTGACTTCAGCAGAGTTGTTCGTCATCATCAACCTGCCGAAACGCTCGACCGGCACCGATGCCAACGTGCCATTGCGCGGCGTGGAACCGGGCGCTTTCGAGGTGCGCGACAACCTCAGGATGGAGGCCGGCCGCCGCTTTGAAACCGGCCGCAACGAAGTGATCGTCGGGGTCGGCGCGGCGCGGGCCTTCGCCGGTCTCGAGATCGGCAAGCAGCTCAAGGTCGGCCAGAACGTCTGGGATGTCGTCGGCATCTTCTCGGCCAACGGTGGTCTCGCCGAGTCGGAAATCTGGGCGGATACCGCGGTGCTGCAACCGGCCTATCATCGCAACAACAGCTTCCAGTCGGTATATGTCAGATTAACTTCGGCGTCCGCATACCAGGACTTCAAGGATGCCCTGACCACCGATCCAAAGCTCAACGTCAAGGTTTCGCGCCTGTCGGATTTCTATGCGGAGCAATCCACTGCGGTCACCAAGTTCATCACCACCATCGGCGTCTTCATTGCCAGCCTGATGGCGCTCGGGGCCATGTTCGGCGCGCTCAACACGATGTACAGCGCGGTGGCCGGGCGCACCCGTGAGATTGCCACGCTGCGGGCGCTCGGCTTCGGTCGCGGACCCGTGGTGTGTTCGGTGCTGGTTGAGTCCGTGCTGCTCGCCATCGGCGGCGGAGTGCTCGGGGCGGCGGCGGCCTATCTGCTCTTCGACGGCTACCGCGCCTCCACCATCAACTGGCAGACCTTCAGCCAGGTCACCTTTGCCTTCACGGTCACGCCGTTGTTGCTGGGCCAGGCCATCGCTTTTGCCACGCTCATCGGCCTCGTCGGCGGCCTCTTCCCCGCCATCCGCGCCGCCCGCCTCCCGATCGCCGCCGGCTTGCGGGAGTCCTGACCGGCGGCATCCTTCCTTCGGGTCTCCCGAGTGCCCGCGTGACACCGCCCCGGGTCTGCGCTACCCGTCTCCCAGCCACCACTCCCCAACCCTGGTATCCTGTCGCCATGTTCAGGCCAGCACAACGCCTACCCATTGGTTCCGCCGCGACTCCGGCCCGGTTGAACTTCCTCCACCGCCTCGAAACCCTCGCCATCCGCCCCGCCGCCCGCAACTACTATGTCCGCTGGGCCGAGGCCTGGATCAACGCCCGCAGCAACCGCTCCGCCGTGAGCACCACCGCCTATTTCGACGCCTTGGGCCGCTCCACCCACCTTGCCGACTGGCAGTTCCGGCAGGCCGTTGACGCGTCGGACATGTCGGACACGTCGGACATGTCGGACGCGTCGGACATGTCCGACGCGTCGTGCATATTCTGGCACACTGGATTCCCGGCCTCCCCTGGGTCGCCACCTTCTCTTGGCAGGGACTGGCCGACCAGGCCCGCTCGCTGGAGCCCACCCTCTGCCCCCCTCGTCCTCACCAAAGACGAAACCCACCGCGTCCTTAAGCACCTCGACCGCCTCCCCCTCCTCATGGCCCGGCTCCTCTACGGCACCGGCCTCCGGATCAACGAAGCGTCACACCCACGTCACCACTACCCAGCTTTACCTCCACGTCCTCAACCAACCCGGCATCAGCGTCCGCAGCCCACTGGATGCCTGAAATATGGCTGGTGGACATTCTTGTCC
>JAPLUI010000259.1 GCA_026397725.1 Verrucomicrobiota bacterium | reverse complement strand
CGCCATCGGCGAACTTGCCATTCGGTCCGCCGCTCCAGTTGGCGGTCGTGTTGAGATCCCAGAAGGTGGGGTGGGTGTAGTCCGCGCCGGTCCAGACGAGACTGGCCGGGATTCCCGTGACACTGAGCACCACGCTGCTGGCGGTGTTCGCCAAGGCGTAGCTTTGGCGGCCGGTGTTAGGAAAGTCCAGATACAGATTGGTTGCCGCATCCCCGGTCAGGGTGCCGGTGCAACTGATCAAGGTATAAGTGCCCGCGCTCAGGGCTCCGCTGAGCTTGTTGATGGTGATGCTGGTGGAATCGACCAGCGCCAGGTCGCCGGTCACCGCGATCAGGTCATTGACGCCATCACCCGGCGTGGTGGCAGCGGCCAGGTCGAACTTCAAGGTGCCGCCGCCAAGTGTCAGCTTGCCGGTTTGAGTTAAGGTGCCCGCGGTGTTGCCGGTGCCGGCGATGTGGAGTGAACCATCGCTGATGACGAGGTTACCCGCCACGTCTTCGGCGAACCCGGCAGTGCGCCCGGCGCTGAGGGTCTGGCCGGGTGCCAGGGTGAAGTCGGCGGTGAGGCCCGAGGTATCCAAGCGCGCGCCGCTGGCAACCGTGATGGTGGGGCTTGCCAGGGTGGCGTCTTCCGCCAGCGCCAGGGTCCCGCCGTTGACGGTGGTGGCCCCGGTATAGGTGCTGGTGCCAGTGAGGGTCTGGGTACCGCTGCCATTCTTAAGCACCGCGATGGTGCCGCCGCCGCCACCGATGGTCTGGCTGATGACGCCGCTGAAGGTGGCGCTGCCATCGTTGTTGCCGAGGCTCAAAGTGAGCGCGGGAACATAGGTTTTTTCGATCGTGCCGGCACCGCTGAGTGCGTCAATTTTGATATTCTGGGTGCGCATATCAAGAAACGCGCCTGCCGCGATATTGAGATCCATCAAACCCGCGCCGGAGCCCCAGCCAGTGCTGTTGTTGCCCAAAACGCCCTCCTGAATATCAATGAGCCCGGCAAAATCCCTGAAGCCCACGTTTAAGAATAGTCCAAAGTAGCCGATCCCGGTCTTGGTGATCGTCCCAGTGCCATTGAAGACTGAGTTTTGCTCGAAGCCCTTATTGTCCACACCGGGATTGGTGCCGCCAGCGATCTCCAAGGTGCCTGAGGCACCGATGGCGAACGTGCCAACCTGCATCCCGCCCGAACGGGCGGACAGGTCGAGGGTGAGCTTGCCGGCATGGACGTTGGTGCCGCCGGAGTAGCTGTTGATGCCGCCGAGGGTCAGCACGCCGCCCCCGGATTTGGAGAGCGGACCGGTGCCGCTGATGGCACCACCGACGGTGAGGGTGCCGGCGGTGACGCTCACCTCGCGGCTGGCGGGCATGGAGACGGCGCCGCTGCCGAGGTTCAGATTGTTGCTGCCGGTAAAGACCACGTCGCCACCCCAAGTCTGGGCATTGTTGGTGGTCAGCGTGATGGGCACGCCGCTGGGATTGTCGAGCACGCCGCCATTGATGGCGAGCGTGCGGGACCCGAGTGCGGCGGCGTTGTTGAGATTGAGCGTGCCGGTATTGATGACCAGCGAGCCGGATCCGAGGGTGGAGGCGTTGTTGAGATTGAGGGTGCCGCCATCGATGACGAGCAAACCGGCACCGAGTGCGGCGGCGTTGTTGAGATTGAGCGTGCCGCCATTAATGGCAACCGAACCGGAGCCGAGCGCGGAGGAGTGCTCGATGTTGAGGGTGCCGGCACTCAGCGTGGTGCCACCGCCAAAACTGTTGGCGTTGGTGATGGTGAGGATGCCGTTGCCGGACTTGGCGAGCGTGCCGGTGGCAATGCCATTGCTGCCCTGCAAGGTGTAGGCGGTGGCGGTGGTGTTGTCGAAGGTCGTTGAACTCGGGCTGACGTCGCCGCTGGAGATGTCCACCGTCGAACCCGCCGGGCTGTCGTGGAAGAACACCACGTCACCGGCCAGGAACTGGGTGTCCGTGTTGTTGCCGCTGAGTTTCCAGTTGGTGGCGGCGGTGTTCCAGGCGCTGGAGGCCGCACCGCTCCAATAGACGCTGGCAGCGGCATCGTAATACAACTGCACCTTGGTGCCATCGACATTCGGGGTGTAGGAGCGGGAATTGGATTTGAACACCGCGGCCACCGAACTCGCATTGGGCGCGGTGATGGCGTTGGTGGAAACCAGCAGATCGTTGTAGCTGCCATTGGTGAGACCGGCGCCTGAGGCATCCAGGGTGACGCTGTTATTACCACCGTTGAGGGTCAGGTTGGTGACGGCCAGCGGCTTGTAGCCTACGGTGGTGGAGAGCGTGCCTTTGAGGGTGGCGGTGTCCGTGACCACGCTGCCGAGAGTGACATCCGCAGCTGTTAGGGTGCCGCTACCGCTGGTGCCGCCTTCCAGGGTGCCGGCGTTGCCGACCGTCACATTGGCGACCGTGGAGGCACCGCCGAAGCGCGCGCCGCCGGCCACGGAGACCGTCGGGGCGGTGGTGAACGAGTTGTTGATGTAGAGCGTGCCGGCGGCGACGGTGAGCGCGCCGCTGCTGGTACCGACGAAGGAACTGCCGCCCGATAGGGTGACCACCACGGTGCCGAGGCCGGTTTTCTCCAGCTTGGCGCTGGCCGAGCCGCCGCTGATTTGTTGGGCCAAGGTCCAGATGTCCGTCACCAGCGGGGAACTGAGCTGGAGGGTCGGGCTGTTGGCCGCACCCACCACGATATTGCTGGCAAAGGAGCCGGGGGTCTGCAGTTCGAGCGTGCCGGCGTTGATGGTGGTGACACCCGAGTAGGTCATCGTCCCACTGAGGGTCTGTTTGCCGCTGCCATTCTTGGTCACCGCGATGGTGCCGCCGCCGCCACCGATGGTCTGGCTGATGACGCCGCTGAAGGTGGCGCTACCATCGTTGTTGCCGAGGCTTAAAGTGAGCGCGGGGGTGTAGGTTTTTTCGATCGTGCCGCCGCCGCTGAGCGCGTCAATTTTGATATTCTGGGTGCGCATATCAAGAAATGCGCCTGCCGTGATGTTGAGATCCATCAAGCCCGCGCCGGAACCCCAACCAGCGCTGTTGTTGCCCAAAACGCCCTGCTGAATATCAATGAGCCCGGCAAAATCCCTGAAGCCCACAGGTACGAATAATCCAAAGTAGCCGATCCCGGTCTTGGTGATGGTCCCGGTGCCGGTGAAGACTGAGTTTTGCTCGAAGCCCTTATTGTCCACACCGGTATTGGTGCCGCCAGCGATCTCCAAGGTGCCTGAGGCACCGATGGCGAACGTGCCAACCTGCATCCCGCCCGAACGGGCGGACAGGTCCAGGGTGAGCTTGCCGGCATTGACGTTGGTGCCGCCGGAGTAGTTATTGATGCCGCTGAGGGTGAGCGTGCCGCTGCCGCTTTTCACCAGGCCCGCCGCGCCTGACACCACGCTACTGATGGTGGCGCTCACGCCGGGGTCGGTGGTGAGGGTGGGCGTGGTGCCGTTGAGGGTGAGGGTATTGCTTTGGATGAGGTAGCCGGTGGTGCTGAAGCTCAGGTCGTTGGCGGTCACCCCGCCGGCAGCCAGCGCCACGGTGCCCGCCGTGTTGGCGAACACCGCGTCGTTATCGGTGCCGCCGGCGGCGGGCCACTTCACATTGGAGGCTCCGTCCCACCAGTTGGCGGTGCTGTTGCCATCCCAAGTGCCGGCACCGCCGTTGGGATTGGGTTCCGTGGCCCCGTTGCCATCCCAGGTGAGGGACGCGGCGTGGACGGCGGACAGCGACATGGCGAAGCTCACTGCGATTAAGAGCGAGCCGGGGCGGCGGACGGTGGATTGCTGGCGGGGTTTCATACGATTTTCGGTGGTGTTGGTTAGTTTGTGGTTGATTGGAACGGCTATCCACCCCGCCGTGATCGCCATGGGACTGCACGCCACACGGCGGGGTGATATGACGATCAATCTATGCCGGATTTCGCAGCGTGCAAGTACTTTGTTGCGGAAGATCCGATGTATTTTTGCCATCAAGTGCAGTTCAGCCGGAGGTCTGGGCGGCCTGGGCCTGGACCTCCTGCGGCTGCAGCCAACGGAAGGAAACGATCTCGAAACGGCGACCGAAGCGGACATTGGCGGGGCTTTTCGGGGGCGCGGTGGTGGCGGTTTCGACGGGGTCGAGGTAGCTGGCGGTGCGCTGGGCCACGGCCTCGCACCAGGCGCGGGCGAGCACCGTGCCCTTGGCATCGCGGGCCTCGCCCAGCACGCGGAGGGTGAAAGTGTCGGAGCGGGGGGAGATGGCCGGGCCCAGGGTGGCCAGCAAATCCGCCTGGGTGACATAGCCGGTGATGCCTTGCCGCCGCGGACCTTTGGCCGCCTCCGGGAACGGGTAAGTCGGCCGGCTGGAAACCACGCTCTCCGCGCCGGTGAGCGAGTCGCCCCGGAAGGGGGCGTTGATGGACACCGCGGGATCGTCAAGCGCGGATTGGAGGGCGCCGCTGACGGCCAGCTCGGGGTCGCTGCTGAGCCGGCGATTGACGAATTCCGCGAGGGATGTGAAGGGGCCGCGTTTCTTGACTTGGCGGACGATGGCGGCGGCCAGCTCGCGGAGCTGGGCGGAGGTGAGTTCGCGGGAGCCGTTCCAGTAGCGGTTCTGGGCTTCCTGGCCGGCGGCACGCTCGGCCGGCGGCGCGTTGGCAAGGGTGTGGCGGGAGACGAGGAACTTGCCGGTTTCCGAGCCAAGGACGACCGGGGCTTCCGTGCCGGTGACGGCTTCCAGCATCATTGAGGGGCGCGACATGAGACCGGACAGGAAATGCATCCAGGCCTCTGCGGAAACCGAGTTAATATTGAAGCCGCCCTGGATTCTGATGAATTCCGCGATCTTGGACAAGGCGGTTTTGGTGGGATTGCCCGCAGCGTCAAACAACAAGTCCAGCATCTCCTTGGCGGGGCGGTTCGTGCAGGCGAGCAGGGCGTCGTTGGGCAGCGGGGTGGTGCCGTTGAAAAAATCCTCGGCCACCTTGCGGGCCGTGCGCGGGGCTCCGCCCTGCACGAGCAACCGGCCATCCTGGGCGGCGAGCGTGGAGCAAAACCAGGCGTCCCACAGGTGGGCGTTGGCAATGTAGGAGCGGTCGGTGCGCAGGTGGGCGGCACCTTCGAGCCAGAGCATGTAGTTCCAGCCGGGCGTGTTGAGTTTGTTGGCAGGAATGCCGGGGCTGGCGTAGGAGTTGCCGATGGCATGGTTTTGCGGGAACTGGGTGACATGCCCTTCGTAAAACACGTAGTCACCGGTATACCAAAATGTGTACATGCCACTGATGTCCGGGAGTCTGGGCTCGTAAGTCGGCCGGTAATCGAACAAGGGCAGGTGCTGGAGTTGGGCGAGGGAGACCAACGGCGTGACGGGGATTTCCTGATCGACCACGTTGAGCTGGCCGCGCGGCGAGTAACTGGCGCCGAAATACACGCGGTCATCGCGATTGGGCGGCAGTTGGAAGGTTTTGGTGATGTCCAGCCACGAATTGACCGCTCGGTAGCGATAGGTGTAGGGACTCTCGAACCATGGCGTGATCACGTCCGCAGTGCCCTGTTTCTTGCTGGTAATGCCGTGGATCGGGTTGCCGGCCACCGAGAACGAACCGTGCTTCGCTGGGAACAGATCCTCATCGGCAGGCTTGCGGTAAGCCTCGAAGAACATCAGGGGCGTGGGCCGGCCCTCCACCTGACCGAAGGTGCGGGTGGGAATTTCCGATGGCGCAACCAAGCTGACTTGCGGGCTGGTGCCATCCGCCTCCGCCTTGAAGTACGCGACGGTGCTGTTGCCGAATCTCACCGCGGTTTCAACGGTATCGGTGCCCGACCCGTTGTTGCCGCCCCAGTCCGTATTCGAGCCGGAGATGGCGAAGCTCGACTCGACCAGATCATCGACACTGCGCCCGCTCGGGCCCTGGACTTCGATCTTGAGCGGATCGCCCGCCGCGCCCATGATTTCACTGCCGGGGATTGAATTGAAATAGGCCACCTCCTGATTGCCCCGCAGGTTCTTGACCACGCCGCCGAAATTGTTGTCCCCGAGATTGAATTTCCCGGTCTCGGCCCACAGGCAGTATGCCCAGATGAACTTGCTGTTGCGGTAATCATCGGGGTGATTCATCCAATCCACGACTTGGGGATAGAGCACCAGGGTGGCACCGGCGGGAATGATCAGATTGGACAGCTTCTTGGTGCCGCCCATCTCCGGTCCGAAGCCCAAGCTGGTGCCGGATTGGTTCTTGGTCATATCGACGGTGACCGGATCGGTGCCGCCCTTGTTGACGAAGAAAGTCAGCGGACAGCCGCCGCCCGCCGAGTATTCCGGCACCAGCAGATCCACGTTGTAGGGATTCCACAACACGGCCAGCGGATAGATATAGAAGCGCAGGGCGAGCGGCTTGTCGGCCGGCTGGGGAGCGGGAAGGCGCTCGGTGGCGTAGCTCACCACATAGCAGAGTTTGAGCAACACCGGCTGGATCCGGAAGCGGTCCTCGCCCATGATCGGATTCCATTCCGGCTCGCCGGGCGAGCCGGCTGCGGAATAGCCGAATTGCTTGTATGTGTGGATGGTCGGACGCCCGGTGGCGGAGCTGAGGGTTAGCATGCTTGAGGTCCGCGACAAACTCTCGTAGTTCCGCAGTTGGTCCCAGGAAAACAGCCGGTAATCGGCGAGGGCGTTTTTCATTTTGCCAAAGGTGCCCTCCTTGGTGCGCAAGGCCGGGCTCAGGGTGTTGAGCCAATCCAGCTTCAGGTTCAGGCATTTGCGCAGCTCGCCGGTGGTGACATCCACCGGCACGATTTCGCTGCGGGTGGTCAGATCATGGGAATAGCGCCACGCGGCGCGGCTCTCGCCGGCTGGCGAGGGCACCGCCGCATCGACCGCGGCGAGATCCACCAGGCGCCCGTCCAGGCTGCGGTCGCGATCCGGCACTTTCGCATCGATGGCGGCGTGGCCGTCGCCATCCATCCGGTGGGCCGCCAACAGGACCCGGGAGGCGGGTGCCTGGTCCGGCTTTTCCCCCGCCCGCAGGACGGCTTTCACGCCGTCATCCGAGGTCCACCAGGCGAATCCGGCACGCTCGCCCGCCACCACCACCGGCACGGTGACGCCATGCCGCGCGGCGGGGTTGGCCCCGGGTCCGACCAGGACCCGGGTCGGGGTTTCCGCGGGGAACCCGGTCCTGGCCAGCGCGAGTTTCCTGATCTCGCTCTCGGTGCCGGAAATCAGCCAGCCGCGGAAGCCGCTTTTCTTGTCGTATGAGGGCCGATCCAGCGTCCACTTGGGCAGTGGCGATTCCGCGGCGTCCCAAACCCCGGTCAAGTGGGGATGGACCACGTCATCGAAGGCCGGGGTGGCCGGATTGCTGTCCAGAATCCCGCTCGTGGAGCTGATCCGGCGGTCGGGGCCCATTTCCACTTGGAGTTGGCCGAGGGCGAGGAGCAAGGCGACCCGGGCATTGGCCCGGGCCTCGGCCATGGCCAAGCCCTGGGCGGACGTGCGCAAGGCGATGGACGACAGACTCAGGAGTCCCACCGCCAACAGCGTGAGCAGGACCATCAGGCTCAGCGTGATGACCAACACAAATCCGGCTGGCGGCCCCAGGCGGCTGGCACGGCGCAGCGGCCGGGCGCTGGCCGGGCGCCGGCTCATGGCAGCGGGCGGATTCGTGACAGAGTGCGGGTTCATGACTGGGTGTGAGTCAATGGCTTGGCGTGGCTGGCCGGCAGACCGGGGCGGAACTGTTTGCGGAATGCCGAGGGGGTGAGCCCGGTGATTTCCTGGAAGCGGCGGTTGAAATTGGCGAGGTTGTTGAATCCGGACGCGAAGGCGGCGGCGGTGACCGAGGCGTCGCCGCGGGCAAGATGCGCGCAGACTCTGGCGATCCGCATTTCATTGAGATGGCGCTGGAAGACGCTACCTATCTGAGTCTTGAACCACCGGCTGAACGCGGTGGGTGACATTTTCAGCCTGGCGGCGGCTTGGTGTTGGGTGATGGGTTCCCCCAGACTGCGTCCGATCCAGTCCAGCAGTTCCTCGAGCCGCGGGTTCGGCCGCGCGGCAAGCGCATCCTCGGTGGCGTGCAACGAACGCCCCGCCAGCCGCACGATCAAGGCGAAGATTTCAAGCAGCATGGCGAGGGATTCCAAGCTGGGTGCCTCGGCGGCGGCGAGCCGCTCCATCCGGCAGCCGACTTCCGCAGTCCCCGGGCCGCTGAAGACCAAGCCCCGGTGCGCCCGCTCGCACAGCACGCGGAATTCCTGAATCTCCGGCAACCTCCAGAAACTCTCGCCCCACACCCCGGGCAGGAAATGAATCACCGTGCAACGGGCCTCCTCCACTTGCCCGGCGCTCGAAAAGAACGTGTGCGGCACATTCGCCGGCACCATCACCAGATCACCGGGGTCGAACCGCTCCACCGAGGTGCCGACATGGCGGGTGCCGCAACCGCTGCGGTTGAACACAATCTCCCATTCCGGGTGAAAATGCCACAGAAACCGATAGCGCGGCTCACAATAACTGCGGACGGTGAACGCCCGACTCTTGGTGAGCGGAATCACCGTGAGATTCGGATGCCTCGGGTCGGGCTGGCTGGGCGGCGGGTTCATCGCGGGGCAAGGAGTTTGGAATGCTTGGAGTTGGTGCGGGCCGCCGGGGGCTCCGGTGGCGCCGGAAGTTTCTCCGGTGATGGCGGAACCCATCCCGGCACACTGCTGCCGCGAGCCACCAGCGTGGTCTGGATCAAGCGGTCACAGCCACTCTCACCGCCCAGCATGCGGACCATTTCCTCGGCGGCCGCCCTGCCGATCTCATAGGCACCAACGCGCATGGTGGAGAGCATCGGTTTCGCGATTTTGCAGATGTCCAGGTCATTGACACCCACGACCGCAAGCTCGCCGGGGACTGCCAGGCCGCACGCGGTGGCGCTTTCGATCAGCCGGAACGCGCCAAAACACTCGTAGCATAGCACCGCGCTCGGACGGGGCTCCGCCATCACCGCCTCCATCGCCTCCACCGCGCAATCATAAAACGAGGACGGCTCGCCAAGCCGGTATTGGTCCAACGAGTGGGTGAACACCTGGGGCTGCAAACCCGCTTCGCGCATGGCCCGCTCATATCCCAGATACAACTCGTGCGCATCCCGGTTCAACAGGTAGCGCGCATGGGTCAAATGGGCGATCCGCCGATGCCCCAGCTCCTGCAAATGCCGGGTCGCCGTTGCCCCCGTTCCCACCAAATCCGACATCACGTTCGGAATCCCGAACTTCGCCAGGGAATTGTCGATTAACTGAACCACTGGAAACCCCGCCTCTTTCATCCGCTCATAGCAGTCATGCCTGGCCGCACCCACATTGACGATCAAGCCGTCCACCTGCCGCCGCGAAAATTCGTTCATGTTCCGCTCCTCCCCTTCGTCCCGCTGGTAGGTCAGCAGCAGCGGGGTGAGTTCCGCCCCCACCAGCACATCCTGGATGCCGCGCAGCATCCGGTCGCTCATCCAGCCGTGGTCCACCCGGTTGAGCACCCCGATCAGAAACGAGCGGTTGCCCCGGAAGCTCTGCGCCAGAATGCTCGGCCGGAATCCCAGTTCCCCCGCCGCCTGCAGCACCTTCTGCCGCGTCGCCTCGGTGTATCGCACCGACGAGGCCCGCCCGCTGAACACCGCCGACACCAGTTGGTTGGAGACCCCAGCCTGGGTCGCCACATGTTTGAGCGTGATGCGATTTTTCATTTTTCTCCGGTTTTTGATTGATGTTCTGCCCAGAAAACGTATCCTGCCGCCGATAGGATGTCATATTTAATCCCCTTTGCAAGAAGAATTTTCAATGAACATGACCGCAACGGATTGGTGGGTGGTGGTGGCAGTGCTGGGACTTTTCGTCACCATGGCGGTGCTGGCGAACCGCTTGACGAAGAGCGTGTCGGACTACCTGGTGGCGGGTCGCTGTGCCGGGCGTTACATGCTGACGATGGCCTCCGGGATGGAATGGATCGGGGCGATCAACATCGTGGCGATGGTGGAGGTGTACTACCTTGGCGGCTTCACCGCGATGTGGTGGGTGATGCTGTCCACGCCCTTCATCGTGTACATGTGCGTCTCCGGCTGGGGGGGTTACCGTTACCGGGAAACGCGGGCGATGACCATCGCGCAGTTTCTGGAGACCCGCTACGGCCTCAAGGTCCGCCTGACCGCGGGGATCCTCTCGTGGACCGCCGGGATGTTCAACTTCGGGTTTTTCCCGCTCATCAGCGCGCGCTTGTTCATCTCGCTGATCGGCCTGCCCGCCCGCTTCCAAGTCCCCGGCCTGCCCGGTTTTGAAATCTCCACCTTTGTGGCGCTGGCCTCCTTGATGGTGATTTTGCCGCTGGGTTTCATCGTCACGGGCGGGCACACCTCGGTGATGGTCTCCAACTTCATGCAGGGGTTGTTCACCAACCTGGCCGCGGTGGTGATTGTGACGACGCTGTTTTTCACCGTGTTTGACTGGCACGCCATCTCCGCCACCATGCTTGCCAATGCCAAGCCGGACGCCTCGCTGTTCAACCCGCTGCATGCCTCGGGCACCAAGGACTTCAATGCCTGGTACTTCATCATCGGCATCGTCGGCGCATGGTATGGGGCGATGAGCAACGTGCCGTCCCAGGCGTTTCTGGGATCGGGCAAGACCGCCCATGAGCAACGGATGGGCTACCTGCTCGGGCAGATCAGTTGGCAGGGCCTGCTGGTGTTCTTCATGATGATCGCCATCTGCTCCTTCGACCTGTTGCACAACCCGGACCATGCCGCCACCGCCGCCAAGGTCAGGGCGGCGCTGGCCAGCGTTCCCGCAGGCATGCAGGGCAAGGTCCAGGCGGTGGCCACGCTGCCCCATCTGTTGCCCTCCGGGTTGGTGGGCTTGTTTTGCGCCATCCTGATGGCCGCCTTGATCTCCAGCCACAACGGCTTCATGCACGCCTGGGGCGGCGTGTTGCTACAGGACATCATCCTGCCGCTCCGCAAGCAGCCCCTGGGCACCAAGAACCACCTCCGGGCCTTGCGCTGCGCGATCACCTTCGTCGGCCTCATCGCCTTCCTGCTCAGCATCAGCTTCAATCCCCAACAGAGCATCCTGATGCTCTTCGCCGCCGTCAATAGCATCTGGCTCGGTCCCGCCGGGGCCGTCATGCTTGGCGGACTCTACTGGAAGAAAGGCACCACTCAGGCTGCGATGGCGACCCTGCTTGCCGGTTCGATGGTCGGGATGGTCTTCTTCCTCCTGCAACAGGGCTGGCCGGTCTGGTATGACAAGACGGAGTTTCCGATCAACGGCCAGTATTGTTTTCTCATCAACATCGCCTTCAGCATCAGCGTCTATGTCGGACTGTCCCTGCTCACCTGCACCGAGGACTTCAATATGGAGCGAATGCTGCACCGCGGCCGCTACGCCGCCATCGACGAAGTGCGGCCCGAACTGCGTCCCACCCGCTGGTGGCAGGCGCTCTTTGGCATCACACCGATGTTCAACCGGCGCGACCGGATCACCGCCTATCTCATCGTCGGCTGGTTCCTCTTCTGGCTGGGCACCTTCATCGCCGGCATGACCTGCGGCATTCTCGCCAAACCCGCCGACACCGTCTGGGTCAGCTTCTGGTATGTCTATCTGTGCCTGAACTTCGCGGTGCTGGTCGGCACGACCCTGTGGCTGGGCATCGGCGGCATCAAGGATGTGCTCGCGCTGTTCGCCACCATGGGTGCCGTCGGCCGCGACTTCTCCGACACCGGCGGAACGAAACGTGACCCACTCTAAAACTTCCCTCATGACACCACCACCCGTAACCCTTGCAATCATCGGCGCCGGCAAGCGCGGAGAGGCCTACGCCGACTATGCCAAAAAGCACCCCGACCAACTGCGGGTGGCGGCCGTGGCCGAGCCGCGCAAAGTGCTCCGGGAGCGGCTGGCAAACGACCATAAGCTCCCGCCGGAGCGCTGTTATGACGGCTATGAGGCGTTTGCGCGGGAGCCCAAACTTTGTGACGCCGTGGCGATCTGCACCCAGGACCGGATGCACCTGGCCCCGGTGGAAGCACTGGCCCCTAAGGGCTATGCCATCCTGCTGGAAAAGCCCCTGTCGCACGACCCGGAGGAATGCGCGCGCATCGTCGCCTGCGTGCGACAACATGGCAATCTGTTCGCCTGCTGCCATGTCCTGCTCTACACCGAGCTGACCCGCAAACTCCGCGAACTGCTGCGCGGCGGCGTCATCGGCGACATCGTGAGCATGCAACACCTCGAACCGGTGGCCTGGTGGCACCAAGCCCATTCCTTCGTCCGCGGCAACTGGCGCAACTCCGCGGAGTCCTCGTTCATGCTGCTGTCCAAGTCGTGCCACGACATTGACTGGATGCGCCACATCATCGACCGCCCGTGCCGCCAGGTGGTCAGCTTCGGCTCGCTCCGGCATTTCAAAGCCTCCGAAAAGCCGCCGGGCGCCGCCGACCGCTGCCTCGAATGCCTCCCGGCCATCGAGCGCCAGTGCCCGTACTCCGCCACCAAGCTCTATTTGGACAGCTTTGGCCGCGATTGGATCATCGACTATCTCAACGACGTCATCACCGCGGGAAACCCGACCCGCGAGAGTGTCAGGGCCGTCCTGGCAAGCGGCCCCTACGGCCGCTGTGTTTACGCCTGCGACAACGATGTGGTGGACCACCAGACCGTCATGCTCGAATGCGAGGGGCCGGTGACGGCCACTTTCACCATGACCGCCTTCACCCCCACCATGCATCGCGCCACCCGCATCTTCGGCACGCGCGGATTCATCGAGACCGACTTCGTCAGGATCAAGGTGTTTGATTTCCTGACGGAACGGGAGACCGTGCATGACACGGCTATCGAGCCGGATTCCTCGACGGCGGCCGTCTGCCATGGCGGCGGCGACTATCACATCATGCACGCCTTTGTCCATGCCGTGGCCACCGGCGACCTGTCGCTCATCCATTCCGGCCCGGATGAGACGCTGGCCAGCCACCGCATCGTCTTCGCCGCCGAGCAATCCCGCCGCGAAGGCCGCCTCATCCAACTGCCACAGGGTTGTTAGAGCCGCCGCCGCCCCGTCTCCAAGCGCACTCCAGCCCCTCGTGAAAATCAGTGAACTCCTGCTCCTGCACCACTCGCACCTGGACATCGGCTACACCCATCCGCCGCCGGTGGTGTGGGAGTTGCATGACCGCCATCTCGACGAGGCCATCGAATTGTGCGAATCCACCGCCGACTTCCCCGCGGGCAGTCGCGGCAAGTGGACCTGCGAGGTGACCAAGGTGGTGCTGCATTGGCTGGAGTCGGCCACCCCCGCGCAAGTCGCACGCATGAGAAATCTGGCAACCAGCGGCCAGATCACCTTCGGCGCCATGCTCTGCCACTGGACCGCCTTGCAGCCTGAGGACCTCATGCAAGAAAGCCTCCAGTCGATCAAGAGGTTGCGCGCGCTGCTGGGCGCGAGGATTGAAGTCGCCATCCAGACCGATGTGAACGGCGTGTCATGGTCCACCGCCGACTTGCTGCTGGATGCCGGCATCGACCGGCTGATGATGAACATCAACATCCACATGGGCGGCTATCCCCTGTCGCGCCCGACGATTTTCCGCTGGCAGACACCCAGCGGCCGGCAACTCACCGTGTTCAGCGGCGAGCATTACAACGCCTTCAATCGCGAGGCCGGCCTCAAGCACCCCGCTCCAACGCTCCAGCGGATGGAACAGGGCCTCACCCGGTATTTGAAGCGCCTGGCGACCAAGGGCTGGCCGCATGACTTCGCCATCCTCACCGCCACCCACCCGCTGATGGACGACAACGGCCCGCCCGACCCGGACTTGCCCACGCTGGTTAGACGTTGGAACGAGACCGACCACGCGCCTTTCATCCGCCTCGTTTCGGTAGACGAGGTGTTTGACCGGATTGCCACCCTGGATCCGGCGGGCATCCCCGTCCACGCCGGTGACTGGACCGATTTCTGGAGCAACGGTGTGGCCGCCTCGGCGCTGGAGGTGGCAATGTCGCGGCGCGCCCATGGCGCGTTGTGGGGGGGTAAGGCGCTCGCCACCCAACTGCCAAGCGCGGCACAAGCCAAGACGACGGCCACCGCCAACGCGGCCGCTGAGAAGTTGCACCTCGCCAACGAGCACACCTGGACTTCCTATGCTTCCACCGGGGCTTTCGGCGTGGCTGGCACCGGCAAGATCGAGCCGATTCCGGTCGCCGAGCAATCCCTCGACAAGTCGGAGAAATGCGCCGGCGCGCTTTCGTTGGCCCGCTTGGCGCGCCGCGACGCGCTGGACGTCTTGGCCGGCAATCCGCCGCAATCCCGTACCCAGGAAGGTCTGCTGCTCTTCAACCCCAGCGACCTGCCACGGACCGTCTGCCTGCGCCTGACCCCCGATTTGGCCGCCGGTGCCTACCACTTGGTGGCCGGCACCAAACACCGCCTCGATGTCATTGAAGATGTCCTGCGCGACACCCCCGCCACCGCCTGGCATGGTCCGGTGGAGGTTCCGCCCCTGTCTATCAAAACCGTGAGACTCAGCGAGCTTGGGCGCGACAATCCGAGCCCCGGCCTCAGCGGCACCCCGGGCGAGATTGCCAGCCGCTTCTGGTGCCTGCGCTACCAGCCGGAAACCGGCGCGATCACCTCGCTGGTACACCTGGCCTCCGGCCGGGAGTGCTTCGACGCCGCGACCGGCTTCGCACTTTTCGGCCCAGTGCAGGAAACGGTCGCCGCGCCAAGCGAGCACAGCAAGGAGATCCACGACCCCCGCTATGATCTGTTCCAAGTGACCGAAGCCACTTTCGACGGGACGGTCCACTCCGACGTTGACGGCTGGGCCACCGGCTGGCAAGCTAGACATGCGCATCCAACCTGCGTCACGCGGGTGGCAACGCTCCTCGATGCCGAGGGGGCGCACCTGATCCGCCACTTGGAAATGCCCGGGGTCAACGGCGAGATGCGGCAGACCATCTCGCTGCCCGCGCATGAAGACCGGGTGCGGTTTGAGGCCTTCTTCAACAAGGCCGACGACGCCAATCCCGAATCGCTGTATTTCACCTTCCCCTTCAAGATCGGGGACGCACAAGCGCATTTCGACACTGCCGGCGTGTCGGTGGCCTATGACAAGGAGCAACTGCCTGGTGCCTGCCGCGACTGGTTCACCGCCGGCTCGTTTGTCGCGGTGGCGGGCGGGCCACAAGCAGGGAATTCCGGCGGCTGCCTGACCTTGGCCTGTCCGGACGCCCCGCTCTTTCAACTTGGCGGTTTCACCTACGCACGCCGCCAACGGGAGGTGTCACGCGTCAATCAAGCGCTGGTCATGGCCTGGCCGACCAACAATTACTGGAATACCAACTTCAAGGCCTCGCAGCCCGGTTGGTTGCGCTTTCGCTACGAACTGGCCCACACGCCAGCCTACCATCCCGCCTGGTCCGCCAGTTTCGCTTCCGCCGTGAGTCGCCCGGTGATGTTTCACCCGGTGGTCAGCATGGCCAGCGGGCTGCCTGATCGAGCGCTTATTGCGGGACTGGATGCCGACCTCACCGTCGTTTCACTCAAGCCCGGCACCTGCGGCTCGCTGATCGTGGGCCTGCGCAACCATGCCCCCGAGCCGCGCTTGCTGCGGCCCACCTTTCCAGGCCGGCCCCCTGCGGCGCTGGTGCGGCTCAATGCGCTGGAGCAGGACGTCAGCACGCTGGCACCGGACGCACCGCTCGAACTCGCCGCCCGCGCCACCACCTGGCTGCGCGTTTCGTTCGCCCCTCCCCGCGCCGCCAAGGAACCGTAATGCCTCAGCCGCGCGATCCGCACGATTGATCCATCACACACCTTGTTTTGCTCATGTGCATCAACTTGAGGTTGCGGAAGGCTTGTTCCACCCGGCCGAGGCTCTTGTAGCGGGCCACCGCCTGCTCCTTGGTCATGGCCCCGGCATCGACGGTGGTATTGATCACATGGCAGCCGTCAAGGGCTTGGTCGGCGGCGATTTTGCTTTCGTCAAGACGCCAGTCGAGGATGCCGCCGGGCTGCATTTTCCAGATGATGTATTTGCCCATCCTGGTCTTGGCCAGGAGCGTGCCGACCCGGGCGCCGATGAGTTCGTCGCTCGCCGGTTTTTTGGTTTGCCGGCTGTTGAGCGCGGTGGCGGCGATGCGTTGGAGTTCCTGGCGCGTGCGCTCAAGGAGTTCGCGGCGGGTGGTGGTTTCGCGGTCGGCGGTTGGCGGGTTGCGACAGAGGCAGTAGCGGCGGGACGGGTCGTCCGGTTCGGTGATTTCAACGATCCTGGTTTGATCGAAGAGTTCGGGCTGGTTGTCGGAGCGCTCGAGCAGTTGCACGATTTCGCGGTGGGTCAGGGCGCTGATGATTTTGATGCCATCGCCGGCGGGCAGGGCGCTGAGTTTGGCTTCGTTGCTCGCGGTGATCATGCCGCGGTCTCCGACAATTGGTACGCGCTGCAGGCTGGAAGCCTGTTTTCCGATCAAAAAGCGCTAACCTGACAGCATTGGGCGTTCCGCCTGCCGCCAGAGGTAGCAGAACCCGGCACCTCAGAGCGTGCGCAGGGTGGCCTTGACGGCCTCGAAGTCCGGGAGGTCCTTGGGATGGTCTTGCACCTCGGCATAGCGGACGATGCCTTGCTTGTCGATGACGAAGGCCGAGCGCTTGGCGACACCGCCCATGATTAGGTTGGCTTCCGGCAGGAATTGGTCATAGGCGACGCCGTAAGCCATGGCCACGGTGTGCTCATAATCGCTGAGCAAGGGGATGCTGATGCCTTCCTTGGCGGCCCAGGCCGCCTGCGCGAAGGGATTGTCGCCGGAGATGCCGAACACCTTGGCATCCAGCGCCTCGTAATCCTTGATGCCGGAGGAAATATCGCAAAACTCCTTGGTACACACGCCGGTGAAGGCCATCGGCACGAACAGCAGCACTAGCTTGGCGGAGCCAATCTGCTCGCTCAGTTTGAAGAGTTGCGGGCCCTCGGCGGTTTGGGTCACCAGGGTGAAGTCGGGGGCGGTATCGCCTGCTTTAATGGACATGGTTGCTTGGTTGGGGGTTGATGTTTGGAGCGGCACTATAGATGCTAACTCCCGCCGGTCAACCGGCGCTCCCCATGATTTACGAATTTTCCCAATTTGGCCGTCACCTCGGCTGCGGCAGCGGCATCGAAGAGTTGATGGACGACCTCGGTCACGCCCTGGCCAGTGGCGGCCCGGACCTGAAAATGCTCGGTGGCGGCCAACCGGCCCGCATCCCGGAGGTCAACGCCGTCTGGCACCGCCGCCTCGAAGAATTGATGGAGGAACCCGGCGGTCTCAACCGCGCACTGACCTCCTACGACCCGCCCCGCGGCAATCCGCGCTTCCTCGAAGCGGTGGCCGGCTTGTTCCGCCGCACCTTCGGCTGGGACGTCGGACCGGACCACGTCGCCGTCACCTGTGGCGGCCAGACCGCCTTCTATTTTCTGTTCAACCTGCTGGCCGGGCCGATGCCGGATGGCACCCGCCGCAAGATCCTGCTGCCGCTGGTCCCGGAATACATCGGCTACGCGAACCAAGGCGTGGCTGGCGACTTGTTTCGTGCCGTCACTCCGCGCATCGAAACCACCGGCCCGCACGAGTTCAAGTACCATGTGGATTTCGACCGGCTCGCAGTCACCCCGGACCTCGCGGCCATCTGTGCGTCGCGCCCGACCAATCCGACCGGCAACGTCCTGACCGACGAGGAGATCTCCCACCTGGCGGCCTTGGCCAAGGCGCACGGCATTCCGCTCATCCTCGACAACGCATACGGCGCGCCCTTTCCCGGCATCATTTTCACCGATGCCACGCCGTATTGGGCGGAGCACGTCATCCTCACGCTCAGCCTCTCCAAGCTCGGGTTGCCCGGCACCCGCACCGGCATTGTCCTCGGTCCGCCGGAGATCATCCGCGCGCTCGGCTCGATGAGCGCCATCATCGGCCTGGCCAACCCTAACATCGGCCAGCAGATCATCCTGCCGCTGCTCGAGTCCGGCGAAATCCTGCGCCTCAGCCGTGAGGTGGTGCAGCCGTTTTACGCGGACCAATGTCGGCTCGCCCGGCAAGCCGCGTTGGAGGAGTTTGGCGATGATTTCGCGTGGTTCATGCACCGTAGCGAGGGGGCATTGTTCCTGTGGTTGTGGTTTCCCGGCCTGCCCATCACCGCAGCCCAACTCTACGAACGCCTCAAACAACGCGGCGTGCTCGTCGTCTCCGGCCACTACTTCTTCTTCGGGGATGATTCGCCGGACTGGCCCCATCGCCACGAATGCCTCCGCGTCTCCTACGCCATGGACGAAGCCACCGTCCGCGACGGCCTGCGCCTCATCGGCGAAGAAGTGCGGCGGTGTTACCGGACTGGTGGAGAATAAGCTTGCGGACAGGCTGGCGGAGGTTCACACCAACGCCTGAACATGAACACCACCTCCGCGACGATTCACTGCAAGCATAGTGGGCGCTTCAGCCTCTAGCGCGGCCCGAAGACACTCCTCTCAATGATCGAACGTCACTTCAACATCCCTTTCGTCGCGGGCCTGGCGCTGCGCGAAAAGCAAATCCAGCAGAATTACCGTCCGGTCATCGCTGTGCACAAGTGGTTCGCCCGTCGCCCGGGGACCTTGTTCCGGGCCTTGATCCTCTCCGAGTTCTCCGGTCGCCCGGTCACCGAGAATTTCTATCAATCCCACCACTTGCCGGAATTCCGCGTCTTCGATCCGTTCATGGGAGGCGGCACGACCATGATGGAGGCTAACCGCATCGGGTGCTCCGTCATTGGGGCCGACGTCAATCCCATGGCCTGGTGGATCGTCCGCCAGGAACTGCTGGATCTCGACGTCGATGCATATACCAAGACTGCCGCGCGTCTGCGGGCTCATCTTGGGGCGGAAATCGGGCATCTGTATCGCACCAGTTGCGTCCGCTGTGGCAGTCCTGAGGCCCAGGTGAAATACTTCCTATGGGTGAAGACGAGCGCTTGTCCGTCATGTGGCCAGGACCACGATTTGTTTCCCAACTTTCTGCTTGCTGAAGACGTGCGCCATCCGGCCAACGTGTTCGTATGTGGTTGTTGTGGGGAATTGTTCGAAGCGGCAGACCGCAAGCAACCCGGCCCCTGTCCCCATTGCGGGCAGGCGTTGCCGCTGTCACACACGGCGAAGCGGGGCAAGGCGCAGTGCCGTCACTGCAACCATCCGGTGAGCTATCCCGGCGCCTCGGTCCCGGCGCACCGGCTTTATGCCATCGAATACCACTGCGAAACCTGTGCGGCACCAGGCAATGGGCGAAAAGGCCGACTCTTCAAGAAGGCCGGACCGGATGAGTTGGGTAAGTTCGACGAGGCAGCAAAGAGACTGCGTGAGTTGCGCCCGAAATTCATCCCTGAGGACGCCATTCCAAACGGCGATGAAACGGAGCGTTTGCATCGCTGGGGCTATCACCACTACCGGGACCTGTTCAATGCAAGGCAACTGCTAGGTCTCGAATTGAGTTGTCGTTGGATTGCCGCGGTGAAGGACCTGCGCATCCGTGAGGCCCTCGCCACCAACCTTTCCGACCTGCTGCGCTATCAGAACATGCTTTGTCGCTACGATACGATGGCCCTCAAGTCACTTGATGTGTTTTCAGTACATGGCTTCCCGGTTGGACTCATTCAGTGCGAATCGAATTTTTTCGGCATCGTCGGCCCCAGAGGGACGCCGGTGGGAAGTGGCGGATGGTTGAACATTGTGGAGAAGTTTGCGAAGGCGAAGCGCTACTGCATACAGCCTTTCGAAATCCGCCACGACGGAAACCGCAAGGTGGAAGTTATCATGAAAGGGGAGTGGATTGGGTCGTCCCGAAACGGCTCGCATCCCCCGGCGGAGCGCGAGATCGAATTGGTGTGCGGGGATTCGTCCTGCGCGAAATTGAGCGGGGCCAAATTCGACGCGGTCTTCACCGATCCGCCCTATTTCGGCAACGTGCAATATGCCGAGTTGATGGACTTCTGCTATGTCTGGCTCCGCAAGTTGCTTGGCAGCGAGAGGCCCGAGTTTGCAAATCCCTCAACCCGCCACGAAAACGAACTCACCGGCAACGTGAACATGGGCCGTGGCCTCGATCATTTCACCGAGGGAATCTCACGGACCATCCGGCATGCGGTCGCGAAACTCAAACCCGGCAAGCCATTCGCATTCACCTATCATCACAATCAACTCGATGCATACATTCCAATGGCGGTGGCAATCCTCGATGCGGGTCTGGTCTGCTCGGCGTCCCTCCCGTGCCCGGCCGAAATGGGGGCCTCGATCCATATCAATGGCACCGGATCTTCCGTCGTGGATACGGTTTTTGTTTGCCGTTCCACCGGCTCCTTTCCAAAACGCTGGCTGGCTTCCGATGCGGGCGGCGTCGCCGAAATCGTTAGACGGGACATCGACGAATTGGCCGCAGGCGGGCTCAACGCGACGCAGGGCGATATCCGCTGCGTCAGCTACGGGCACCTTACGCGCCTTGCCATCTGGCATTTGAGAACGACGTGGGATGGGAAGCGTCCGGTCAAAGAGCGCATGCAGGAGGTCCAGAACTGGCTCGCCGCTTTCGGCGGGGTAGGGGCGGTTCTCACCGCGCTTGAAAAGACGTTTTCACAGGCGCAACGCGAGCAAAAATGGTTGATGAGCGGCATGGTGAGAGAATCAAATGAACGGGAAGATGAAGTATCCTTTTGAAGCCACGGAAGAAGAAATTTCGGCAGCTCCCGAGGACTTCGTAAGCAGCGTGTGCTCCACTCTTGCCTCGGAGTTTCTGGTGATGCCGAAAGGCGAGGGATATATCGAATATGCAGCCTTCGAGTCTGGGTACGAGGCTCTGAAGCATGCTACCAATGGCTTTCAGCGCCTTGTGCCAGAGCAGGTCTTTGCAACGGTGCTACAAGCCCCGGTGAGCCTCATCGTGTTGCGGGCGATGTTGGGCTTCACCCCACCAGAATGGGCCTACGTTGCCGGACTGCGGACAGGTATCCCGGTGCCTCAGAATGCCGCCCGCACACTCGACCGCGAGGTGCGCGTAGTGACCGAGTTCCCCTGGCGACTCTCTGAAACCAACAAGGCACGGGTGAAGGCTCTTGTGGAAACCGCTTGCGCCATGTTGGAAGAGGGCTGCCCACCGGTGCCCGGCGACAAGCTGCACCGCCTGCACAAGGCGGACACCAATGGCGGCCTGCCTGGCATCCGCAACCTTACGGGGATGGGGGCTCCCTATGCGATGCTTCTCTATGAACGATTTCTCGGAAGACCGTTTGCAGGGCACCGCGACTCCGTGAGCGACCTGATAGGCGACAACCTCGAATCGGCCATTGAAGAGATGCTCGCCAGGGATGGCATCAGTTTTCGCAAAACCCGCCGAGCTGAACGCTTGGCGGGATTTGCTCAAGCTCCGGATTTCATCATCCCCGATGAATTCTCACCCAGAGTCATCATTGAGGCCAAGATTACCGAAGATGATGGCACAGCTCGCGACAAGGTCACGCGCATCCTCCGGCTCTGCCAAATGGCAGCAGACCGAAAAGCCAGTGGCCTCCCTGGCTATCAAGTGATCGCCTGCATCGCCGGACGTGGGTTCGGGGTGCGCCGCGCTGACATGCGCCAATTGATCCTGCACACCAAGGGCAAAGTGTTCACTCCCAAAACGATGGACCGTCTGGTCGAGTGCTCTGCCCTGCGGGAGTTCAGAAGTGCCAAGTGAGCAACGTCTCCCCACCCGCCGGTTGGCGATTTCGAGAGGTGGAATGCCGCACCGGTTTCATGAACGCCCAAACGTCTGCAACTGCCACCCTGCCGCGCAACACCGCCGGATCTATCGGACTACCAAACCGCCGCTGACAGGTGGTATGAAATCAGGCAAACCACGGGGAATTGTTGCGATGCGGGAACCCCTATGAACACCCGGAACGCTATTTCCGCCGACCAAATTTCTCATACCCCGGATGCCGCCATGACCATGCGCTCTCCTCACACTTGGGCTCCAGACCGCCCCACCCGGGGTCGGTCTCGAAGAACTTCTTGCGCAATTGGTCAATGACTTGCTTGTCATCCAACGGTTTGCCGTAGATTCGCTCGGCGGCGGGATCGCATTCAAGATCACCACCTGCCGCACCAGGGGCTGTGGCACCGATTCTGTCACCGTCGTATTCCTTGAGCATGTTCCTCGTCTGGGTGCTGATCTTGAACGCCTCGTTCAGCCACTTGCGCAGCGGATCTGCCAACAGATCCTTACCGCCAAACGCCGGCGCTACCGCCGTCCCCAAGCCTCCGGTCTTCAAGGCCAGCAATCCCCAGATGGTGAATTGCGTGGCATTTTTCGCATAATACACCCATTCCCGCGGCATCTTCACCCGCACGATCCCGCGCAAGCCATCGCCATACTTCTCCCCGTGGAAAAACACCGGCACCAGGCTCCATTCACACCAGATGATAATGTCCACCTCGATCTCCGCCAAGCCGCTCAGCCTCCACCACTCCTTCTCTACAGGCAGCACGCTGAAAAGACTGGGCTTGGATTTCTGGACATTGCCCATGGCCACGATGATCTCATCCGCGTGCATCCGGGATTGGGTGCGCAACTCCTCCAGAGAAGAACCGATTCCTTCAAGCATGGCGATAATCGTCTGCCGCATTTCAACCACCGTGCGTTCCCCTTGCTCAATCAAGGCGATCAGTTGATCGAGTTTGGCCGTCATCTCATTCCTTTGTGGTGTGACAATTCGAGCCTTGGGCAGCACCTTGGCGATTTCCAACGACTCGCCGCACAATTGCCATCCGCAATTCACGAACGGATTCTCTTTTGCCATGTTCAGGTGACACTGAACGAGCGAGACGAGGCCGTTACCCTTGTGAACGTCGGAGCGCAGACATGCGTCCCCACAAAACACGTACTCCATCTTCCTCAAGCCGTTCCACAGTGCGTCCTCGTCTGGACCGATTTGGTTGCTGATCACATAGAACAACTGATCGGTCAGCACATAGCGGACCGTGACGTGCAATTGGTTGTCCTTCAGCTCGATCCGGCCCACGCTGCCGAAATTGTCGCTCACCAACAGTCCGTTCTGCCAATGCCTGGCGTCACAATAGTTCTTACGCCCCAGGCTGTGGGAGCGCAGCCGGAAGATGAGCAGATAAATCAGTTCCGGCACCGACCCGAAAGCGAGCGATGGATTCGGATGCACAAAGGCAATGACCTGGCGAGCTTCCATGAAGTTGGCCGGTTTGATGCGCTCCCACTCGGTGTCCATCTCGCTTACCGAGCCACCCTCCACCATTTGCGTCACCAGCAGCAGGTCGCCGCTCCCATGAACTTGGCCCTGTTGGTGGGGCCGATAGGCGAGTTCGTTGATCTCCATGAGTTGGATGAGCATCTCATGGGTGTCCTCGGGAAACCCCGGCTCGTCATCCCGCGCCTGCTTCAGCCACAATTTTTTCAGCTCGCTGTGGCCGATCAAGCCATGAGCGGCCTGGGTGTCCTCGTGTTCCAGCAGGCGGGCTACCGCGCGGTTGAGCCACTGCGGCTCGAGCACCACCACCATTTTACCGGCGGGGGTGTCCTCCCGCCACAGCCATGAGCCGACATAGTGGCCGGTGCGCACCAGGATTTCCTGCTCGTCCGCTGCCGTGATGCCGTGTCGTTCGCAGATTCCCACCACCGTGCCCCTATCGACGAACGGCTCATTCATCGCCTCCAACTCGTGGAAAACCTCCACCCAGCCCCGCTGCCAGCGCCGGGCGAACGGGCCATCCTCTTCCCGCACGATTTCTGCCAGCCGCCGCCGCAGTTCGTTAATGCCAATATTCTCCAGGCTATCCACCATATACAGACCCTTGAAGCGTAGCCCCAGAAACTTTCTCTCCAAGTCCGCCAGCTTCACAGACGCGTCCGGCTTGTTGTAGGTGAAGACCACGATCACCGTGGCGTTCTGCTGCGTTCGGCGATGGACCAAATCGAGCCATTCCTCCAATTCCCGCATGCTGCCACCGTCGCGGGCTTTGGCCACTGCCAGGTAGATGGCTCCTTGCGAGAACAACAGTTGATGGATTTGTTTGTAATCGTGCTGGCCACCCATGTCCCAGAGTTGCAGGTCAATCACTTCTTCCTGCGGCCCGGGCCGTTGCTTCCGGACTTCGGATGCGATCCGGTCTCCCACCAGGGTCAGGTGCAGGGGCACGCGGTTCATGCCTTCCGTGCTCGGGTTTTGCGCCTGGGGCTGGAGGCCGCGCAAGGCCATCTGAAGACAGGTTTTGCCGTTGTCTTGCTCGCCGATGAGGATGACCTTGGCGGCGTAGGTGACGAGCGCAGGCTGCCCGGCGCTGGTGCTCCGCAGCAGGTGCTCTCTCAACGACTGCCAATGCTGCTGTTCCCACGCCGCGCGTTGATCCGGCACCAAATGCTTTTCCTCCAGCGCAATCTGTTCCAATGCGGCGAGGCTTCCCATGGAGTCGGGCAGCCTAATGATGGCGTTCCCCGTCAAATCCAGTTCCACCAGCGCTTCCAGCTTCCCGATGTCCTCGGGCAGGGCGGCGAGCGCATTGCCGCGCAGATAGAGCCGCTGGAGCTTGGCGAGTTTTTCCACGCCAGCCACATCGGTGAGCCGGTTGAAGTTGAGCCCCAGCCAGCACAGTTCGGTGAAGGTGCCCACGCAGGCGGGCTGCTTGGTGAGCGCGTTGCCGGTGAGGTCCAGGAATTGCAGGCCGGTGAGGTCCTTGAAATCCGCGATGCCAGCCAAGTCCGCGTCGCCGAGCCCGAGGCCGGCGAGGTTCAGATGATTGCGGGCCTTCTTCAGGCACCGGTGAATGCGGTCTTTGGCGAGGATAAGGTTGCTAGGGTCCATGGCTTGGCGGGGTTGGGAAAAACAAGAGAGCCAGTTCACCCTGCCGCCCGTCTTGGCCCGGGACGCTGCGGTCCTCAGTGGCTACCAACCGGCGGCAGGGTGTTGCGGTTTTGTCCACCGCGCGGGGCGGTGGAACTGGAAGGAGGGCCGGTTCCATTCGTTCACTCCGATCATGGATGGTAAAGGTGTGGCACTCACCGCAGCGCAGCCGGGCACTGCCGAGTTGCCGCTGCAAATCCTCCAGTTCACCGTCGAGATTCCCCAGGAATTCCTGCACCACGCGCTGGTGTCTGCGGCCCTTCGCCGCCAGCCACACGGCGGCGGCCAGGTTCGATCGGTCGCTGATTTGCGCATGCAACCCCCCCGTGCTTCTCATGGCTTTTCTCCATTCTGCAGCATGGCCAAGACCGCCGCTCCATACTTTGCCACCCGTGTCTCGCCGATACCAGCGATGGCTTTCATGTCGGCTGCCGTCTGGCAACCGCGCCGCACGATCTCCGCCAGTTGCGCGTTGGTGAAGACCGCGAAAACCGGCGTGCCCTCCCGCTCGGCGATCTCCTTGCGCAGGCTACGCAGCCGCGCGAAGACCTCGAAGAGTTCCGGAGAAAGCACCTCCTTGTAGTCCACCTTGTCCGCCACGGTGGTACCGCTGCCGCCCGCAGCACCGTCCGCATACTCGATGCTGAAAGCCCAGGCACCCTCCCGCTCGTGCCACTGCTGCGTCACCCGCAGGATCCGGTGGCTGCGCAGAAACAAGTTCAAATCCCCGGCCACATCGGGACGGGCGTTGGCGGGAATGCTGAAAAAGGCGTATGGCATAAGCTCTGAATTTCGGAAAAAAAAAAATCGGCTGCTGCGCAGGGCTGATCGTTCTGCTCGTCCCTCGCTTCACTCCTGCCTCCGCTCCGCTCCGGACTGCTGGCCTCCGGCCCTGGCTTGGATGGAACTGGGACAAGCACGGAAGCCGAAGAAGTCGCTCACGAGCCGCGGCTGGCAGCCGTAGCGGTAGGCGGAACGGGCATCCCTGCCGAGGTAGATCCAGCACCCGCCGCGCAACACCCGCTGCCTGCCTGCGTCACGTTCGTTAGGGGCGTCGAGCCAGTCCTGGCACCACTCCCAGAGTTGCCCGTGCATGTCGTGAAGCCCCCAAGCGTTAGGCGGAAAAACGCCCACCGGCAGGGTCTTATCGCGGAACTGCCATTTGAAAGCCGAAGCCTCGCTGCCATCCGGATAGTTGCCGTCGATGTTAGCCAGTTGGCTGTTGAGGCTGAGGCCGGCGCCAATGCCGAAGGGGGTGGTGGTGCCTGCCCGGCAGGCCCACTCCCACTGCGCTTCCGTGGGCAGCCAAAGTTCCAGTCCGTCCGGCATGAGCTTCCGGGATTTTTCCGCGAACTCCCCCGTCATGTCGTGGGACACGCTGTCCACCGGATGAAAATCACCATGGCCCTTCTTGCTGGGATCACTCCCCATCAACGCCTGCCACTGGGCTTGCGTAACCAGGTGTTTCCCCAGCCAATAGCCCTGCGGGATGACGGCTCGCGGCTGTTTCCCGGCCTCGCCGCCGGTCGGCGCGTCACCATCGTGGCCCACAAGAAAGCCCGCCGCCGGGGTGGGCGGACACCAGCAGAAAACCATCCGCGTTGCTTCGCGCGGCTGCTTCGGGGTGAGATCGAGGTAACACTCATCACCGGGATCAGGCTCCGTGGGGCGGTCCTTGAATGGCACCAGCTTCAGACAAGCGGCGATGTGGCTCATGGCGACGCAGGATAGGTGACCGCATGGCCGCACGCAATGCGAATCGGGGAAAGTGTGAACCTTGAATCGGTCATCCAAGGTCTGGCCAAGTGGGAGACATCTAACGCAAGCCCTGCGGCTTGGTCTTTCTGGGGGAGTCAAACACCATGGTGGTGATGGCGAGGCGGCGACCCGTGGCGGGGTCGTGGGTGGCAATCTGCATTTTTTTCAAGGTCCAGATTTTGTCCGTCACGGGCATCACCTCTTGCACCAGGAATTCCTTGGCGAGGCCGCCATTCTTGTCGTAGCCTTGGATGCGCATGAAGGCGCCGAATTTCTGATGCACCCAGATGAAGACGGCGGCGTAGCGACCGACGGTGGCTGGCGGTTTGTCGAGCCGGAGTTTGTAGCAAGGCTCGCCGTTGATGTTTTCCACGGCCTCGAGTTTCGGGTTCGGCCAATAGAAAAAGCGCAGTGCAAGGTCTTCGTAGGTCACGTCCGTGCCGGCGATGGGCTGGACGAGTTTGGCATCGGGGAAACGGACCGTCTTGCCGGCGATCATCTCAAACAAATCAAACGAATTGTCATTCAGCCGGAGGTGATAGATCTGCGGCGTCCCCTTGCGTTCTTCAAACTGGAATTGGAGGTCCTTGCCTTGCAGAAAGAGCGTGACGGGGATGGTCTTGCCATCTTTTTTCAAAGTCCCGCGAAGGCCTTCATCAAGCTTGTTGAGGGTGGCTGCCATCCGGGCACCTTCGAGGATGGCCTTGGCATCAGGAACCTGGGCCCGCGCGGCAACACTGGCAATCAAGACCATGGCAAGGACAGCGAATTTGAAATTCATGGCCAGAGCGTGCGCGGGATGCGCGGCTGGCGCAAGTCCTGGGATGGGTTTCTTCAAAAACAAATCAACCCCGCCAAGGGGAAATTCCAAATTTTTTTCGTTTTGAGGCTTGATGATTTTGAAAACGGGCCTTTGGATATGGCGCAGCAGCGCACGAGGCGTTTCGTTTTCCCATGACTCTTCGCAAGCAACTAACGGACATTTTGGTCACCTTGCTTCCCAGCAATCCCGTTGATTCCATCAAGGGGACGGAGTTGATTCGGCTTACCCGCTTGCAACTCGTGGGAAACTATTCGGATGCCTCGCTGCGATATCATTTCTCAATCATGTCGTGCGATCCGGGCTCGCCCATTGCCAAGGTCGAGCAGGGACAGGGCTATTATCGCCGCAGTGCGCCGCTGCCGGCGCTGTCGGGTGCGCAGGAACTGCTGGCGCTGACCCAGGGTCGGCTGGATGACATGTCAAGCGGTGCGGGTGAGATGAACGGCGCGATGCTGCGCATTCGCAAGTTCCGGGCGGTGGTGACGCGATACTTTGAAATCAACGGGCGCTTCCCCTTTGCGTTCCGGCAGGCGTTCGGCAAGGATTCGCCATTGGCCAATTTGTGGAAATACCCGGAACTGGTGTTGGTCGATTGGGAGACCGGAGGGTCGCCGGATGAGGAGATGTCGCTTGACAAGACGATGCTGGCGTTCAAGCAACGCTTGGGGATTCCGCCGTTTCGCTTGCACGCGGCACGCCTGCGCATTCAGCCCTCGCTGCAAACGTACCGCGAGGATTTTTTCCAAACGCTGGCGGTTTCCATGTGGGCGCAGGGGGGCGAGCTGGTCTATGCGGCGCCGATCCAGGATGAGGCGCTGGCGGATGGCTTGCGCCGTCTGAATGCCAGCTTCGGAGTGGGCGTCACTTCGTTCGGGCTCACTGCGGAGGCGCTGGATGAACTGCCGCGTCCGGAGAACATTCTCAATGCCCATCCGCTTGAGAGTGAGGCCATCGTGGCCAAGCTGGACCTCAACCGCATCGCGGCGCCCAGGACCCGTCTGCACCTCGATTGGGCGGCGCTAACCACGATGCGCAATGAGTCGGAAGAAACCGAGAAGCTCATTCAGTGGCTGACCCGTTGCATTGATGAGCGGCGTGCGGAGCCGTTCAAGGACGAGTGAGGTTGGCGTGTCGATGCTTGGTGGAGCAGGCAAGTCGCCCGGGCATGCGGCCCGGTGCCGCTGATCCCGAACCAGGGGCCAGGAAACCCGCATCGGGCGGGTTGCCCGCCTCTTGCGGTGGGGGTTCATGCGTCCGCGCTTGCCGACCGGGCGCGCGCCTGATGGACTCGGGGCGTGTCGTGGGATTTCAACAGTGTGGCTTTGGTCGGTGCCGGAGCGGTGGGCTTGTATTACGGAGGTCGCCTCGCGCAGGCTGGAGAGGATGTGCGCTTTCTGCTGCGTGCGGATTTTGCGCAAGTTGCCCGCGACGGCTTGCGGGTGGATAGCGTGCATGGGGATTTCGCATTGCCGCAAGTGCGGGGATTCCGGACGGCCGAGAAAATCGGACCGGTCGATCTGGTCATCGTGGCGTGGAAGGCGACCGCCAATCCGCACCTTGCCAGCGTCCTCCCGCCGCTGCTGCATGCCCACAGCCAGGTGCTCACGCTGCAAAACGGGTTGGGCAATTGCGAGGCCCTGGCGGCCATCGTCGGCCCGCAACGGGTCATGGGCGGGCTCTGCTTTGTGTGCCTCAACCGCGTGGCCCCGGGATATGTTAGACACACGGCGGGTGGGCGGGTTTCGCTGGGCGAGTGGCGGGCCGATGGCGGTGGCCGGGCGCTGGAATTGACGCGGCGCTTCAAGGCCGCCGGAATTCCGGGTGAGGCGGTGGCCAACCTCGAGGAGGCGCAGTGGCAGAAGCTGGTGTGGAATGTCCCGTTCAATGGCCTGGCGGTGGCCGAGGGGGGCGTGACCACCGACGTGTTGTTAGCCTCGCGCGAAACGGAAGCCGAAATCCGGGCGCTGATGGCGGAAGTGATTGCCGCCGCCCGGGCGCTCGGGCTCGCGCTCAGTGACGACTTGATCGATTTCAACGTCGAACGCACCCGGCCGATGGGTCCGTACCGGCCATCGAGCATGATCGATTTCCTCGCGGGACGCGAAGTCGAGGTCGGCCCTATCTGGGAAGAACCGCTACGGCGTGCGCAACAGGCTGGGCTTGCCATGCCACGGCTGGAACACCTGCTCACCCGCATCCGCGACAGACTTCAGACATCCTGACCCGTGCCGGAAAGCGCTCGTGCCCGGGAAACCCGAATCTGGAGTGCGGTGGGAAGGGCGCAGCCCGCCACCCCGCTTTGGCTAAACCGTTAGAGCTGCGGGGTTGCCATGAGGCCCGGTCCGTCTCGCGGCGGACACGCCCCTCCCGAGTAACTTGGCTCCGAGGATGCCCGTTAGGGAGCGACGACATTCCTGTCGTCGAGCGGAAGGAACGTCCATGAACAGAGCCTTCGGCACGCACTCATGGGCCGCCCTTCCGCTACCACCACAAGAAT
>JAPLUI010000560.1 GCA_026397725.1 Verrucomicrobiota bacterium | reverse complement strand
GTCATCGAAGGCCCCAGCTACCGCATGAAAGACCGTATCGAAAACTGATCCCCCCCCGGGCAAACGCCCGATCTAACCGTGCCTAACCATCCGATTTTCAAACCGCCCGTTCCATCCGACGTTCACGCCGCCGCCCACACATGGCAAGTAGTCCCGTTGCCAGAGTTCTTGTAGATCCAACCAGACGGGATGATCAGCCTTGTCGTATGTGATAGCCCGTTTTATCCGCCGAAGCTCCTCCTCCACGAGTTCCTTGGCATGCTTCTGCACAATGATGAAGCGCGTCACGTGGATCAGCATTGAGTTGTGAACCTTGCGCTGACCTCGCGCGCGCCTTGATGCGCAGGTCAAAACGAAAGCAAGAATCGCCTCTTTAAGCGATGCTGGAAGAAAATCAGGACGATGCTCTTGTTTGTGCTTCGACGGAAATGAATGATCGTGATCATCAACCTCCCGCACGATCGGCAGGGGAGATGCGCCTTCAATGCCTGCATCCAAGTCGCCCAAGTAACCAAACACTTTCGCGGGACCGACATAGCGAGAGCTTGGACGCACATTTACGATGAAATCACGCGGGAACAAATCTTTACCTTCATCATCGCGTTCTGCCTCAGGATTAATGAATATGTTAGCAAATGGTGTCGCGGTATAACCTATATAACTACTCTGCTCGAATCGGTTTAGAATGAGGCGGATAAGTCGATTGATCTTGGTGATGTTTGTTTCCGAATCGTGCGTTCCCGGCCTGTCTTTTGTGTTGATCGAGGCATTGTCAGCTTCGTCATCAATTAACAGCAACGGCACGTTCGCGATGCGCGATCCCGCAGCATGGTGTCCAAGCTGTCCGGCAACAACACCAGTCCAGTCGAGGATGTTTGAGAGCGGTTTTACGTTTTTCTTAACAACCAGAATGATTGTGCCGCCTGAGAGGCTCACATTTACAGTCTGTACGCCATCTGTGAAATCTCCGTTCTCAGCACTGTTAGTTAGCGGCGTTATCGAGGGTGGAGAGCCAAGGTCGGGTGTTTTCAGCAACTTGCCAACCCCTATACGGTAGTCTGCACGACTCGGATCGAGACGACGTTGGCTGTCGAATCCCAAAATTCCCTCGTCTACGCGCTCTTGTGTCTGAGCCCGGAGGTTGTTGTGAATCCCGGCCAAGATAATGACCAGTTTGTAGCCGGCATCGAGAGCCTTGGTGACAACGCCGAGATAGTTGGCCGTTTTCCCTGATTGAACACTGCCAACCACCATGCCTCGGACATCCCACTCGCCGGGAGTTGTTGGATTTTTAATGCGGTCAATGATGACGTCGGACTGCTCGTCCACGGCATCAAGATCCTTATCCCGATGACCCTTCTCCTGCTCAAGATATCGGCGATAGCGCCGCCAGAAACGCATTGGTTCGATTTGAGCCTTTCGCTCGACCCACCATGGCTGCACCCTTCCATCGGAGAGGACAGATGGTCTCTCCGTCCAAACGGATGCTGCATGAGCAAGCTCGGCGATAAGTGCTTCGATATTTATCGCAAAACCAGGGTTCAAAAACGCTGCCGACGCGGCATGGATCTCTACCAGTCGGCGAATCTTCTCAGGCGTTCGGCCCAGTTCATCCTGGAGATCGCGACTCGCGTGGTCGAGCACCCGTCTTTCCACCTCATTAAGATCGATCATGATTGAACTGGTGGATTCTCCAGAAGTTCCTGGAGGAGCGATGGGTATTGATTAAATGGCTCCCATTGAGCTAGTGCGGCAAGCGTCTCAGCGTCCCGCAGTCCTCTGGCCCGCATGGTGTGCCATGCTTGATTAAGCATTGCGCGTACAGACTCAATATCGGTCTCTACAGGGCCGGGTGTTTGCGTTTCTTGCTCCTCTCGGCTTTGGTATGAAATCAGGGTTACAGGAATGCTGTCTTCAATGATCTGAAGCACGCTCTCGACTCCCTGCTTCTGCCGACTGTTTCCCAAGAGAGCGGAGACAGCGGGATGATCGCGATTGATCCGATATAGGGTGCGTCCATGGCGGACGGTTTGATCCCATACATAACGTACGCCTTGAGCCCCTGGAGCAATAAGCCGCTCGCCACGGAAGCTATAAACACGACGAGCGCGGCTGCGTGTGGTTTCACCGATATTCCGGAGTTGATCGCGCAGTGCTTGGGGTGGCCTGGCCTTGCTTTTTGTCACGTCAATCTGCCAGTCTTCATCTGAGGTGTTTGGCAGAGAGATGCGGATACGGGCTAGCTTGTGATGTTCGTCTTTGCGCCAGTCGCGGTAACCAAGCCAAGAACCGGGGACGAGTAGACGATCCTGCCGATAGATGTAGAAGCCTTGACGAGCGGTCCAGTCCTTTGGATCACCTGCAAGCTTGCGGTCCTCGGGTTCGAGAAGTTTCGACTCATGCGGCATGACAAAGGGCTCGACGCGGACCATGCCAGCTGCGCTTTGTAAGAAATGTTCCTGCAGTTGTTGAGTCGCCTCGGCTATGAAAAATGGATCGAAGGGTTGGACCGCGTGGTCGTTGATGAACATCTGTAATCGTGCGGGATGCCCCAACAAACGGTGAAAGACAAGAGATAGATGCCGCGCGACCTCCTCGCAGCGGGCGATGAAGATGTCCCGATCTCGCGCACCTCCAAGCTCTATTCCGCCCACGACACGATCCATATGCTGCCATAGAACGCAGGTGCCGCGGGAAAGTTGGCTCAGACGTTGAAAGTGACGCGATGATCCCTGTCGTGCCTTTAGGAGTAGCTGCCATTCGTCGGTTTTGGCAAGATGGTCCAGGTCCCAGCGGCGCAAGAGGGTGTTTTCCCTTTCCTCTTTGGTGCAAACGGTAACACAACGGCATTGGGAAAAGGACGCGGTTTTCAAACCAAGGCCGAACCTGCCAAGATCATTCGCCGCCCGCGTCTCCCCCGGATGTTGGCTACCAAGGCGCATTGCTCCGCGGAGTTTGGGCTCTGACATGCCTCGACCGTCATCAGTGACCGCAATGACGGATTCGGATCCTGCCCAGTCGAAATCTATCCAGATATTCTTGGCGTCTGCGGAAATGCAGTTGTCCACCAAGTCGGCAATTGCTGTGCCTAGATCGTAGCCGAAAGCACGAAGGGACTCCACCAGAGAAGCAGCTCTCGGTGCGATGATCTCAAATGCTGCGTCTAGGGATGGCATTAGACCTCGTTTCACAATTCTGATTGATTTAGGCAGTCATTCTACGTCTGCTGCGAACTCCGCCGATGAGCTTTGGATTTCGATAGCAAGCCTCTGCCATCTGTGCGTCGCAGCAGAGCAGTAAAGCTCGTCGTCATCAAGAAGTCCGACTTGGTTGCGTCTCCAAGCTTCCTTTGCGACTGGTTCCAAAATGACCGGCCAGCCACTCTGTTCGTAGTACGGGTTGTGCAATCGGGGCTCGATTTGGCTAACCGACTTATACGCATCCGTGTCAGTCACTACCTTGGTGCCGTGCTCCAAAGCGCTGTCTGGATGAAGCCCCGTGTAAATGAATCCAATCGCATACCAAGCACGCTTGAAATCGGTGTCCGGTATCCTTCGAAGCGAGCGGGAGTCAAGGTCGAGCAGGGGAAGCAGCCAAGTCACAGCTTCCCTTTCATCCTTAGGGAATGGGCCAAGGTGGGACGCGATGGTCTTGCGCTTTCCCATCGCCTTTTCAATGTAGGATTTCACGGCCATCCCGACAGCCTCTCCCACCAGCGGTGGCACGGCGTTGCCGATCACGCGGAATTGATGGGTACGCGCGATGGGGAACTCGAACCAGTCCGGGAAGCTCTGAATCCGCGCCGCCTCTCGCGGAGTCAGCGAGCGGTTTTGGGTCGGGTGAATGAACATCAATCCGTCCTTTGCGAGGTGGGCGACGATGGTGGAACAGGGGCGGTTGCGGTGCTGCCTCGTGTAACGGTCCTTGAAACTGGACTTGTCATAGGGGAATTCAAATTTCACACTGCGGCGCATGGCTTCGGCGGAACTCTCGCCCTCCGTTAGCAGCATGAAGTCGCTCAAGTCGCGGGCGCTGTGAGGACGGGCGCGGTGTGCGGTGAGTCTGGCGGCCTTTTTCACCTCAAGCACATCGAAAAGATAGTCGGCCGACATTGTCGGGAGCATCTTGAAGCGACGCTCGTGATCGTATTCGCAATCCTCCTCGCCTTCTCCCGCTTTCAACGGCGGCAGATCGCCGATGGCGTCCCAAAGCGTGGCTCCGATGACGGCCCGCTTTGCGGCTTTCAGTTCCGATCTGAAATAGGCAGGAAACTCCTCGCGGGTGCCGATGAAGAGCTGCCGCCGACGTTTCTGAGGCACACCAAGATCGACGCAATCCTCGATCTGGGCATGCACCCTATAGCCAAGCGCACGGGCCTCAGCCTGGACTTTCGAGAAATAGGCACCTCCTGAAGCGGATCTGATTCCCAGGACGTTCTCGATGACAAACACCTTTGGTTTGAAGTGAGCCACATGGCGGAGGAACTCCTTGTAAAGGTGCCGCCTGGGGTCTTCCTTGAGCCGCTCGCCATGATTCGCGCCATCCGCCTGCCGGGCGGTGCTGAAGCCTTGGCAAGGTGGCCCGCCGACGATCAGGTCCACCTCGGAGGTTCCGAGCAAGGATTCAAGCTCGGCAGGGGAAAACGTGGTGAGATCCTTTTCGAGAATCTGGCCGATGCCTTTGAAATTGGCTTGGAACACCTGGATCGCCTCGTGATTGAAGTCGATTGCAGCCAGTCCCTTGAGCCCGGCACGCAGGAGCCCGAGGCTGAAACCGCCACAGCCGCAGAAAAGATCGATGAAGGTGAGGGGCGTTTTCATGGCGGATCTGAAATCTGTTGGGGAATCGTAGTTTGGCCCCCTGAAGAAGCAAGGTGATTTTGAGGTGCTTTTCGGGGCTTGGGTTTGGTTGGCATGAGCAAGGAGATTTCAGCTTCGCCAAGGGTGTTTCGCGACCGAGCCGGCCTCGTCCTGCAGGGCGTTTTCCTCCGACGGGTCAGTTTTCCTGCGGAGCTTGGGACGGATGTGCCAATGCCCCCAGATGGGCCGGGATGGTGAAGCCGGAGCCAGGCACCGGCGCGGCGTTCGCGGATCGGGCGGTCGCGGCGGAAGCGCGGGCTTTGCGGCGGGTGGGAGGCGATGTCGGTCATGGCGTTGAATCGGAGGATCTCGCCAGAGTCGGCGGCAACGAGGGCCATGTTGTGGGGCCCGAGCACGCTCCGCCCCACGCCATTGTGGGTGACGGTCGCGCGGATGGGGGCTTCATGGACGGGGAAAAACCAGTCGTTTCTGAGGGGCTTGAGGTTCATGGGAGGGGTGAGGTATAAGCTGAAACGCTGAAATGCCGGGGTCTCTGGGATTTGCTGTCCATGGGCACTGCGGCCGGAGGCACGCAGTCACGGCCTGCGGCCGGAGGCACGCAGCCACGCGCGCAGCCACTTGCGGCTGGAAGCCGCAGCTACGTGCGGAGCTACGCGCGGGTTATTTCTTGCGGGATTTTCCGAGGGATTCGGTCATGGATTCGTGGACGGCATGGGACTCGGCGACGGCGAGATGGCACTTGGCGGCCTGACGGCGACTCGCGGAAATCTTGCTAGGGATAGGGTAATTCCCAAGATACCGCTTTTCCCGGAACGATGTTGAACCACCTCAGTCAAAAATACTCGGGACAAACCGGGCCTGCCCACACCAGGGAGGCCCGGATGTTTCAACCGCGGCCTCCGGCCCTGAGGGGCCTACACCCCTCAGGGCCGGAGGCCGTGGTCAAGATCTCCACTTCAGTCGATTGCAGGTGGAACTACGAACCTCCGGATGCAGCGTTCGTGGTGAGGGTATGTGGTTCCGCCTGGCGGACATGAAAGTGAAGATTCCGGGACATCCTGGTGTCCGATCGGACACCAGGATGTCCCATCAGAAAATTCGAGACCTGACGTGGAGTGCGGTGGGAAGCGCAGCGCCACACCGCTTTGGCTAAGTCCCGGCGCTCGCTGCGGCCCAAACATCCTCCGGGTCGTCACCAGGATTCGGCGTGCCCGTTCTCGGCATCAGAACCCGGTGGGCGGGTGTGGCACCGGGAGTAACGTGGGCGCGATAAGGAGCCACCACATTCTTGTGGTGGTAGCGGAAGGGCGGCCCATGAGTGCGTGCCGAAGGCTTTGTTCATGGACGTTCCTTCCGCTCGACGACAGGAATGTCGTCGCTCCCTAACGGGCATCCTCGGAGCCAAGTTACTCG
>JAPLUI010000041.1 GCA_026397725.1 Verrucomicrobiota bacterium | reverse complement strand
GGCCGCAGGCCGTGGCTGCGTGCCTCTGGCCGCAGCGCCATTGGAGCGCAGTTGCAGGATCCAAGATTTCGGAGCGCCCGGCGCATTGGCGTTAGATCCCTGGCGGCGGGACGCCGCCAGCACGGCCTGCCGCGGGACGCGCCAGCCACGTCTCTCCCTTCCCTTAACCTCAGCCGTCCAACTTTGAACTTCCTCCGCGACTTCCAAACAAGTAACAACCCTCACCCATGAACCATCGACACCACCCAATGACCCAAAACCAACCCTGAAAAGCAATTCCCTAGCAGCAAACGCGATAACCTTTCTTGCGGAACTGGTTCTCGTGGCGGTTTTGTGCTGCGCCAGTATTTCCGCGAAACAACCCGACGCCAACGCGTTCGACCCCCTGAAATTCGAGAACTACAAAGCCAAGGCCGAACAGGGAGATGCCAGGGGACAGGCCATGCTCGGCCGCTGTTACGCTGCCGGCCCAGGCGTGGCCCGGGACCCGGCGGCAGCCGCGAAGTAGTTCCGCAAGGCTGCCGCGCAGGGCAACAGCGAGGCTCAATGCAACCTTGGATTCTGCTATGGCCGTGGCAAAGGTGTGGCGAAGGATCCGGTGGAGGCCTATGCGTGGTATCATCTGGCCGCCAATAGTCGTGATCAACCGGATATGACATTGTCACCGCAACAACTCGCGGAGGCCCCAAAGCGGATCAAGGAATTGCAGGCGCTGATCGACGCCGCCCAAGGCATTCCGCCCCAACGTCAGCGACACCATGATGATTTCCGCCAAACCTCGCGGAATCCCGGATTCCCGGCTTAGGGCGATTGGCTGACCTGGTCATTCCGGGAACGGGAGTGAGGATTTGATGAGTTTGAGGGATTTTCCTCGATAGTCGCGGTAATGATCGAAGGCGGCATTGAGCGATTCATGTTGCTCAAAGGGCATGATGGCCAAAGCGGCGTTGCGCAACAACGCGAGGTTCTTGGCTCCTTTCGCGCAACGCAACGCACTGCGGTCTTCCCGCCACATTGAGGAATCGCGTTTCCAGTGGTTGAGGTTTTCAACGCTCCAGTGCTTGCGGATGGTGGCGGCTAACTGCTTGTGGGTGCGTTTCCCCGGTTCGATACTGGTGATGAAGTAGCGGGTTTCGGTCTTGGTATCGCCGCCCTTCTTGGGAGTGTAAACGCGGGTGCAGCTCAGCACTTGGCGGGAGTGGGGAAAGGGGGTGATGTCCGAATCGAGGGAGGCGACGCGCAGGTCGCGCTGTTCGATGCGCCCGTGGCCGCATTCGAGTTGCCCGGCGAAATCCAGCGGGCGGGCGTCCAGCAGGGCTCCGGCAAAGAGATGCAGGTTCTTCTGGTTCTTTTTGAGGGCGATGAGGTAGTCGCCGCCATTTTCAACGATTAGGCACGCCGTTTTTTTTGGCAATGAAGCGCATCCCCGGTGATCACGGCGTTGAGGAGAACCCCGGCGTTGTCGGCAAGGAGCTTTTGGGCAACCGGCAGTTCGCAGTCATCCTTATTGCCGCTGTAACTTTCCATGAGGACGGGGCGGCCGTCGTCGTGGCGGCAGAGGGTGACGATGGCACCGAGGTTGTGGCCGAGGTCTTTGCCGTCAAGGGCGAGGCTTTGGGGAAGATTGTCGTGATTGGCCACCAGCCAGGTGTTGAGGGCGGCGGCGAGGGCAATGGGGTCGATGGCGTTGACCACATCGTTGATGGCGTCGTAGCCGGGCATGGCCAGACGCCCGGATTTGTCACGCCAGGTCAGGCCGACGGCCCTGCGCTGTTGCTCATTGAGCGGGCCGGCCCTGCGCCAGATGGCCTTGACGTCGGGGGCACCGCAGAGCAACCCGTGGACGATGAGGGTGAGCATGGCGCGCAGGCGGTGGCGGCACTTCAGCGGATCGCGGGGGTCCGGGACGTTTTCAAACGCGTCGGAGAGGCTGCGCAATTGCCCGCAATTGAGTGCGCAGCGGGCACCGGCAGTGGCTTCCCTGACACCCTTGGCATGGACTTTGGGAAGCTCTCCGGGGCTGGCCAGGAGCTGTTGGGCCTTGGGATGGAGGGTTTTGATCCAGAGCTTTTTCGGATGTTCGTCGTCTTGATAGAAGTCGGCGCGGTGGCGCTTGAAGCCTTTGGTAAAGCCCAATGGCGTCCAGTTGCTGGCTTTGTAGATGGTGCCTTGATGGGTTTGCGGATCGCTGAAGCTTTCGGCCAGGAGGGGGCGGAAACCGTGACGAGCCTCCCACTGCTCGGGCAGGCGGCGCATGGCCAGTCCCATGCAGCGGGTGGCCAGGTTGGGCTTGCGGCTCTCCTCCAAGACGAGGAAGCGGCGGAGTTGGACGACGAGGCCAAGCCGGTTGGCCCGCGTCAGGGGATCCCAGTCAATCCATTCGTCCCGATCCTTGAGCCGGAGGGCGGCACCCGCCCAGCACAGCACCGCACAGAGACTCGGCATGCCTTCCTCGGTGGCGGTTTGGTAAACGCCCTGCCAGAGGACGTGCCCGGCTGGGCGACCGGCTTTGAGGTAGTGTTGCGTGTTGAGGACATCACGCAGTTGCGAAACCTCAAGTTCCGTCGTGGCCGTCCTGACTTCAAGGCCTTGCGTGGTTTCATCCAGTGTCGAGCAAATGTGCAGCGGGTTCATCACCCGGCTAACATGGCAAAATCAGCCTCAATGTCTAGCCAAATCTCAAAAAACCTTGAAGTTTCTTGATCAGAGGCTGATTAAGCCAATCGCCCTAATTCCCGGCTTTGGAAACCCATTTATAGGTTGACTCCATGAATCGAAATGACAAACTGCCGGACGCCATGACAGATTCGTCCACCTGCCCGGTGTGTGGCACCCCGCTCGCCCGGGGGAGTCGCCGCAGAATATGCCCCACATGCCAGTTGTGCGTCACCCTGGCCGGGTGGGCGAATTGGGAACATGCCAAAGCGCAACGGGCCGAGCAAGCGGTGAAGGAAGGCTTGTCGCACATGCGGATTCGTGAGGCCGAACAGGACTTCGCGGCCAACGACTCCGCCACCGCACTGGCTGCCTTGGCTCGGGAACTGCGGGATGATCCTAGCAACCAAGTCGCCGCGGCACGCTTGGTTTCCGCCTTGACCGAACGCAACTTCCCATTGCCTACCAGCCCGCTCGTGCGGCATGTCTATGGCCTTGACGACGACCCGTGGGGTCCGCCCGGGTGGCCAATTGCAATCAGGGCCGCCGAGTTCAGTCCGGATGGACGGCTGGTGCTCACGGCGTCGGAGGACAACACCGTCCGCATTTACGATGCGCGGACGCTGCAACCCTGCACACAGCCGCTCAAGCATTCCAGCCGCGTGGTGTCAGCCCGCTTCGGCCCCGACTCCAGCCAAGTGCTGACGGTGGCCGAGGACGGGGCGGCGGCCATTTGGGAGAGTGAGGACGACCTCACCGGTCAAGCGCTGAGGAAGCCGCTAACCCAAGTGGAAAAAATCAATCATGCCGAGTTCAGTCCGGACGGGCGGTGGGTGCTTACCGCTTCCGATGACCAGACGGCGCGGCTGTGGGACGCTCACACCGGCCAGCCGACAGGGCGGTGTCTCAAGCACCGCATGGGTGTCGAACAGGCCAAATTCAGTCCGGATGGCCGGTTCATCCTGACGTTTGTCCATTGGGACTATGGCAGCCCGGAAGATGCAAGCCTTTCGGAAGCGGAGCGGAACCAACGGCTTGCGGAGCGGGTAACGCTGTGGGATGTCGCAACCTCCCTGCCATTGAGCCATCCATCCGCCTGGCAGGATGCCCGCACCATTGAGTTCAGCCCGGATGGACAACGCGTCCTCGTGGTCGGGGCCTGGGCCGTATCGGGGGTTTTCGACACGCTTGCCGGTGATCCGATCCAGGGTTTTGAGGTGCCTCCGCATCACGGACATGACCGGTTTTTTGCGAAGCTCAGTCCGGACGGGCAGCGCTTTGTTACCGTCGCCGAAGACGCGACGGCGCGGCTGTGGGACGCGCGAACCGGCAAAGCGCTCACGGAACCGCTCCAACACGACCAGGAAGTGGCCTGCGCTGAATTCAGCCCCGACGGACTGCGACTGGTCACCGTAACCGAAGACAGCATCGCCCGGGTCTGGGATGCAGTCACCGGGGATCTGTTGAGTGAACCGGTTAGATCGGATTACTGCGGCCATGCCCATTTCAGCCCTGATGGCGAGCGTCTGCTGGTGGCCGGTTGGGCATCGATCCAAGTGTGGGACATCCGGCCTGGTAGTGCCGTGATCGAAAGCGTTCCCGGAATAGGAAGAAGCAGCCCAACCGGAAGATTCAGCCCAACCCAGGCTGACGTCATGCTGGCGAACCCGCGGGACGGCCAATGTCAGACCTGGAAGGTGCGGGAGATGCGACCCCTGAGCGACCCCTTCGGCTACGCCAAATGTGTGCTCAGAAACAACGGACTATTCGCCTACGAGAGAATTGCCCATTTCAGCTTGGATGGTCGCCTGGTGTTCACCATTGAGGGCAATCTGGTGGGAATATGGGACGCCCATACCGGTGAGCCGAAGCAGGGGGCGGTCCAACTGGAAGGGGTGTCTGATCCCGTGCAGTCGCCACCACGAATGGGCCCACCGGAAGACCCCCTGCGGTTCCTGTTCAGTCCGGATGGGTCGGCAATCTATGCGGCGGACGGGGCGGAGTTGAAGATATGGGACACCCGCACGGGCCGGATTCGGGTCAGGGCACCCTTGCATCCCCGCGACCGCTTCACGGTGGCCGAAGTGAGTCCTGATGGGAACCTGCTGGCCATGAAAGGAGGTGGCGAATCCTTCAGGGTGTGGGATGCGCAGACCGGCAAACTGGCCGCCGAACCCTACGGCTACGATGGAGGTTCCCTGCTTTACCGCACTTGGCCGTCGCCCGACGGCGCACCGCAACCGTTCGTATCCGACCAAATGGTGGTATCGGGCCGGTTCAGCCCTGATGGCAAGCGGCTGGTCATCACTCACGCCGATGGCTCCGCCTGGATTTGGGACGCCCGCACCGGCCGGGTTTTGACCAAGTTGTTGAAACACGGCAAACGCGCTAACACCGCTCGATTCAGTTCCGACGGCAAATACGTCCTCACGGCATCCGACGACAAAACGGCACGCGTTTGGGACAGTCATACCGGCGAGCCCTTGATGCCTGCGCTCAAGCATCAAAGCGCGGTGGAGGCGGCCGAGTTCAGTCGCGACGGACGGCGGATCGTTACTGCGGCCAAAGACCACACCGTGCGGCTGTGGGACGCCCGCACCGGCCTGGCTCTATCAGAACCGCGGCGTCATCAAGGGCGCTTGGGAGGTGTTGAATTCAGCCCGGACGGGAGTTGGGTTTACCTTCACGCCCGCAGTGGCGGGTGTTGGGATACGGCACCTGTTCCTTCCTCTGCGCCGGCCTGGTTGCCGGAACTCGCCGAAGCGCTCGCCGGTCACCAACTGACTCGGCGCCGCACCTCGGAGCCGGTCCCGGAAGGGAGCCTGCTCAGATTGAAAGAGGAGCTTGCCATGCAACCGGGAGACGATTACCACAGTTGCTGGGTTAGGTGGTTTTTTGCAGACCGTAGCACCCGGACGATCTCGCCTCATTCGGCCGTAGCCATGGAGACCAAGAAGCGCCGTGATTCCAACTCCAGCCCCCTGGGATGATCGTCGGTGATCCAAATTCAAAACCATAACCTGACCAATGCCATGCCGGATCCTCCCACCTGCCCGGCAGGTGGTGCCCCGCTCGCCAGGGGTAGCGGCGGTGAAATGTGCCCTGCTTGCCTGTTGCGCGTGGCCATGGGGGATGATCTGCCGGACCAACCCGCCCCACCTGGGGCCGGGGACCACGGATTCCCGTCGATCACCGAAAGACTTGGCACGCGCATCGGCCGCTACAAGTCCACCCCTTTTCTCCCGCTCTCCGAACCTCTCTTTAGCCCCTCATGCACACCAGCCCCGAAAAGCAATTCCCTAGCAGCACGGTGACCAACCCGCCCGCCAACGGCAAAATCCTCGTGAAGGTGAAAGCGCAATGAGGCGGGCCGAAGAGATGGTGGATCGCAGATCGTGGCTGCGTGCCTCTGGCCGCAGGCCGTGGCTGCGTGCCTCTGGCCGCAGCGCCATTGGAGCGCAGTTGCAGGATCCAAGATTTCGGAGCGCCCGGCGCATTGGCGTTAGATCCCTGGCGGCGGGACGCCGCCAGCACGGCCTGCCGCGGGACGCG
>JAPLUI010000336.1 GCA_026397725.1 Verrucomicrobiota bacterium | reverse complement strand
TGCGCGTGCGCGCGTGCGAGTCAAGAATTATTTATTGCGCACATGAAATATATTTCGAACCGGCAGAATCGTTGGAAAATCAACGGATTCCGAATTCAGCGGCCTCCGGCCGCGGGGCCTATGTCCAGAGATCTGAACTCGCCGCGGCTGACCGGCTGGCTGGTGGTGATTTTCACCTCCACCTCGGTCCCCTCCAGGGCGGCCAGTCCGCCGCTGGGTTCCCTGACCGTCTGCGGCGGGATTTGGGAGTAGCCGGGATACTGATAGGTTTTCTCAAATGCGACCTCGTAGGGCCGGGCGACGGCGGTTAGTTCGTAGCGGCGGGTGAGCGCGTCGCCGGCCTGCACCCGGTAGTGCAGGCTTTCGCGAGCGACCTGGATGGCGGTGGCGAAGCGGTGGTTGCCCAGCGGTGTCATCTCCGTCACGACTCGGCCCTGGCGGGCTCCTTCCGTTTCCAGTCTGGCGCTGCCTGCGAGCTTGCCTTGCAGTTCGATTTCCAAGCGCACCGCGTCGCCTTGCGGCACGGTTTGGCTGGCGGGATTCGGCTCGAGGATGACGATCCGGGTGGCGGACACGCGGTCGAGATTGGCGCCGGGCATCAGTGCGCGCAGCAACAGGGTTCCGAAGCGCAGGCCGCTCACCGCCGTGAGCGCCACGACGACCACCCCGATGAGCGCCGCCACATGGATATAACGTTTGAGCAAGCCGATGGGCAACAGCGACTTGACCTTCAGGTCCTGGACGCGCAGCGCAACGCCCGACTGCACGAGCGCGCGGAATTGCGCGGAGTCGAAGCCCGCATCCGCAGTGCGGCCCAACTCGACGGCCGAAAGCAAATCCTCGCGCAACGCTGGCGCGGCGTGCTCGACGATGCGTGCCAGTTGCCGCTCGTCCGGCACCTCCAACAGCGGCCGCAACCACTGCCGCCAGGCCACCACCAGCACCGCCGCGTAGGCCGTGATGCTGAGCGCCCAGCGCACCCAGTCGCGCAGCAGCGGAATCCAATAGTCCAGCGCGGCGACCACGAGCATCACGCCAATGAGCACGGCCAGCGTGGCGAGGCCGCCACGCAGCATGATGAGGCGACGCCGGCGGCGTGCAAACGCCTGGAGCATTTGCAGAATGACGGGATCGGGGTGGGAACTCATGGGGTGAAAGTGTTAGGTAGGGAAAGCGTGCTCCGTCAAAGCATGCCGACGCGTTTGCGGATGAGCCATTCGAGGGTGAGCAACAACACGATGCCGCCAAACCACCAGCGGCTTTCCAACAACGGGGTCTCGCTTTCGCGGATGGAGCCCGCGGCCAGCGGCTCTAACAATTTCACGAGTTGGTCGGCTTGCTCCTCGCGGAAATAACTGCCGCCGCTGGTGAGCGCGATCTGGCGCAGCAGGTCCTCGTTGACGCTGAGCAGCGTGCGCTCGGCATTTTGCCTGGCCTCCACCTTGAACTCCGCACGCACTTTGATTTGCCCTTCGGGAATGGCCGCCGTCTCGATGGTGACCTCGTAATTGCCGGCTTCGAGGGCGGCGGTTTTGCCACGGAACACGCCGCCCGGATCGGGGGTGAGCCCAAGGGTTGCCACCCGTTTGCCATCGCGCCAGAGCACGGCCGCCACCGTGGCATCGGTCACCGTCTTGCCCTCGCCGCTGCGCAAGCGGGCGCGGATGTCGGCTGGTTCGCCGGGTTCGTAGGTCAACTTGCCGGCGTCCAGCGAGAGGCACTTGTCACGGGCCGCAAACGGTTCCTCCAACACAAAACCCGCGAGCTGGTTCCAGAACCTGACGTGATAGGTATCGGCCACTTCAAAGCGCCAGCGCCACGAGTCGTCGAACGCGTGGAAATACACCAGGCCCGCGCCAAATGGCCGCAGGACGGCAAGCGGCACGCGCCCACCCACAGCCTCGCCCTCGATGAGGACTTCCGCGCCGGGCAAGGGCTGGACCCCGGCGACGGAGCGCGGAGGCGGCAGTTTCGCCCAGACGCCGGCATTGGCCGCGAGTTCCTCGCTCAAGGCGAAGGCCGCCAGCTCCGGCGCGCGGCCTGTTAGAACAAAGGCGTTCACCCCGGTGGGAGGGTTGGCCTTGGCATGGGCCACGGGCAGCAAGGGGCCGAGCGGGGTGTCGGCGTATTCGCGCAGGTGGCCTCGCGTGCCGTCTATCAGGATCAGGCCGCCGCCGCGTTTGCCAACGAAGTCGGCCAGCCAGCGCAATTCCTCGGGTTTGAGCAGGTCCCTCGGGACATCGCCGAAGATGACCAACTCGTAGGAGTCGAGCGTGGCCTTGTCGGCGGGGAAGGTGCCTTCCTTGCTGCCGCGTGCGAAACCGGTGGCGGTCTTCATGCCGGCGACGACCGTATTGACGTCCCACTTTTCGTCGCGCTGATAGAGGTTTTTCAGATAGCGGGTTTCCCAGCGCGGGCGGCCATCCAGCAGCAGGATTTTGCGCTTCTGGGTGACCGCGCGGAAGCGGATCCGGCTTTCATTGTTAGAAAGTTCGCGTTCGCCATCGAGCGGGGTGACACTCACTTGGAGATCGATTGCCACGGCGGACGTTTCGGCGCCCTGGGGCAGCGCCTTGAGGCGAGCGGCGGCGGGTTCCTTCACCGGGAATTCAAATGGCACGCTGCGGTGGGTGCTGGCCTCGGTGACGAGCTGTTGTTCCCAGACGAGCTTGTCGCCGTCTTTCACGCTGAGGGTGATGGGCAGGCCGGCGGCGACTTCCTCCTTGAGCACGATTTCGCCGCGCACCATGTCCTCGTGAAAGACGCTGTCGGGCACGCGGGTGCGCAGGATGGCGAGGTCTCGCGGCGCGTGCTCGCTGCCGGTGCCGAGTGTGAACACCGGCAGCTTCTTGCCGGCCAGAACCTTGGCCGTCTCCAGCGGGGGCTCGCCCGCGTTGTGCTGGCCATCCGAAATGAGCAACACCGCACCGGGCCCGGCTTGTTGTTGACTGCTCACGCCGAAAGCCAGGCCGCTCGTTAGATCGGTGATGGATCCCACCGGCTTCGGCAGCGCGTCGGGCAGGGGAGTGTCGCCGGTGCCGGAGCGCCAGACGGGTTTCACTTCGCTGTTGTCGAGGGTCGCCAACTGGACGTCGAACTGGGTGCCCAGCCTGGCCAACAAACACTGCCCCGGCTTGCCATCTAACAACAATGCCCGCACCCGCTGCCAGCGGGGCAGCGCGTCGAACTTGGCGAGCGCGTTGTTGACTGCCGGGTTCGGGTCGTCGGCGAGATTCGTGGCAGCCTGTGCATGATCGGGGTTGACCGTGCCGGGGTCGAGCATGGCGAGGCGTTCGAGGATCCGGAGCTTGCGTGCGGCATCCATGCCGGGGTCGGCGAGTTGCATGCTTTCCGAGCCATCGACGAGAATGATGAGGCGGGCGAGTTGGCCGACCACGGCGCGGTGGTGGATGAGCGGACCACCCAACAAAATCACAATCAGCAGCACGGCCGTGGCACGCAGCAGCGGCAGCAGGAAACGAAACAGCGGGCGCATGCCGCCGACCTCGCGGCGGTAGAGCAGCCATGCGGCAAGCGCCAGCAGCGCCGCAGCCGTTAGGCCGGCATACCACGGCCAGTCGCCGGCCCAACGGAGTGAGTGGGTGACGGATTCGGGTTTCATGCCTTGGCCCCTCCGCAGGCAAATTTCTGTTGGAGCAGCAGTTCGCCAAAGAGCAGTCCTAACAGCACCAGCAGAGCCCATTGCCACAGCTCGCGGCCGTAGCGTTGGACTTTGTCGAGCGCCTTGAACTCGGCCGCGCTGCCCACGAGTTGCAGGCCGTGGGCCTTGGCCAGAGCGTGGATTTCCGCATCAGTGAGGCGCTCGGGATCCGACTCCGCGCGGTCGGCGTTGACCACGAAATGAACGGGGGCCTCACCCGCCGCCGGTAGCAGCGTGTACAGGCCGGGTCTGCGGGTCTGCGGGTATTCGACCACTCCGCGCGTGCCTTGGTTGACGACCGGCACTTCCACCGTGCTGGTGTCCGGCAGGGTGAGCAGCGCCTTGGTGCCGGCGGTGGCGGCGGGCAGGAAACCGACGAGCGGCTCGCCGACCCGCAGGTTGCGGGGCGGATAGACGTTGGAGGCTAACGAAACGCAGAGCCGCTGGAGCAGCGGCAGATAGGACGGCCGCGCCGGCAGATTGCTCCAGTCCGAATCGAGGGCGGTGGCGCAGGCAATCACCCGGCCCTGGCCGAGCGGTTTTTCCGCGAGAAACGGGTCGCCGCAGTCGAGCCGCGCCATGACTAACGGGTCCGCCGGGTTGCCCGTGCGCTCGGGCGGCTGGAGGCGGAACCAGGCTTTGAGTGCCAGGTCGGACAGGCTGCCGTTGCGCGGATCGTTGAACATCTCGAGCGCGGGATGGTCAAAGCGCTGGCTGACCACGCCCATGGTGGGCGCGCCCTCGTTCAGGGTGCCGGCACGCGTGCCCAGCGGCAGCGGCGCCAGCTTGCCAAAGGCCCCGTTCCACCAGGCCGGATCGCTGTGCTCGCCGGTGAAGACCAACAACCCGCCACCTTGTTCGACAAACCCCTCCAGCGCCTGGAGCGGCGCGGCGGCCAGGTTGGCCACATTGGCGAGCACGACGACGGCCGCTGCGGAAATGCCGGCGGATGTTAGATCCGCGGCGGCCACCACTTTCGTCTCGATCAGGTCTGCCTGTTCGACCTTGCCCGCAGCGAAGGGGGAGAGCGCGATCCGGGCAAAGCCGGTCTCACCTTGCAGATCATCCGGCGTGGCGCCGGGCGCGCCGTCCACCAGCAGCACCGCCAGCCGGTCCCGCACCGGGATGCTGGCCAGATAGCTGTTGTCGGCGCGGACCGCGTCGGCCTCCGTGGCGATCTCGACGACATGCGAGCCTGGTCTATCAAAAACATGGCTGAACAACACCTGGCCTTGGGCCTTGGCGCCTAACGATACCTGCGAGGTCGCCTGCTCCCGGCCATCGACTTTCATCATCACGCGCAAATCGGGGCGGGCATGGTCGCCGAAGTTGCGCAGGTTGGCGCGGAATTGGACCTTCTGACCGACGCCGACCATCAATTTGGAAAAATCGAGCGACTCGACGGCGACGTTTTCCCTGGCGTCGATCCCGACATTCCAGAGGGTGATGGTGGGCGGGGTCGGCAGGTGCTGCAGGCGTGCCAGTGCCTGGCCGAGGGCCTGGTCTTCAGTGGCCGGGAAACTCACCCGTTGGAAGTCGGTGAGCATGACCACCTGCCGGGCTCCCTCCGTCATTTTGTCCAGCGTGCCCGCCACCTGCCGGAGGGACGCCGGCACCTGGGCCACCCCATAGCCGGAGCCCACCTTGTCCAGCGCCCGGGTGACGCGGGTGAGGTCGCGGGTGGGTTCGTCTAACAATCCTGCGCCCTCGCCCATCAGGAACACCCAGGCTGCCGAGCCCCGCTTGAGGTCTCCCACCAGGCGCTGCGTTTCGTCGCGGGCGAGGCTGAAATTGGTGGTTCCGGCCCGCCCGGCCTCCATCGAGTAACTGTTATCCAGCAGCACGACGGTGGAGGTGGCCCGCTCACCTAACAAACCTGCGGCGCCCTGCCACATCGGCCGCGCCATCATCAACGCGAGGAGCACGGGAATCGCGCAGCGAAGCGCCAGCAGGATCCATTGTTCGATCTTGAGGCGTCTCTGATTGGTGCGCAGCACGGCGGTGAGCAGGTGCATGGCACCCCAGTGGACCACCTTGAAGCGACTCTTGTGAAACAGATGGATGATGAGCGGGATCGCGCCCGCCGCCAGCCCACCTAACATGACCATGTTGAGAAAGTTCATCGTCGTCCGAGCCTCCGGGTCATATAGGCGGCCAGCGCATTGGCATACGGCTCGTCGGTGCAGAAGGGCACCAGGTCGATGTTATGGCGGCGGCAGCCGCGGACCAGGCTGTCGCGGAAGGCAGCCAGGTTGTCCAGATAGGTCTGGCGCAGCATCGCCGGATCTAACAAATGCTTGACGCCGGCCTGCTCGAGACAATCGAACTGGGTCCAGCTCTTGAAGGGAAACTCCAGTTCGTCGCGATCCCAGATTTGGAAGACGAGGATTTCGTGGCGGGCGTGGCGGAAATGAGCCAGGGCCTTGAGGAAGCTGGCCACCTCGCCGAAGCAATCGGAAATGATGATGAGCAAGCCGCGGCGATGCAGCTTGGCCTCCAGTTCGTGGAACACGTCGCCCAGGTCGGTCTCGCCACCGGGCTGGCCCTTTTCCAACTCGTCGAGAATGACCCGCAGGTGGCTCACCCGGGAACGCGGCGGGATGTGGCTGCGGATCTGGGTGTCAAAGGTTGTCAGGCCGACGCCATCCGCCTGATGGACCATCATGTAGGCGAGGCAGGCGGCGAGTTTGGTGGCGTATGCGTATTTGGTGACGCCGTCGGCGGAGGTGCCGGCGTAGTTCATCGAGCCGCTGCGGTCGAGGATGAGGGTGGCGCGGAGGTTGGTTTCCTCCTCGTACTCGCGGATGTAGTAACGGTCGCTGCGGGCAAACACGCTCCAGTCGAGGCGGCGGATTTCATCGCCCGGGACGTATTGCCGGTGCTGCTTGAACTCCACGCTGTAGCCCTTGTGGGGCGAGCGGTGAAAGCCGCTGGTGAAGCCCTCGACCACTTGCCGCGCCAGCACCTGGAGATTGGAGATGCGCTGCAGATCGCTGGGCTTGAGAAAGTCGCTGACGTGAGCCATGGAGAGGAGCGGGTGGGGAACGCATCACCGGGCGCAGCCTGACGCGCCCCGGCATGCCATGATTGTTAGGTTCGTCACCACGGGCGCTTCGCCTCGCCGCGCGGGACCACCTTGAGGATGCGGGTGATGATTTCATCCACCGGGATGCCGTCCGCCTCGGCATTGAAGGTGGGCACGATGCGGTGGCGCATGATCGGGCGGGCGAGGGCTTCGACGTCGTCGATGGTCACATGGAACCGGCCGCGCAAGAGGGCGCGGACCTTGCCGGCGAGGACCAGGTTTTGGCAGGCCCGCGGGCCGGCGCCCCAGGCGATGAGTTCCCTGACAAAGGGTGGCGCGCCGGGTTCGTCGGGGCGGGTGAAGCGCACCAGATCGAGGATGAAATCGGTGACGTGGTCGGGCACGGGAACCTTGCGCACGGTTTTCTGCAGCGCCAGAATCTGTGCGCCGCTGAGCACCGGCTCGATCTGCGCCTCGAAGGTGCCGGTGGTGCGGGCCACGATCTGGCGTTCCTCTTCGCGGCTCGGGTATTCCACTTTCACCAGGAAGATGAAGCGGTCGCGTTGCGCCTCGGGTAGCGGATAGGTGCCTTCCTGTTCGATCGGGTTTTGCGTCGCGAGGACAAAGAACGGTTGCTCGAGCGGCAGGGTGTGGCCGCCCACGGTGACGGTCTTTTCCTGCATCGCCTCGAGCAGTGCGGCCTGGGTCTTGGGTGGCGTGCGGTTGATTTCGTCGGCCAGCAGCATCTGGGTGAACACCGGGCCGGTTTGAAACACAAACGAACGACGTCCGGTCTCCGGGTCTTCCTGGATGATGTCGGTGCCGGTGATGTCGCTGGGCATCAGATCGGGCGTGAATTGGATCCGCCGGAAGGTCAGCGCCAGGGTTTGCGAGAGCGTGCGGATCATCGCGGTCTTGGCCAGACCGGGCACCCCTTCCAGCAGGCAGTGTCCGCCCGCCAGCACCGCAATGATCAGTTGCTCGATGACTTCATGCTGGCCGACGATGAACTTGCCCATCTCGGCCACAATCTTCTGATAGCTTGCCACCAGCAATGCGGCTGCGGCCTGGTCGTCGAGCGGCACGACGGCGGCGGCAACGGGGCCGGCGGCGGGGCGTTCCTGGGTTTTCTCCATTGGCATGCCTCCCCGATACCGCCTGTTGCAAGGCGTTCTTTCACGGCTATTTGTCTGTCCCACGGTTTCAGGACTTGGCCACAGCGGTGTGGCGCTGCGCTTCCCACCGCACTCCATACCTTCCCCTGTCCATGCGCAAGCCAAGGTATGGAGTGCGGTGGGAAGGGCGCAGCCCGCCACACCGCTTTGGCTAAACCGTTAGAGCTGCGGGGTTCCCATGAGGCACGGTCCGTCTCGCGGCGGACACGCCTCTGAGAACCGGGATCCCAGCGACGGACCGGACGATGGTCCGGCCGCAGCGAGCACCGGGACTTAGCCACCCCGCTGTGGCTCAACCGGGAGAGCTGCGGCTACCCCATTCCTCACGCCGAGGATGTCAACATTCAACATTCAACTTCCAACTTCCAATGATCAAGTAAGACCAAGAATTGTCACAGCCGCGTCCATTCTTATACTTGAAAATTGAAAATTGAATGTTGAATGTTGAATGTTGAATTCAGGCTGATGTTAGCCCAATGATCCATGAAGAGATGGCTTCCAACCTTCAACTTCCAACATTCGATGATCAAGCAAGAGCAAGACCTGACCCCGCATCGGCACTGCTGCCACCCGCAACCCATGCGCGGGTGATTCACGAATTCGTCTGAAACGCCAACAAGTGCCAACTCATTTTCCGCCGGGATCAGGAACTGTCAGGATTGCGGCCAGCAGGCCGGCGCGGGACGGATACTTCTGCATGGTCACGTTTCGATTCATTGGCGTGGTCTCCCTCGGTCTAACGATCATGGGGTGATCACCGGAAATTCCGACATTCTCAAGCGGGTGCAGCCGTAGGGGACGAGTTCAACATCCACCTCGGGACCTGCCACGGTCACGGGCGATTCCGGAGTGGGACCGGCCATGGCGGGAACCTGCGTGTTGGAGGCGGGATTCAGGCCCATCGTCATCGTCCACTGCGGAATGAGGCGGGCCTTCACCCGCAGAATGACCGGCTCGTCGGCCTGGCTGGTGGTTCGTTCGAATCCCACCCACTGCTGGTCCTCATTTCCTGATAGCGACCAGGCTTGTTTGGCGCACGACAAGTCGGATTCCGCAGGATGGGGTGCCACCTGGCTCACCTCGGCCTTGAAGGGAGCCGCCTGCGGGTTTTCCGCCACGCGACGAATCACCGGTTCGCCTTTTTGCGCGAAGGGAAACTCGCCAATGCTGTGACGCAACACTTTAACACTGCCTCCGGGCTGTCGCGCATCCACTACCAGGCCGTAATTCCACGGTGTGGTCGGGAAGATTTCCCAGTCAAACAGGGGAAACCCGCTCTTCTCACGGATGGGCTTGGCCGCCAAGCCCGGCTGCCCGGTCCAGCAGCTTTGCGCTTCACGATAATCCTGTCCGATGCGCAGCGAAAAATAGAGCGGGCCGCGCATCACCGCCAGGGCACGCTTGAAGCGCTCCTCAACACGGATCTCCATGGGAAAACGGAAGTCAACCTTGTCCCCCTGCCGCCAGGTTCTAACAATGGATAGCATGCTGCCGGGCGCGGCCGTGAACGTTTCGTTACCCACGCAAGCCACGGCGTTCTTCGCCCAGCCCGGAACGCGCAGTTGCAGCGGGAACGCCGCTGGTTCCGCAGTGCGGATTGTTAGACCGATCGCCCCGTCAAACGGATAGTCCGTCTCTTCGACAATCGTCACGGCTTGTTTGTGGTCGCCGACCTGGGCGATGACTTCGCACGGCCCGTATGCCGTGGCGGCGAGGCCGCGGTCGGGCGTCGCCATCCACATGCTGCTGACGAAGCGTGGCCAGGCCTGGTGCATGTTGGCAAGGCAGCATGGCCAGTGCGGGATGAGGCCGTAGAGGTTGGCCCAGGCCGTGTTATCCCAGCCGCGGTTGGCGACGCTGACCACTGCCTGGTTGGCCTGGGTGTCGTATTGGTGGGTCCACATGTCGGGGGTCATTTCGCCTGGCCAGGTGTTGTACGCCTGCGACTCCAGGCGGTCGATGCAGGATGTTTCGCCGAACCATTCAAACAGGCGGCCCATGTTATAGCCGCACTCGACCGTTTGGCACAGTTCACTGCCGTGTCTGGGGTCGCGCCCGGTGTTGATATCCGGAGGCAAAGTCTCGTGGGCCGCATAACGACCGCCGATCTGGCCATAGTATTGATCCAATCGCCGGAGCCCCTCGAAGACGGAGCGGCGGTAATCCTCCTTCGGATCGAACTGATAGAGAAGTCCCGGATATTTCGTCCTCCACGTCAACACGACGCCGTGGTTGCTGAGCCTGTGATCCGGGAATTGGAGCCAAGCCTCCGCGATGGCAGCCGGGTTCACCCATACAGGCTGATAGTTCGGCGGGCCGGCGAAATGCGTCTTCACAAGTTCCAACCATTTCGCGTCGCCGGTCCGGTTGTAAAGCCAAAGCAGCGGCCCCAGATGTTCCTCGCGACCCTGACCCTGCCAACCGTCGCGGCCCTTCAACCAGTCGGCATTCCGGTACCATTCGCACATCCAGGGAATGATGCGTGCGTCACGGGTGGCCTCCTGGTATTCCATCATGAAACGCATGATGGAGGCGCTGGGGAAATCCACCACCTCGGAGGACGGTCCTGTTAGACGCCGGTCCACATAACCGCGCGCGAGTTTCAGCAAGCGCTCATCGCGAAGCACCAAGGCCAGCGCGACCACGCCCTCCTGGTGATAGGGCGGATTGGCGTCGTGAGAACCGCTTTCAAAGGCGCTCCATGTCCAACTGGTCAAGCCATCAGCTTGAATCCGCAGTTGACGGCGCAGCCAGCCCTGTGGCCTGACCGCCCCGGTGGGCAGGCGCAGGTACTTGGACGGCACGAGCGGCGGACGGTTGCCCGTAAAATACGCGGCGTTCGCCTCGTGGTCCGATGCCGCGGCAGGCGTCGCCGTACCCGTGGAGCCGTTGTCCGCCGACGCTGCAGAAACACACAACCCACCCATCAACAAGCGTGCTAGGGTTCTCATGCTGAATGTGTTCATTGGGATGTCTCTGCAGTTAGGGCAAGCAAGCCATTCAGGTATCCGCCGTCTATTTGCCGGTTGGCCAGGCCGATTTCAATTCATGGACCGACATGGACAGGATCTTCGGAGTACCGCCCTCGGCGGACAATTCGAGGCTGGTATTCTCCGGCGCGGGCAGGAAGCACGAGGTCATGACCGCCTTGCCGTCATTGGCAAAGACCTCCAGCGAGGTGCGGTCAACCAGGATGCGCAGGGTGATCTTTCCGTTAGATGGTTCCGCCGGGGCTTCCTTGCCCAGACAGGCCACCGATTTTTTCTCAGCGGAGTAGGTCACGGCTTCGCCGCGGCACTTGATGACCAGGCTCTTGGCGCCGGCGAGGTCCACCTGCATCTGGATATCGTACAGGCCGCCTGCCACATCCTTGAGCAGATTCTCGCCTGTTTTGATAGACTGGTCTTTCCATGTGTGGTTCTTGCCCTGGATGTTCTTGATCTCTGCGACCGGCAGCCTGCAAATCCTGAGTCCCTCGGGGAACGTGCGGAGTTTCATCTCACAGGGGAAACTCATCTGCTGGTTGAACGGCATGTCCGGATACTTGCCACCGTTCATCCACGAGATTTGGATCCTGCGCCCGTCGGCGGCGGGGATGTCGCTGTAGGTTTGCACGGCATAGTAATTGGCACCGTAGTCGGCCCGGGTGGCGTTGCCATCGGTCGTGAAGACCTTGCCGTCGAACGTGCCTATCAGATAGTCGCCGTTCGCCGCCGTGAACACCCATTTTTGGTTGTCCTTGTTGCCATCGACGGGCATGGGGAAGAAATCCGGGCATTCGCCGTGGCCGGGGAACTTGACATCCTGGAGTTTCGTCCAGGCCTTCAAATCCTTGGACTCGAAAAGGGCATACGTGTCACCGTCAAGGAACAACGCCATCACCCATTTCTTCTCCGGAGCATACCAGATGACTTTCGGGTCGCGGTTGCTGCCGATGATATGTGGGAGCACCGGGTTCTTATCGTATTTGGTGAACTTGCGGCCGTCGGTGGTGTAGGCGATGCATTGGGTGAACGGCACGCCATTCTCACCCGCCGCGGTATAGATGCACACCATGGCTTTGGAATCGGCGGTGCCGAAGCCGCTGGTGTTTTCCCAATCCACCACGGCGCTGCCGGAGAAAATCGTGCCGAGTTTGTCGGGTGCGATCGCATTGTCCAACTGCGTCCAATGCACGAGATCCTTGCTCACCGCGTGGCCCCAGGTCATGTTGCCCCAGTTGATGCCGCTCGGGTTGTGCTGGAAAAAGAAGTGATACTCCCCCTTGTAGCAAACCAGTCCGTTAGGGTCGTTCGTCCAATTGATCTTCGGGGTGAAATGGAATTGCGGGCGGAATTTCTCGCCGTAGGCCGCCACTGCCGCGGCCGGGTTCCCCTCCTTGACCGGTTCCGCCGTCGCATAAGCCGTCAATCCGGCCCCGGACAACGTCAACGCCACCATCATTTTCATTTGTCGTTTCATCATGTTTGTTTTCTTGATTTGTTCTGGTTATTCCATCGGCGGTCGCCCGCCACTATTCGTTAACCTTCCATTCCAATACGCCGCCGGAGAACTGTTCTTGCAAGCGCACCTCGAGACGCAGTCCCTGGGTGGTGACTTCATCAAAGCGGACCTTGTTCCATAGGTCCTTTTTGGCGGTATATTCCTCCCGCCCCTCCAGCGCCTGCCACGCGCCCTCGCGCAGCTTGACCGGTAGCCATCGCCCGTTCTCAAGGAAAAGCACTTGCCATGATGCCGGCACCCGGCAGCCGCCGGTGTCGTCGAACCAGTAAACCGCCACGGATGACACCGCCAGCGACTTGTCGAAGTTGTATTGCAGCCATTCGGCCGTGCCCTTGTGATCCCACCACGTGAAACGCGGAATTCCACCGTCACCGGAAGCCGTTGGCTCCATCCCGTCATTGACCGCATCCAACGCGTCAAAGACCTGCGAGGCGCTGACCTTGAAGGCGGCGGCTGGCGGCAGCTTGAAGGCCTTCCACACATTGGCCGTGACCTCACTGCTAACAGTCGGGAAAGAGGTGATCCGCAAACGTGCCGCGCCCATCGGAATCAGTCTAACTGTATCTTCCGGTTCCTTGCTCATGGCAGGGCTCATCTGCAGCGCGCTGATCCATTTTTCCCCACCGAGCACCCATTCCGGGATGCGCCGGGCCCGGGCTTGCAATTCGATGGGGGCGCTTTCAAGCGTGAACGGCTCGTTGGAAACCGGTCCCGGTTTGCGGATGAGTTCGAACGATTTCCCGGGTGCCTGTCCGTCCGCGATCAGGCCGTAGTTCCAGGGGCTTGTCGGATAGACCTCCCAACCGGGCCAATCGGGGATGCCGCGATCCATCTTTTTCCATTCCTCGCCGATCCTGAGGGAAAACCACAGGGGACCATATCCAACAGATAGGGAGTTCCCGTTCTTCTTCCAGGTATTGGTTTGCACACGCATCGGCAAAGCCAGTGTCACCGTGTCGCCGCTCTGCCATGACCGCTTGAGCGCCAGATACGTTAGAGGCTTGGCCTCAACTGGCACCTTCTTGCCGTTGATGGTCACCTGCGGGCTGTCGCACCACCTTGGCAGGCGCAGATACAGCGGGAATTCCACCGCCTTCGCCATCGTCATTTTGAAGGTGATCGTTTCACCGAACGGATAATCCGTTTCCTCGCGGATCGACACTTCCGTGCCGTCGCCGGCCTTGGCCTTGACGTCGGACGCCGCATAGAGCGATGCGCAAAGCCCGCGGTCTGCGGTGGCCAGCCACAGTTCCTCGGCATAGAACGACCAACCGATGCCATAGTTATGCTGGCAGCACCGGTAATCCGCGGTCGGGCTGTAGCCGGTTTTCGCCCAGCCGTTGCAGAAGGTCGCCCTGCGGTCGCGGAAATCATTGCTCACCATGTTGGCACAGGTCACATAATGCAGGCCCTTGTGATCGGGTGTTAGAGCGGCGGGATACGAGTTGAACGCGATCTCCTCGCAGCGATCAGCCCACAGCGGGTCACCCTCGATGCGGGTGAGACTCTGGAAGCTGTGCATGAACTCCGCGAACCCGCAGGTTTCGAGTCCCTGCCGCGGATCGAACGCCCCGCTGATGTTTTCGTCGCCCGCGAAGCCGCCGCCGGGGAACTGCCCGAACTCCGCCATAACCTCGTCGTATCGGGCGCGGCTGGCGGCGCGGTGGCTCGCGTCGCCGGATTGCTGCCAGAACTCGGCCGGCTCGCGGAACGACATCGCAAAGTCCACATTGTGTCCGGTCGGCCGGTGCGCCAACCAGTTGGCGGTGTTGGCGTGGATGCGCTTGGCCAGATCCAGCAGCCATGCATCCCCGGTGCGGTTGTACAACCAGTAAACATTCGCAATCTGTTCCACCGCGCGGATCGAGTCCAGCCCGGAACGGCCGAAATCCTGGTCCCGCAGGAGGTTGACCCACTTGAAGTATCCTGTTAGAAGCTCGATGACGCGCGGGTCGCGGGTGGCTTCGTAATACGAGCACAGCGCGTGGACCGCCAGATAGTGGGGCCAGCTTTCGGGTTTGCCTTCGACTTTGGCCTTGAGTTCCTTCGGCCCGAAGTAGCCGTCGGGCTGGCGGCTCGCGATCATGGCATCGATCCACTTCCTGCTGGTCGTGTTGATAGACTCATCCTTGAGCACATACCCGAGATCGCCATACCCCCGCAGCCAATACATTGGCTCTTCCCAGCCACTGTGGCCCTCGCCGGTGGGGCTGGCCCAGGCACAGCCATCCTTGACGAAGTTGGAAACTTTTGCTAGATTCCCGCACATGCCGCTGGCATCCAATTCCAACTGCCGTCTCAGCCAGCCCTGCGGCGTGATCGTACCGATGGGCAGCTTGATGAATGGCGATGGCTGCAGCGGCGGCCGGTTGCCCGGATAGCACGGATTCTGTTGGGACGCGTCCGGAGCACCGAGCGCATTCGCCGGGGGCTCCGCAGCCAGGCCCCCGGTAGCCCAATAAAGCAAGCCCATGGCCGCCACACCGGTTTTAACCCGAGAACAGAAGTTGAAACCTATGATCGGTGGTATAAACCGCGGATTATGCGGATTTAACGGATCTTTTGAATATGATTCCCCCATCATTTGGAACTCTTGAGAAGTCGCGGATCGATTGGGTTCTAATCCGTATAATCCGTGGTTTTCCATCTCGTTGCTCGATAGGGAACTTCGGATTTCGGGTTTAATAGATTTTCTCATGATGTTCTGAGTTATGCCTTTGGTTGTTACTGGAATCCTGCCGGCTTATTTGTTCACAGGCGCTTGTTTTCTCACGGTTTCATCCGCGCCCGGACGGAAATCCACATCAGTGAAGACCGCCTTGCCGTGGGCCGTCAGCGCGAATTCGCCCGGCTTCAGGCCGTCCAGGTAATAGTTGATCATCAGTTCGTCATCCAGATAGACCGTCACCAGCCGTTCATTCACCAACAGGCGCAGGTGATGTGGTTTGCCGGGGGCAAGCGCGCACCAGCGGTCGGTCAGCAATTTCCCGTCCTGGTTGCGGATGATGGCAACTTTCGTCTGCGGGGTGGCCACCGGATCGATGAGGAGTTGAAACCCGTCCTTCGCGTCGGATGACGAGAGGCCGAAGGCGAATCCAGCCGGCTTGTCGGCCTGGATCTTCGCCTGCAGCATGTATGCGTTGAAATCTGACGGCAGCTCCTTGGCTAACGAGTGCCATGCCGCTTGGTCCGCAGCCGCCAGCTCGACCTTCTCGATGGTGACGGGTTTTGCGACAAAGATCCTGTCACACCCGGGCCAGTATTTCGGCACCAGTCCCTTGTCCTTCCGGGGAACGAGCTTGACCGGCAAGGAAAGTTTTTTTCCCTCCTGGCCGTAACAGTTATGCGTATAGAACATGAGCCGTTCGCCGTTGCGTTCCACGGTTCTGGCGCTGTAGCCTTCCACTCGGGCGTATTTCGACGCGATCAAGAGATTGTCCCTCACTTCCACAAACGGGCCATACGGACTGTCCGCCTCGAAAACGATCGTGCCGTCGTGAAGATCCGGATCGTTCCATTCTATTTTGCTAGGCCCATACTGCTCGCCGGTCAGCGCCAGCATGAACCAGCGGCCGTCGATGCAAAAGACATCGGGCACCTCGAAGCAGTTGAATCTGTTAGGTGTGCAGACCGGGTCGCCGACCTCCCATTTGAGCAGGTCTTTGGAGCGGCACAGGACGAAGCAGGCCGAGTGCTGCGCGTCCTGTTGTCCCTGGCGGCGCATGACAACGTAACCGAGCCAGCCTTGTCCGTTAGGGTCTTTGAGAACGAGCATGTCGCGGCAGTCCACCATGTCGCGCGCATGATGCGGGAACGGCGCAACCTTCTCGTGCCAGTTGTAATACTTGCCCGGTGTTGGCTCGATGAGCGGGTTGCCTGCGGAATACTTCTCGAAATGGATGCCATCCTTGGAAGTCGCTAGGTTCATCGACTGCCGCCAATTCGGTTTGCCGGTGCGGTCGCTGTTGTCCGCATTGCCACCGTCATTGGCACAGTAGAAATTGTAGATCACCCCTTCATGTTCCACTACCGAGCCGGTGAAGATCGCGTTCTCGCGGTCGTAGGGGACGCGGGCTTTCGGGTCGCCGCCGCGGATGGCGACGGGCAATTCCTGCCAGTGGATGAGGTCCTTGCTGATGGCATGGGCGACGGCGCCGTTGTCTTCCGGGGGGCAGGAGGTTCCGGGCCTGGGGTTCTGCTGGTGGAACACATGGGTGGTGTCGCCGCGCTGTAAAAACCACGTGTCGCCAATCCCCATGCCCGCGGGTTGATAGTTCAGCGGGACCTCCTGCGGAGCGGCTGCGGCGGCGCCCGAAGCCGTCGCTCCTACGAATGCCCCGCCCATCATCAATAGTGCAATCACTCTCATTACCTTGGTGTTTTTCTTGTTTGTTATTGAAATCCTGCCGGTTTGGCAGGGTTGGAAATCGTCGTGCTATCAAAAACCACGGTCACCTTGCCAGAGGAGTCGAGAGTGACCTCGCGGTCTTCAACGCCCTTCGCGCCCGGCTGGTAGCTGACCAACTGCGCCATCGCGCCGGGAGTGCCCTCGAGTGTGACCGTTAGATCGGAGCCTTCGATCTTCTCCGTGTAGCTGGTCACCGCCGCATCGGCATAGAGCACCTGCGGCACGTTCTTGCCCTGCTCCTGAATCCAGAAGGCGGCGCAGCGCTCCGGGCCCGCATTGAGGTCGATCGGCAAGCCGTTTTCCTTCAATTGGGCCCCGGAAAACGCGCCGCAATAGCGGTGCTTGAACTTGCCGCCGGACAGCATCGTGATGTCCTCTATCAGATAGGTCTTGGCCGGGTCGAGCCAACGCAGCTTGGCGGCGAAAGCATTCTCGTTGGACAGTTTGAGATGGTTGATAGCAAACAACAACGCCTGGATTTTCTTTTCGTCGGTGAACATCCACGACCAGGGGCCTTCGTTCTTCTGCCAGTCGGCGCCGTTGTAAACCGGGCGCAACAGTTCGTTGAGCACCGCCTTGAACCGCGGATTCTTCCGCCACTCGTTGAAGGCCCGCAAATGGGCGACGGAGTTGGTCGACCAGTCGCCCGGCCAGGGGTAGATGGTGGTGTGGCGGGCCAGCAGAAACTGATAGTACCAGAGCGGCGTGTCCTGCCAGGCCGTGGCGCTCCCGTCCTCGCCCCACGTCGAAAGCAGCCCTTCGAGCGGAAACGTTCCCACGCAGTCGAGCAAATCGCGCACGTCATCGCGGGTGTCGGTGCGGCGGAACATGCCGACGATGCCGTTATCGGCCAGGTGGATCAGGCCCACACAGTCGTTGAGTTTCGCCGGGTTGTCGATCTCGCACGTCACCTGCATCATGAAATCCGGGTATTTGTGCGTGATGGTATTCATATAGCGGTGCAGGCCCAGGATTTTGCGGTACACCGAGTCGCTGGGATGGGAATAGGTCGTTAGCGCGTCGGTCTTCCACAACAAGCCGGCGTCCACCTGGTCCCAGGCGGTGTGGTATTTTCCGATGAGGGTCTCTTCCAGTTGCTTGAGTTTGAAATCGATATTGGCCGGGTCGGCGCAGTCGCGCCCGTCGCCCCAGCCGTTGTAGCAATACTTCCCTTGCAGGCTGAACCAGTGCCCCGGCTTCATGCCGCTTTCCATGATGAACTCGCAGAGTGCTGGCATGTTGGATGTCCAGCCGTCCTTGGGCTCGCAGCCATCTTCCGGGGCGTACCAGATATCGTCGATATGGATGCGGTCGAACCCCGCCGCCGCGACCTTCGGAACGACGATGTCGCGGTACTTCGCATCGGTGCGCCCCTCCTTGTTATACCAGATCCAGTCGTTCGCGGAGAGTTGATGCGTCGGGTCGTGAAACTTGAAGCGCTTGCGCAGGTGCTCCGCGACGGCGACCCGGCCATCCAGGGCATCGCCCTGGAACACGCCCACATTCACCGAGAAATACTCCACCTCCTCGCCTGGGAAGAGGACAAGCTGAACTGCTTTGGGATTGGTGGCGACGGAGAGCTTGGGGCCCTGTGTTTGCGCACCCTGCGGCCAGGCGTTCACATACAGCATCTTCTCGCTGGCTAGCCCCTTGAAGCCGCCCGGCTCCAGGGAGGTGGCCCAGTTGTTCTCGAGCAATACAAACAGGCCGTGCCCGTCGTCGTAGCGGACCAGGCAATTGCGCCCGCCCCGCGTGAGGCTTTCCGGGCTGCTATTCCAGCGGGTAAAACCCTCGACAAAGTGCAGCTTGCGCGGCTGCTCGGGCGGGTTCAAGTCGAACACCTCCGAGGCGTTGATCGTCACTTCCTTGTCCGTCCCGTTCTTGACGTAGGAGAAATACCGCAGCGCCGCCCGGCCATGGTAGATCTCTAACACATGCCGCGTGGAGAACGCGACGGGCTTCGTGCGCGAAAGCGTGATCTCCAGCCGCTGGCCCCACGGCTTGCCATATAACTCGATGGCTTTCGTGGTCGCGCCCTCGAGCGTCCATGCGCCGTCATCCGCGGCAACGGCCACGCCGCCGATCTGGTGCGTGAACAACGGTGCCGCGGCCTGCCCCTTGAGATAGTCCACGTTTGCCGCCAGGTTCAGGAGGCTGTCCATGCGCAGTTTTCCCTCTGCAAAGGAAACGCTCGCCTGCAAGGTGTCATTGCGCAGCGTCCAGACCTTGCCGTTGGCCGTGATCGACGCCGGCTCTTCCGCCAGCGCTGCCCCTGCCAATAACCCAGCCATCAACAATAGTGCTGTCGTTTTCATCATTTTCATTGTCTATTTAGCCGCTTGTCCGGTTTGCAGGTAATCCAACCCGAAGAGATAAGCGCCAGCGCCTACGCTCTTCACGTTTTGGCTGTGGCCGGTGGCGGTGGCCTTGAGGATGTGCCGCCCTTCGGTGAGATCGAAGACACCGAGCGAAATCTCGCCGGTGGTGGTGACCTTGTCGTCGAACAGGTCGATCGGTTGGCCGGCGGGTTTGCCGTCGATAGCCAGCTCAAAGATGCCATAGTCAACGGCCTTGGTGAAGACGGCGAGCAATTCCTGCCGCCCGCCCTTGGGGAGCGCGAACTCGATTTCAATGGCGTCGCCCTGCTTGCCATCGGTCCAGATCAACTGCGCATCACGGCTCCATTTTCCATCGGGATAGCCACCCATCTGCTGCACCCAATGGCGGCCGGAACCGACGCGGAGGACTTTCAGGTTCTCGCCTTCTAACAGACCCGGTTTGGGCGGCGGCGGTGGCTTGACCGCAAAGGTGGACGGCATGACGTGTTTCATGTCGATGGACGGTCGTTGGTGGCGGCGGCCCTCGGCGGGCATGACCGGATAGGGGTTTACGGCCGCCTGTTCGCGGTACCAGTACACGCAGGTGTCGTAGAGCACCGGCTTGCAATTCTCATCGGGCATGACCTCGATGAACCCTTGGAAGCCGCTGTGGAAGGGAAGATCGTCGCAGATATGAAAGCGGCACACCGAGGTGTCTTCCTGCGCGTCGGGCTTCAGGCGCGAGACGGCGGCAAGGGCACTATCGAAAGTGATGAAGGGCGGGCCGGCGGCCCACGCATAGCCGATGTAGTCTTCACTCCCGGTGCCCATGGTTGAAGGGAACTTCTCGCCGTCGATGAAGAACTTCTCGTCGCCTTCCCCCCACCAGCCGCCGAACTTCCAAACGTGTTCGGTCATGCCGACGAAGCGGCCCTTGCCCCCAACCACTAACAGCGGCCAGTCCGGCCAGCGGTCGCCGCCCTTGCGCATGAAGCGGGCGGCGTCCAGCCCGGTGAAGTCGTCGGCGTGCCACGCGGCACAAAAGCGCAGCAGCTTCGTGGCGGGCTGCGGATGCAGGGCGACGGTCTCGGTTTCAAACTCGAGTTGTCTAACATCCTTGCCGTCGTTGGTGATCACGATCCGCACGCCAGCCGCGTACGGCATGTACCAGTAGGAATAGAATGTTCCGTCGATGCAGCCCATCGGCAGGGTCTTGAAGGGATTGATTCCCGGCGAGGTGGCAAAGAAATCGCCCAGCGGCGACCAGACACTGGGTTTGGCTTCGCCGTCCCAGAAAATCGAGATCGTTAGTTCGCGCAGGATGTCTTCGCGGGTGATTGCGTCATCAGGCAATCCCATGGGCTTGATCCTGAGAGAGCGGATGGCACCGGCCCCGGAGAGGGTCACTTCCCGGGTCTTGCCCGGCATCACCTCCAGGCTCGTCTTGCTGGCGGTCGTTTTGCTCCCGGCATACGGGCTCGCGCCGCGCTCGCGCCACACGTCGCTGGCCTTTTTCAGCAATGCCATCACCTCCGGGGTGAAGCCGGGAAACGTTTCCACCGTGGTTCCGGCTGCAAACAACGTGTGCGTACAATGATAGTATGCGCCCCAACCGTCGTGCAGGACGACCTTGCAGGATTTCGCGAACGGGATCGGGATGAACGCATTGCGTCCGCGCGAGAGCGTCATCGCGAGGCCGGGAAGTTCCTTCTCGAGAGTGCCGAAGTAATCCTTGAAGGGCTGGTCGATCACCGGTGTTTCATTCCCGTCCAGATAGATGCAAATGCGCCCGCTATCCGCCAGGGCCGACCACATCCGCCAGAGCACGCCGGGGCCTTGCAAATCCACCATCACCTGCCCGTCGCCCTCGCGCCGGATGCAACCGCCACCGTCGCCATTGGCCGACCAGTTCTGATAGAGGTCGGTCTTGGCCTCATAGATCGCCCCCCGGTCATGGCTGGTCGAGGCGGAGGTCTTCTCACCCGCGACGAGCGGTGTGGCCAGGCGCTCCAAATCGGTTAGACGCCCTGTCAGATCCGGGTACGCAACGCGATCTTGCGCCACTGCGGACACAGCCGCCAACGAAACGGCCAAAGTGACAAGGATCGAAGTCCTTCCTGCGTTGTGATTTCCTGTTGTTTGCTTGTTCATTTTCATCTCCCCGTTTCAAATGTTAGATATGTTTGCTGGTTGGGTGAAATCCACATCGAGTTCCATCGTGTCGCCCTTGATGGAATCGAGGACGATTTCCTGGTTGGCGGGCAGCACGGTCTGCGCGGCGCTCTGGCGCGGGCCGCGCAGGGAGGCGACGGCGGCGACAGGCTCGATACGGAGGCGCTGGTCGGGGCCGAGGGTGAGGTGCTGGGCGAGCGAGAACGTTTGTTTCGGCACGGGGGAGGGGAATCTCTCCGGCGCGGACGAGCGGGATTCCGGCGTCTTGTCCGTTTCCGCCGCCGCGCTGTAAAGAGCGCGAGTTGCGCAACCAGGAATCAGAACTGTGGTCACGGTTTGCATACGATGGGTTGATGATATCATGGTGTTTTTCATTTCGGTTTCCGGTGAAGAATTGTGGGGCAAGTGCTTTTGGTGTGAAGGCCGTTGCAAGAGCCGGTGGCCGTACCGGAGAAGGAACATTCAATATACTCATTTGTCGTGTGCTTCTTGCAGCATCTTTCCTGCACGCCTGGTTCCCGCCGCCCTGACATCCACCGGCAGCAGCCTTATTCCCCCACCACACAGTTGATCGCCCACAGGCGTCTGTTGATGTTCTGGAAATTGCTGGTCTTGACCAGCAGTTCGTTAGAGCCCTTGCGGAGTTGTCCCGCGATGGTGGCCATCTCCAGGCCGTGGTCGTGGCGGATCGATCCGAGCTTTTCCCCGTTCAGCCAGACCGCTAACCAATCGTCGAATCCGAATTTGAACTGGACGGGTTTTTCCAGGTCCGAGTTGATCGTGGTGCGCGCATAGACCGAATTGTCCACCAGTGCTTCGGGGGCTCCACCGGCCCGATAGAACGGCCACAGGTCGATCCAGGTGTGTGCTGCCGTGGCCGTACGTACGGGCATGGTTCGGTCCCCATCGCGCAGCGGGTCCTCCCAGTTTCCGGGTTTCCGTTCCGGGAACTCGCTTGCCAGGAACTGTTCATAGTTCCGGCATTCGAATGGCCCGGTGAGTTGCCAACTCGCGGGCGAACGCACCGGCACCGCCTTGCTGCCTTCCGCCAGATAGTAATAGACGACGGTCTCGGTGTCATCCGCCCGGGACCCGCAACTCAGCACCAGCGACGAGCGGAACGGAATCGGGTCGGGTCCGAAGAACCGATAGATCACACCGTCCTGGTTCTCTCTGCCGGAATGCCGGTGGTACGGGCAGCCAATCCACGGCGTCATCACCCGCTGGTATCCCCAGAAAAAACTGAAATCGTCCTCTTCGTTGTGGCCGTTGATGGCATGGGGGGCGGTCTCGCCATCGATCAACCAAAGCTGGCCTTTGGTGTGATAGATCATGTCGCTGAAGTCACGCTGGCGGATGCCCTTGAAAATCCCGGCCACAAAGCCGCGGCCGCTGATATCGGCCATCGGGAACGACGCGCGGTGACCCGCCGGGAACTCGCGCCGGTGAACGGCATGCAGGCGATAGGGCGTGAGGCCGGTATCCAACTGATATTTCTGCCAGTCCACCTGGACCGCGATGCCATGATCATTCATCGCCTCCACCGTGATCCGGCACCCGTTGCGGAAGGGGATTGGCAGATAACAGTTATAGCCGGGACCTTGCACGGGTCCTTCCGTCATGGGAAGATCCTGGAAGGCCGCGCTGTCCACGCGATAGGGTTTCTGATCGAGCAAGACGCCGAAGAACCGCTGCATCTCCATGTTGACCTGAGGCTCGGCGACACCATCCGCATAAACCTTCAAGATCAAGTTGCCTTCCGGTATATTAGTGCAGAACCAGATGTGGCGTACACAACCGGTTCCCGACGCCCGGAATATCTCCACCTCCTGGCCCTTGACCAACCGGGTGTCCGTGCTCTGCCGCTGAGCCTGGAATTCCGCGGGCAATTGAATCAGCGCGAACATCGGATCCTGCAAGGTCGCCGGCCCGGCGGCAAATGCGCCACAAGACAAGCCGGCAACCATCCATGCCGTGGTCCATTTTGCTGTGATGATTTTCTTGCGGAAAAAACCCGCCGTGCGTCGCAAGGTATTGGTGATCATTGGGTGTTTCATTTGATGGTTGCGGGACGGCAGATCGCCAGCCCGATGTGGCGATCCGCCGCGCCGTAATAGAGCAGCCATTCGCCCTTGAAGGAAACCATGCCGTTGGCCACGGTGGCGGGCACGCTGCAATAGCCCTTCTTCTCCCAGTCGAACTCAGGCTGAAGCAGCGGCTGCGCCATGGTCTGGCGCACGGTCACGAGGTCATGCCGGTCGATCAATGCCTGCCCGAGCGCCCAAGTCCCCACCTGCAGCGGCAGGTTCCACAGATTCTGCCCGTTGAACATCAGCAGGATGCCGTCATCACGCCACAGCGCGATGGCCCCCGATTCGTGCTGTCCACCCCAAACCTGTTTGCCCAGCGGCTGCCAGTCGATCAGATTGTCGGAAACCGCCAAGGCACTCGGGTGGGTGTAGTACATCAGGTATTGGCCGTTGATTTTCACCGCCAGCAGCTTCCCGCCCGCCTGCCGCGCCACCACCACGCCGCTCCGCGAACCGCGGATTGCCCCAGGCGCATGCTTGGCAAAGGCCGGGCCGTGCTTCTGCCAATGGATCAGGTCCTTGCTCGTGGCCACGCACATCGAGTCCATGCCGCCTTCCCCCCAGGCGGTATAGTTCATGTAGTAGGTGCCGTCCTCGCCCTCGACCACGTGAACGTCCTGACATCCACCGGGCCATTCATACTTGGTGAAGGCGTCTTTGTCGGGAAAGACAACCGGTGTGGGATGGCGGGTGAAGTGTCGTCCGTTCTCGCTCCAAGCCAGGCCAATCCGGCTGGTTGCCTGATCTTCCTTGTTGAACTTCCACCAGCACTTGTCATCCGCCCGGTAGAGCAGATATACCTTGCCATCCTTGACCACCACCGCAGGGTTATATACGTTTTGTTCCTCCCAAAGGACGTCCTTGTCCGAAATCGGACAGTGGAATTTGCTATCAGGCGTGGGCGAGAAGACCGGCTTGTCCAGTTTGACGAATGGCCCCATCTCCCACTTGCCCGGAGCATCCGGGGATGCCCTGGCATCTGCGGCGGCATCGCTTGTTATGTTAGTTGCGATCACAGGGAATGCGGAAATCCGCAGCCGGGCGGCTCCCATCGGGATCAACTCGATCGGCTCCACGGGTTTGTCGGTGGCCACCGGACTGCGCGGAACCGGGTCGACGATGTCCCGACTGTTCTTCGACCAGCCGGGGATTTGTGCCCCGCGCATCTTCAACAGGATCGGCGCCGCAGCGGGCGCGAACGGCTGGTCATCGGCGGGCCAGGGGCGTTGCACGACCTCGACTAACGAATCGAGGTTGTCGTTTTGCAACACCAAGCCGAAATTCCACGGCGTGGTCGGAAGAATCTCGTACTGCGGCCACTCGTCGGTCCCGCCGCAACGCACGTACTTCTCACCGATCTTCAGCGAATAGGTCAAGGGACCACGATCTATCGAAACACAATCTCCGTTCTTCGCCCAACGCCGCAGCGAAAGCCGCATGGGGAAGTCGATCACCACTTGGTCGCCGTCCGACCATTTCCGGTCCATGACGACCACACTGCCCGGCGCGGGCCGTTCGGCAACCGTCTGGCCGTTCACGTGGAAGACCGCCTCCTTGCACCACGCGGGCACGCGGAACTTCAACGGGAAATTCGCCGGGCCGGCCAGCGCAACGGCCAGTTCGATCCTCTCCTCGAACGGGTATCGAGTCTTCTCGGTAAGGGTTACTTCCATGCCGCCGCCGACTTTTGCCTTTACCCGGCATGGCGCATAAAGCATGGCCGCCAGCCCGTTGTCGGGCGTGGCCAACCAGAGGTGCTGTGCATACCGGGCCCAGCTCTGGCCGGTATTGTGCAGACAGCAGCGATAGCCGTCGGGCCCGTAGGCTCCGCGCTCGTTTCCCCAGCAGTCCATTACCAGTTCGGTCCCCAGATTGTAGAAGTCGGGGCTCTTTTCGCCGCGGTTCGAGACGGCCATATTCGGACATGTTATGTATCGCATGGCCCGATAATCGGCGGTGACCGAAGCCGGATAGCTGTTGAAGGCGACGTCCTCGCAGCGGTCGGCCCACCGGGTCTCGCCCAGAATGCACAGCAGGTTTTCGCAGGAACGCATCACTTCGACCATGCCGCACGCCTCGGATCCCTGGCGTGGATCAAAATAGCCAGGGCGGAGCTGTTCGTCGGCGCAGAACATCCCGCCGGGCACCTGGCCGTATTCGGACCAGATCCGCTGATAGTTCCGCTCGGCCCCTTCGCGGTCTTCCGGCTTCGCAGACTGGATCCACCAGGCGGTGGGAGTGCAGAAGTTCTCGGCGATGTTGACGTTGTGTGTCTGGCCGTCAAAGGGCCGGCCCGCACGGCAAGTATTTTCGGCCAATTGCAGCAACCACGTCTCGCCCGTTAGATTGTATAACCAATGGACAGCCACCAGGTTGTCGATCACGCGGTCGTGTTGCCAGCCTTCGGAGAAGAACTGCTCTTGCGGCACGCTCATCTGCCAACGGAAATAGCCCGTCATCAGGTCGATGACCCGGCGGTCGCCGGTGTATTCGTAATACGCCATCAGGGCGTGCATCATGTAGGCGTGGTTGAGCAAATATGGCGACACGCCACGGATGTCCTTGCGCAATCTTTCCGGGCCGAAGAAACCGTCGGGGCGCACGCTCTGCAGCGTTCTTTCGATCCACCAATGGGCCTCTTTGATGATCTTCTCATCCCCCAGGACATAACCTAACAGGCAATAGCCGCGAAGCCAGTAGGGGACTTCCTCGCCTCCCGAGGGAGTCTGTCGGCTTCCGACCAATCCTCCCGAGCCGTCCGGGGTAACCCAGGCGTTGTTATTGTCTTTTGCTAGAAACCAACTCAATTCCGGCAAGCGCCCGTTATAACCGTTGGCTTGGAGTTCCAGTTGCCGCCGGAGCCATCCGTCCGGCCTGACCGCGCCGGGTGGCAGCGAAATGTACGCGCTCGGAGCCAGCGGCGCCCGGTTGCCTTGATAATGGAAGGTGGGAGCGCCCGGAACCGGGTCGACACGCTGTGGACTGGTGACGGCGGTCATTTCACGCAGCACAGGCATGATGGCATCCGCCCATGTCTGATAGCCCTTTTCAGTCAGGTGCACACCATCGGCGGAGACGTCCGCGGTCAGCTTGTTGTCCTTGTCCAGCAAGCGGCCGCTGATGTCCAGATAGCGAAGCCCCTTGCCGTCGTCGAGTTTGGCGATGATGGAATTGAGCTCCTGAATCTTGCGGCGGTCCGGCGTGCCGGATTCATGATCCTTGGGGAAAGTTCCTAGCAGCAGGATCTTTGTGCTGGGAAGTTTTGCACGCAGTTTGGCGACGATGGTGGAGACGCCGCGTGCAACTTCAACGGCCGACTGGGTTGGCGACGCCATGACATTGTTCACCCCGATCATCAACACGGCCACACGCGGGCGGATGCCATCAATCGCGCCGTTTTCAAACTGCCAGAGGATGTGTGAGGTCTGGCTGCCGGCGATGCCGATATTGACCGCATGCAGGGGGACAAACTCCTTTTCCCACAGCGCTTTTCCGATGTCGCGCCAACCGCTGGTGATCGAATCGCCGAGGAACAGCACGTCCAAATCGTTAGCATGACTCTTCACCTCCGCCACGCGTTCGCTGTGGCGCATGCGCCACTCCGCGTTGCCCTCGTCCGGCTTCGCCGGGTCAAGCGGCTCCCCGGCGAAACCATTCAGTGTCAGAACCAGCATGCAGGTAACCGCTGTCATGAGATGAAATGCAGTCATGGATCGTGTCTTTCCAAGGGATATTCATGGTTGAGCAGGCGGTTTGCCTCTTCCGCCGAAATGCGGATTACCGTGCCATGCCGATAACCGCCGGGAGGAACCATGTCCTTGCGGATGTTCGTCCAGTTCTTCACGTCCTGGCTTTCATACGCGCCGAAATCTCCTGGCGGGGCGTAATAGAGCCGGGTTTTTTCTCCGACTTTGATGGCACAGGGACCTTCCGCCGCCGGCCCTTCTTCCGCGGTGGTGATCATTTTCGGGTCCACGACATAAGGGCCGGTGAGTGCGGAGGCTTTCGCCATGAGAATGCCGCGTTTGGGCTCCTCCTTCCTGTCCGCCTTGAAAAAGACATAGTAGTTCGTGTCGTCCGCCTGATAGACATGCGAGTCAATGGCCAGGCAATCCGGGTTGAACAACAGCTTGGAGGGCGTGAACGTCTTGAAATCCTTGGTGATGGTGTAGTAAATGCGCGGATTGTTCTTTCCGTTAAACAGGGCGAGCGTTTCCGGAAACATGCCTGTAACCGATGCGGAAAAGTGAATCATCCATTCCTTCTTTCCTTTGTCCCGGAAGAGCTCCGGAGCCCAAATGAACTCCGTCTTGGGATCGTTCTCCATCACGGGAATGATTCTTTGCTCGGTCCAATTGATTAGATCCTTGGAAGACGCGTATCCGATTCCTTTGTGTTGTCCGCAACCCCAGGCAATGGTCCAGACAAGATGATAGGTGCCGGATTCGTCTTTGGCGATGGATGGGTCGCGGAAGACGTCGGGGATGGTGAGCTTGAACACGGGCTTGTCGCCGTTGATTGCCCGCCATTTCAACCCGTCCGGGCTGACGGCAAGATGGAGCCCTTGCCTCTCGTTTGTGTGGGATGTGAGGAGATACCAGAACTCATCCTGCGCCTTGGGTTTGGACAACCAACCGACCGCCGAGCGCGGCGCGCGGAAAACGGTGCCATGACGCGGATGAGGCGGCAGTTGCAACTCTGCGGTGTGATCGGTCCAGTTCTTCAGATCGGTCGAAGTGGCCAGCGAGTAGTGTCCATTGGCGAACGCGTCCCAGTAGAGATACCAGACGTGATCGCGCTTCAACAACGACGGTCCTTCCGCCATTTCATGAGGACGGATGCTTGAGCCGGGGCCGGCAACCGGTGTTTCCACCAGCGACCATGGCTGGGAAAAATCGGCGGGTGCGGTGGCCAGACGCAGATTCTTGCCGCCTTTTGTTGGCTCCTCCTCGTTCTTGTAAACCAGAACCCAGCGTTTCGTGGCGGCGCTCTCATCGAACGCCAGCATGCCGTCGATGCAACTGTATTTCGGATCCAGCAACACCTTTGCTTCCGAGAACGTTTTCCCATCCGGGGTGCGGGTGCCATACATACGGTGGCCACGCGAGTCTAGCGTCGAACTCCAGAAGATCAGGTCATTCTTCTGCACGGGATCCCAGCAGATTTCCGGCGCCCATACGTTGCCAGGTTGGGGAAGTGCGGCGGGGAACGGTTCCACTTTCACCGGCTGCGACCAATGGACCAGATCCTCCGATTCCGCATATCCGAAACAGTTGCCGTTCCAGTTAGAGGTCCAGACGGCATGAAACTTGCTGTCGTGAAACACCATGGACGGATCGCGCGTGAGGCGTTGCCCCTCCCAATCGGCTGGCCTCATCACCGGCTTGTCGTCATTCAAGGCCTTGAAATTCAGACCGTCCTCGCTGGCAGCCAGGAAGACGCCGTCCTGCCCGTTGTCGCGGAAGAACGAGAGCAGCAGGATTTCGTCATTTTCGGCGGCATTGGCCAAACCGCCAGCCGAAAGGGCCACCAAGGAAATCATCAGAATCGTTCTATTTGTTTTCATAAGGTTCGATATTGTTTCAACTACGGATATTGGTTGCATGTGTGCTATCAAAATCCGTGGTTCACGGTTTGGTCACCAAGTTCATTTCGATGAGTTGCAGCATGAGGTCCGAGACCAATTCGCTGGTATAGGGACTGCCGCGCCACTCAAACCCCTGGTTGCGTTCCAGCCAGGGATCGGCGATCGCCTCGGTCATGGCGCCCTGGTAGGGGCCATCGGGGATCTGGGTATAGAAATTCAATTGCATGACGCGGTTCCGGAGTTGCTCAAACAACGGGTTGCCGGTTTTCTTGAACAGACGATCCAGACACTGGATCTTGCGGTTGCCATAACAATAGACGGAATACTGGTTGAAGTGCTGCTGCTCGCTGTGCGCGCACTGGGTGGGAGCCTTGACCCAACTGAGTTGTTTCGGACACCAATAGAGCAGGCCGTAATACGCATTGGCCACCGCGCGGTCGAGGCATTCCTGGTCACCGGTCCGGTCGTGCTTGTCTAACCAATACTCCACCATGGCATAGATGCTATCCTGCTCGAAATCGCCCGGCGGCAGATCCGGATGCGCGCCGGTGTACCAGAAGCGCCCTTCGACGTTCCGCCGCATGAACCGCTCCTGTTCCGCGCTGGCCCGCAGGCAGCGCTCATCACCGGTGATTTTGGCGATGATGGGCAAGCCCACCAGCGCGCGGCCACACACCACGGATTCGGACTTCTTGCCCGAATCGATTGCCACCACCTGCGGGAAACCGCCGTCAGGGTTCTGCTGTGCCAGCACCCAATTGAGCGACGCCATCGCGGCCTGGTACCAGTCCTGCCGATCCAGTCCCTCCTTTTCCTTCACCCGTTGCCATGTCTGCAGGATGTAACGGACCATCCACGCGTTGATGTCCACCTTGTAGCCGTCATGGCTCCAATCCCTGCTGCAGAACTCCGGAATGCCGAAATACCAGCTCGTATGGAATACCCCACTGGGCTGCTGGCCCTTGATGGCAAAGTCGATCTGTTCGAATGCCCGGTCGCGCCACAACTTGTCGCCGGTGATCTCGTACAGGCGGTACTCGTAACAGGCAATGTAAGGATTGTTGCCCACATATATGAACGGGGTACCCCGGTGATGCTCGTAACCGATCCCCGGCTTCCAGCTCGCCATCTTGCGGCGGCCCTCCAGTGCGATGACAAAGGCCTCCTGCGGCGTGCGCACCTTGAGCGAATCATCCACCTGATAGTTGTTGACCTTCATCCACGTTTGCATGATCCCGCTGATCGCGGCGGGGAAGTTGCCCGCATCACTCAGGAACAACTGCAATGGCATTTCATAGTTGGTCCCGGCCTCCAGCTTGCCTCCACCGACGCGAAATTGCGGGGCCATCCGACGGCTGGCAAAGTGAAATTCCGTGGTCCCCGTCCAGGTGGCCGGGTTCAGGTAATCCGACTTGTTAGCGATGGCAAACAAGGCGACCAGCGACTGGTCCGGCCGGTACACCAGCGCGCCGGGCACCCCGCAGTAGCGCATCGGTGTGATGGACACCGCAGTGCTGTTACCGGCCCACGGATAACTCTGCACACGCCAGTCGTTGGAACAACCATCCTGATAGGCCAAACACACCTCCCATCCGCCGAGGTTTTTGTCGACCGACCACGAGGCGGTCCACGCCGCGGCGGGGAGGTTTTCCTGCAGGGTGATTTCGGCACCGAAGCGCAGGGTCACGTCACCGATTTTGGTTAGCCCAGTCAGACGCGCCGCGTTCGGACCAAGCCGTTCGGCGTGGTCGGCGGGCAGCCAGCGCAGCTCGCCGGATTGCCGGTCGCGCAATGCCAGGACACCGGCCGCAGCCGGATTTTCCAACGGTTTTCCATGGAGTGATATCTGCCCCAGGGTCCAGCCATGTTCGCCGCGCCACAACTCCCAGCCCAGTCCGTTAGAGGTTGCCATGGCGAGCGTAGCCAAGGGTTTTGGCGGTGCCACGATGGCGGGTCTTGCGGGCGACACCCCCGCCGCCTTGAGGTGGGCCACCACGCGGGATTCGTCCAGCGCAGTCTGATAGATCGCCACCTCGGCAAGCCGTCCCGCGAAGGACTTGCCTGTAAGGAACGGATCGCCGCCTATCTGAATCGCTCGCTCGTTGAGGATGGACCCACCGCTGTCGTCCGTTTCAGTGAGCTTCACGCCGTCGACAAACAATTGATTCACTCCGGGGGCACGCGTCCAGACAAGGTGATGCCACTTGTCATCATTGAGACCACCTGGCGAAGCCACCACGGCATCGTTTCCGCCTGTTGGACCAGGCTGCGCCATGACGCAGCCCTGAACTCCCGCAGCGGCGCCGCCCAGGATCACCCAGTCGCTGGACGCATTGCCTTCGGTGCCCTTGCTGATCAGCTTCGCGCTTGCAGGCCAGTTGGATTCCTGCCATGCCTGCTTCGTTTGAAACCAGCATTCGACGCTGAGCGTGTCGAGCGCGAAGTCCGTGTGATGGGGGACTTCCACATAGGCCGTGGTGCCGTCGAACAGCGCCGCCTTGCCGCCGATCCCGGGCACGCCGTCCCCGACGGTCGTGTTGCCGTGATAGATGCCGGGATGCTTGCCTGCCGCGTCCCTAACAGCCGCGCCGTTGCCGCTCGCGGGGTCCCCGAACCGCCACCACGCGACCGGGCGATCCTGCATAACCTCCCCGGCATAGTCGGCACGCGCGGCTGGGAGGCATAAACCACAACAGATCACGATGAGGGCAAAGGTGGAGAGTTTCATAGAGGGTATTTCCGGTTACAACCGGCGGCTGTCCCATCTTTCATCGGGCATGCCAGTGGGAGGGGAAATGAGGTTCCGGATAGAGCCGGTTCCGCCCTAACGTTCCGGTTCAACGCTTGCCGGATTTCGCGCCACCGCAGTCAGGACGGCCGGTGTTTTCGCTCCCTCTTTTCCGGTTCGATCAACGGCGGAGATCTCGTATGAGTAGGTGGTTCCGGCAACAATCGCACGGTCGAGATATTGGGTATCCGGCACCATGCAGAGGAGTTCATTGTTCCGATAGATCCTATAACAGCCGATGCCGCTTTCAGCATCGGTTGCAGGGTTCCAGCGCAGCTCGTTATGACTTACTGGAAAGGACCGCACGGTCATATGCGCGGCGGGCACGGCCGATGGCGCGGCGTCATCACTGCCCAGGTATTCCGTACCCGTCGGATTCCACGGTGTCACGTCGATCCCGGGCCACGACACCTCACCCTTGCGCTGGGCGTTGATCACGCCCAGGTCATCGCTTTCCCAGCACAGTTCGTTGGAATTCATGTCGAGCCACAGGGTCAGTCGCCGCAGGTCGTCCTTGGGCAGGTTCGCCATTAACTCCTTATGGGCTGGCAATGTTGATAGAGCCAGCCAGATTCCCGAGGCCCGCGCGCCGGTGCGTCCTGGGGTGGTGCGGGACCCGCCCACCTGATAACGGTCCAGACTCTGGTCACGGGTGTGTGGTGCCTGCGCTTGACGGTCTGGGAAATTGAACGGCGTGCCGGTATAGCCAAAGGCAAGATTGAACTTTGCCACAGCGGCGTAGCTCATGTCCTGCAGGCCCTTTTTCCGCTGTTGATGGCAAGGCAGGCATTGGGTCTGGAACAACGGCCACTCAACCAAGCGGTGGAAATTGAAGGGAACCGCGCCGCCCGGCACTTCCGGCATGATCTTTGAAGGCGGCCGCTTGAACGCCAGCGGCCGCGCAACGGAGGGGGTGGCCTTCCATTTGCTTTCGTGGCACCCAACACACGTGAGGTTCTCGCCCGGATGCACATAGGTGACCGAACGCATGGAGTGGATGGCCATCCCATTTTCGTCCAGCAGTTGGAAATAGAGGGCCTTGCCGACCGGCGCCTCGCAATAGACACTGCCGTCTTCCTCAACCGGCACGATGCCCAGCGGCAGGCGGCCGGTTGACTCATCGGCAAACCCCATGTACTGGGTTGTCGCGGTGTCAATTCTGGTTAGGAGCTGCGGTATGATTTGGATGATGCGCAGCCATTTGATTTTGACGTCGGCAGGCAGTGGTCGTGGAATACTGTCGGTGATACGGCAGTCTAACACGCCGAGCGTGGCCGGTTTATGCTCCGCCAGGCTGGCACGCCTGCCCTGGAAGGTATGGGTGTCGATAACCGGCGGTGTGGTGCGTGACCGCAATGGGAACGGATCCCGGACCCGGTGTGGCCCGCCACCCGGATCATAAATGAGTTCCCGGTTTCCAAACCGGTCGAGCAGATACAGTCCCCAGTAATAATTACACAGATATAGATCCTCGCTGAGCGGCCAGCAGGTTCCGTAGGCCTTGGGTGTCGGCCCGCGCCAGTCTTCCGATTCCGGGAAATGATAGAGCGGCGTGATCCGCTTCACCTGTGACATCATGCCGTCGTCAGGCGTATTGATGTCGAGCATGATCAGGCTGCCGGAAAACCCCTGGTGATGGCCTACGGCAGTTGCCGTATAGTTTTGCGAATTGGGAATGGCACGCAGATCCATATCAACGTCTTCCTTGAGAAAGCGGCCCTGGGTCTGGCCCTCCTCGATCACGGCACCGGTCAGTTGACCGTATTGGTCCGGTGTGATTCCGTCGGGCATCACTTCATACGGCAGCGGATAATTGCCGTGCCAGTTGCGCGGGTCGCGGCCGTCGGGAAAGCACAGGAACAGGTGGTGTGCGGTGGCCCAGGAGCGGTCGAAATAGTCCCAGCGGCAGTACACGAGCATTCCCTGATGGTTCACACTCGGATGCCAGTCATTGGTTTCATGATAGCTGATGGGGATGATGTCCGAACCATCCTCATCCATGCTGTGGAGGGTATAAGTCAATGACTGCGGAGTCAGCAGGCATCTGCCAATGCCGCCCCGTCTGGTTGACGAAAAGACGATCCTGCCTGACGGGAGTTGGCACGGGTCCATATCATCATGCATTCCATCGGTCAATTGCGCCAGCCGGCCGCTGGTCATGTCAAACTTGAACAGGTGGAAACAATCGGTGTTGGTAGTGGCCGCGAAATGCAACTGCCGCCCGTTGAAGCTGAGATCAAGGCCTGAGAATTTCCGGTCATTGATCGAGTTGCCCTGAAACGGGCCGGAGGTGACTGCGACATTCTCAAGGGGTTTGGAGATGGACGGGGATGTTTTGAAGCCCGTAATGATGATGGGTCCGCCGCCCGCGACATGACCGGGAAATGCGGCGGTGTTCTGCTCGACAATCCTGCTCTCACCGGGTTGCTCAAGCATGCAGACAAGGTTGTCGAAATCGAGGTTCCGATTGGCAAACATCATGGTCCGCCGCATGCTGCATGCCGAGTTGAACAGCCGGATCCGGCTGCCGGCGTCCGACACCGGCACGGACTTGACCTGCGGCGCCAGTGATGCGTACAGGCTGATGAACTCATCGAGTTTTGTCGCCGGAAGGAGCCCGGTTTTCCGATAATACTCAAGCAGTGCTCCCAGTCTTCTGGCCACGACATCCGCCGGGTCACGGTCATCCGGCAGAATCAGCGCCTGCGCATCCAGCGCCTGCGCCGCATCCCGCCCTCCGCTCGGGCCCAGTTGGATCTGACCGGTGATTTCATGCCATTCGTCATCCCAGGCCTGAGCCGTGGATTTTTGTGCCCATGACACCGGACACGACCCAAACACCATCGACAAGACGGCAAACGTGCGGAGCTTCATAACTGATAGGAATTTGACTTGTGCCAAGCAAATGGCTTTTCGGGGGTGAAGGCCGTTGCAAGAGCCGGTGGCCGGACCGGGGAGCCTGGGAAAAGGGAGGAGTCAAGGATTCATCAAAGTAGATGGCGTTGGCCGGCCATCCCTTGCGATTCACGTGGGTGAAGAGCGGCGCGTAGGCCGCCATGACGACCTTGTCCGAATACTTCTCGGCTCCTAGCAGGAATGCGGTTTCCTTGAGGGCTCCTTCGAGGGTGTCCTTCACCGCCGAGACCTCGCCAAGAAACACCTTGGCTTCACGCTCCACGCCGCGCGGATAGTTCTTCGGGCTGTAACGTTCCATGTTGCCGTAGAAAAAGTCACCGCTTTGATAGAAATGCTCATCGACAATTTGCGCCGCCGATCCTTCGGGCATGATGCCGTCCGACTTGTACCCGTGCTGGTTGGTGCCACACCAATCGGTGCTCACATAATTGCCGCCCGGAAAGCGGATGACGCCGGGCTTCATCCGTGCCACCATTTCGGCGAGGTCGGGCCGTGTTCCGTTAGGGCGTCCTTTCCAGGTCGGCGGGAAAAGCGACACCACGTCGAGCCATAGCGTGCCGGCTTTTTCGGTCGTGACATCCAGGGTCAGGCGGCCCTGGGGGTCGGTGTCGTCGGCCGTCAGGCTGCCGGAATGTTTCTTCCAACCATCCGTTAGATGCCCAATGATGCATGAGGCATAGGTTTTGCTGCCGTCCTGGTTTTGCAGTTTGGCGGTGAGGGTGGCGGCTGCCGGCAAGCTGGATTTGGCGAAGCACGAGAGTTGATATGTCCATGGTATTTCATGCCTATTTCCTTTCATGAGAGTCATGGTCAGTGTTTCAGCGCCTCATGGGACTTCCTCATGCTTTCAACCGGCATCTTCATGACTTCGCGGTCATAGGTCAGGAACCCGTCGGGCCCGGATTCGAGGTCGGTGAGACAGGCGCAAATGGCGGCGGAAAGTCCATTGTTGATCAGCGGTAGCATGGCGGCGTGCGTCGCGTCATAGGCGGGCAGCGGGGCCTTCGGATCGACATCCTTCGCGAACTTCGACAATAGGATGTTAGGGACCGGCTGCCACGCCACGGCGGCGGCCGCGGCGGCCGCTTGCATCGTGGAGGCAAGCATCAAAAGCAGCGACAGTGATCCCGTCGCGCCTGATACCGAAATCCGTTTCTTTTTCTTAATGGGCGTTGCCTCGTTTGATTTCATGACTCTGATTATTAAGGCGATTGAATTGAAAAGAGCGGCTGGGAACCCAGCCTCCGTTCCCTCTGGGGGCTCCTGTTCAAGAAGATTCTGTTGCACCTGAGTCGTGATGCAAGCGACGAATCCGCATCTGGGAAAAAAATCTGTCATGACAGGTTGGCACCTGTCACTGACCGCAATTCCGCCGGTAGGGCGGACCGGCCCGGTCCGCCGACGATCCGCCCGCATGGGCGGTGATGAAGCGCGGTGCATGGACCTCGCATGCGATAGCGGTCACGGCGCGGCGCGGCCCGCACGCCCTGGCTGTCATGGACAGTGGCCATCCTGCCTGCTGTGGCGGGAGCCAGCCCTGAGCGTTCGGTAGGGCCGGGCGGCCTCGCCCAGCCCTGACTGGCCCTGCGGCTGCAACGGCCCATGAGAATGCAACGGTGCCGCACTGTTCCGGCACCTGCCATTTGCCGTTGCTATGGCGCATCCAAATGGCAGGACGGCGTGTCGAAATCATAACGGAACACCTCCGCCCGCCCGGAACCTTCGTCGTCCAACAGAAAGCTGTCGATGATGTTGGAGCCGAACCGGCGGTCCGTCAGGGTGGCGTTGGTGGTGTAGCCGTAGCTCCCGTAACCGGAGCGCCCGAAGCCAACCAGCGTGATGACCTCGCCCAGTCCGGCGGCACTGCCAAGCGTCGGAAAGCCCTTGCCAGCGGGCAGCGGTGTGGATAGATGGAGCAGCGCCAAATCATCGTTCACCGTCGGCTTGGCAAAACCCGTGAAACCCGGCGGCGTGAACGCCTGCGCCACCCCGAACGACCCGATGCCCGGCAAATGAAACGTGCCGCTCCACACGGCATCCGGCAACCCGTCGTCATTCAAATCGACGTTATGCCCGGCGGTGAGCACCCACTCCGGCGACAAGGCCACCGCCGAGCCTTTGTAGTTTCCACCGCCACCGGCAATCGCCAGCGAGCCGACGAAGGCAAACTCCCCCGCCGTGTCTAACCGACTGCTCGGGGTATCGGCGGGCAGATCCGTTTCGCCCCCGCGAGGATGGTGGCGGTGACGGCGGCGGCAGCGTGGTCCGTTAGACACAGGACCAGCCCCCACCAGCACCACTGGCAGACGTGCCAGATGTTCATGGCAAGCTGATGGCATTCACCGGTTTGTTCAAGGTCGCTGGCGTCGTCATACTTCAAGAGTGGCTCACGCACTCCGGCTTGTCAATCCACTACGCCAACGGCGTTGCTTCCTCCAGCCCAGGGTTGCCGTTGCCAGCCGGCTACCCTGGGAGCGTTCCAAAACGACCTAGAACCGCAACGCGGTTCTGTCCGCGATTTGTAGCGGCGGTCTGTGACCGTCGCACTTGCCAGCGGGCTGGAAAGTGAAGGAACCGCGAAGCCAAGCCAATGGCCGCGGTTCATTGGCCATCCGTCCTCACACCCCATGCAGTAACCAGCGACGGTCACAGACGCGCCGCCACAGGAGCGGAGTTGCAGCGGCGGTCTGTGACCGTCGATGCGCGTGCGCGGCAGCGGCAGGAGAGAGCCAGCGTCACGCGGTCGCATGGGAAAATCTTGCCACACGGCCGATCATGACCTAGACTCGACGCATGTCCACCCTATCCATTCCGTTGCCCGATGAGGACTTGGCCTTCTTGCGCTCCTTTGCCCAGGAGCGGGGCATCTCGGCGGAAGGATTTCTCGCGCAACATGCCCGGAATTTGCGGCTGCAACTCCAGGCCGACCTGCACCCGTTAGTGAAGGCCGCCGCCGGTGCCTTCCAATCGACCGCCGATCCTCTTGCCGAATTCCACGATGACATGACCCGCAAGCACCAATGACGCTCATGCTGGACATCAATGTGCTGCTGGATGGAGACAGGCCCGCGCCTTGACGCTCCCGGATTTTGAAGATGCTGTCATTGCCTACTCAGCGGCAAGTCATGCCTGCGACTTCATCATAACCCGCAAATGTCCAACATTTCATTGGGTCGCCTGTTCCCGCCATCACCCCAACCGATTTCCTGTGCATGTTCGACCCATGACGGATTCGCCTTGTGCCCCGACCGCGGCAAGACTGTCCAAGGCAAAGATTTCAGCCCGCCACCCCGGGCGACAAGGGACCGACCTCCGGGCGGTCCGGTTGTGGGCGGTTTCGAGCACGGGAAAAATGGTTCTCATTCCGATGGATTCCCGAACGCGGGATGAATTCGGGGTTGTGGGGTGATTCGGGAATTTGGAAACATGCGGACCTGCCCCAACCGGACCGCCCGGAGGTCGGTCCCTGCCACCACCCCGCCCGTTGGCAGTCTTCTCTCGCCATTCAAAACTCATAAATCAAAAATCATAAATCCATCTTCCATTCGTCACTCATCATTCGTCATTTCTTCCCTCGCTCCACTCTCTTCACTCCATTGCTGCGCTCGCTCCCGCTCACTTGCTATTCCGTTCCGTTCGTTCCGCTTCTTGCTGTACTAGGGGACTGAACTGCGGGCGGTGCGGAACCCGAAGTTGATGTACATGCTGTAGTAGGGGTGGCTTTTGAAGCGGCACGTCAGCGCGCAGCAGGACGCGCGGACGTTCCAACCGCCGCCCCGGATCGACCTGTTTGAGCCCGAAGTAGCGCCCTGCGGATCGGTCTGCGAACCCGCAGCGTAAGAGCCATCCCAATCCCAACACCACTCCCACATGTTGCCCGCCATGTCATACAACCCATACCCATTCGCCGCAAAACTACCAACAGGCGAACTGTAGGGATAGCCTCCGACGGCATAGGTCGGGTGATAACCCCGCGTCGGACTCACGTCGTAAGCGTAAAATGAATCGCTTCGCGAGCCTTTGTTCTATCAGACCTTGGGGATGGACCTCCGTCCGGACCGGTTTTCTTTCCCAGATCCTCGAGGGATTGGGGGTTGGTGACCGTATCCGGGCGGGGGCGTTTCCGCTGCCGGTCAGAAACCGGCGGGGGAAAGTTATCAACCGGAACCTCGGATGTCCCGGCAAAGTTATTCACAATCGGCGGCGGATGGGGGAGGCGCGAACCGCCTTCTTCCGCCGATTGATGAGTAACTTTGGAACTGGTATCAGAAGGGGCTGGATTATCATGGCTGAAGACGATAGCGGTAGCGCCCCGATCAGACGCCGTGTCTGGAGAGGTAATCCCAACCATCCGGAACTCCATGGCGGGATACACCGCCGCGGATCTTGCCGCCCCATTCTGCCGCAACAGGGAGCAGGGGCACACTGCTGCTGCCGAGAACCGACTCCCGTAGGCAAGGCACCGGACGGGGGCATTCAAGGTAAGACGCGCCGCTGACACGGCTTGTGCCATGAACGACCCGGATATTTTGACAATGAGAAATGGTGGTCACCCGCGGGCCCGGGCCCGGCGAGTCAACATGCCGACCCCAAAGACCCACAGAATCATCATCGAGGAGGGCTCAGGGGTAGTGAGCAACTCATACGCCCGGTCGCCGAAGAGGGTGTGGATTTGGGCGGTCGGATGCACGGTGTCCCAATACGCGTATTCGGACGCGTCGGCCGCATGGCCGCTGGGCAGGGCGCCCTCGGTCAGGTTGGTGAGGCCAAAGGCAGCCGGATCGTTCTGCAGTTCCTTGCCGATGCCGAACATGTCGAGCAGCCAGATATTGATGCCCAGACTCGCTTCGAGGCTCGGGACCATGGTGTCGAGAAGCCCATTGAAGCCAATGGAAAAATTGTGGCCGACAGCGATGGCACCAGCCCCACCGGCCAGGGTCTCCGGCAGGTCGCCGAAGTCCGGCAACTTGAGCAAGAGGACATTCTTGGCCCCGCCACCCGCCAGGGTGGTGATGACAGTGCCGATGTTGGCCGCCGGGCTGGTGAAGTCGAAGGGGTCGGAGAAGAAGAAATCATTCGCGCCGCCCCAGACGGTGGCCAGGTCGGTGGGCAGGAAACTGCTGGTACTCACGAACATGCCCGCCTGCTGAACGAGGGTGGGCACCGAGCCGCCGCCGGCCGTGTACGCGCCAGCCCAGGCGGAGTCGTGCCCGCCGGTGAGGCTGGTGGTGGGCGCAGGCTGACCATACCTCGCGGCGAGCCGCTCGACCCAGACCGGGCCGTTGGAGTAGCGGCCGTTGAAATAGCCGGGGCCGGGGCGCGTGCCGCCCGTGGCCAGGCTGGTGTTTCCGACATCGGACAGACTGTCGCCGAAGTTATAAATCCCGCTGACGCTGAGCAGCGTTGTCGTGGCCGCGATGGCCCCGGGCGCAACTGAAATGGTGAGCAGCGCGACCCAGGACCGGGTGATGGCTTTGATTTTCATGGATGATGGTGGTGGTGATAATGGCCCCGGTCGGGCACCGTGCCGTGCGAGGTTACAGGTATCATCCGGAAGCGTGGCGGGAAGTTACGCACCGGCGGCAATTTCCCCACCAATCTTTCCGGGCCTCCGGGATGCCTGCCAAGAAATGGCTTTCCGGGGTGGCGGGCATGAGAGAGCGAAAGCGGGGCTCGCAGAGCGGGGAATAGCGGAGGGGAGCATGCATGCATGGGGCGGTGGCTGCTTCAGGACGGCCGATGGGTTTGACAAGACGGATGCTGCCGCCGAGTCAACCGACTTCTTCAGCGATGCCTGCGATCACTTGGCAAACTCCTGAGATTCTTGCTCCAGGGTCGCTTGGTCGCCCGGTCCCGGATGAACGAGGATGCGGTACTTGACTGCAAACGACTCGCCGGCCTTGAGCGTCAACGGTTCGGCGAACAGCAATGCCGGCCCGAAATACGGCAGGTCCGTGGTGTCCGATAGATACCAGAGCGCGGGGTGACGGGGATTGGACGGGTGATCGAAAATCGCCGTGCCCGCCGCAGTGGGCTTTTCATCCTGTGCGCCGAAGACCCCGCTGAAATCCATCCAGCGGGCGGCCTTGCCATGGGCTGCGGCCCTGCCGGTCCGTCCCTCACTGTCGATGGCGCGGAACTCGCGCATCGTCTTGGAGGCACGGAACCCCAGCCCGCCATAGCCACCCCAGGGCGCCTCCTGCGGCGGCGTTCGCTCGAAGACCACGTCCTGATCCTGGGCGGTGAACTTCGACGTCCAATCGATGATATAACTGCCATCGGGACGCGGAAACGAGCCGGCCAAGGTGCGCTCCTCGGCCAACACGACCCGGGCTTTGGAGTATTCCAATCGCAGCTTGACCGTCGCCGTGGCCGCAGTGGTCAGCACGGTGGCGGGGCCGACCACGGCCGTCTTTCCGTCCGGCTGATTGGGGCGGTCAGGGGGGAACTCCCAATAGTTCACGCCGTTGAGAAACTTCCAGGAAAACCACAGGCCCCGGTGCCACGGATGATCTGCCGGGGCCATGGCAGTTAGCACCGGCCCGCCGGGCAGGCTAACGGGATGGAGGTACGGGTAACCATTCTCCGCCGCGAACTGGCAGGTGTACACGACCTTGTCGCCCGCCATGAGGCTCAGGGAATTCTGCTCCGTCTTCCAACGATAGGCAGGAGCGTCGGCCCAAGCCGCTGCGACCGGCCCGAGCCAGAGGGCCGTAACGGTTAGCGTCGCAGTTAAGGCCAATCCTGGGACGGATCGACGCGGCATGGCGCGTCGGCTGATCCGTGTGTTAGGCGCGGCTACTGGTGTGGTATTCATGGTTGGTGGCAGCATGAGGTGTGGGACAGTCCACGGATACTGACGGCAGGGATTGGATATTTCATCAAACCGGTTCTTGTTACGGAAGACCGTGTCTGGGACAGCCAGGAGGGGGGGGCGAATTTCATGGCCGTTCTCACATATCCGAGGTTGCGACAGGCTGCGCTCAGGGCGGAGTCATAGCATTGTGCCGTCACGTTCCATAAGATCCACCCTCATTGACCAGTTCACGCACGCGACGGACGCGTGATTCCAGGCCGCCCGGCGGCACTTGATCCGCGACTCCCAACACGTAGCGCGGCACCTGGCGCATGACCGCGAGCACTGCCCGGACATGCCGGTCAAATTCCGTGTCGCTGACGAGGTCGGTGAAATAGCCGCCCGGGATGCCGCCCCACAGGATCGTCTGGTCGTTGCCACAGAAGTCCGCCCACTCGCCAACGGCGAGATCGCCCATCGGTGAGGGCGTCAGCGCTTCGATGAAGGTCAGTCCGACGGTACACTCCTGCCGCAACAAACCTTTGAGAGTGCCATCCAGATGGATGCAGGAATATTTGCCGGCCTGTCGGATCGCCGCCGCCCACTCGGTTTGATAGGGCCGCATGTGGGCCTCAAACAACCCCGGTCCCACCACTTCGGATGACAGGTTTTCAGGCATCATGAGCACCTCGGCGGGGCTGTCCACCGCGAGTCGCGCGGCGCGATCATGCGATTCCTTCACCACCGCCAGGGTGGCCGCCAGCAATTCCGGATCGTCACCCTGCATTTCGATGAACGCCATGATGCCCGCATCCAGCGCCACCATCTGCATCAACGGGCTTTTCGGCAAATAGGCCAGCATCACACCCGCGCCGGTCTGTTGGAGATAAGCCAGGCGCTGCCGGCTGAATTCATAGTCAGGCTCATAGCGGCTGTTGGCATGGAGAAACTGATAGGCCGCCAGATCAGCGACGGACTTCACCAGATGCTCTATCGGGCTTTCCGTGAAATGATCCGGCATCCACTGCCAGCATTCGCGCAGCGTGCCGACGGGGGTTGCGATCCGGCGATACCGCTGGTGCCCGTCATGCCATTCATGCACCGCACAATTCTCCACGATGGTCGTGAAGGGGAAATGGCCTTGCAGGTAATAGCCCAAGCCCAACTCCAGATGCCAGTCGATGTAGGCGGAACTCCTCATGAATCCCTCCGGCTTGAGCCCCCGGCCGACCAGCGCCGTCGCCCAGTAGTCCAGATCCCCCAGCCACGGGACGCGCTCCGGCTGGCCGCCGCCCAGCAATGCTAACAGATTAGTCCGCTCGTTCATGGGAAATTCCCTGATGGCATGGGTTAGGTGGTCTCCTGCCGCCGGTCATCCGGTCCGGATGGAACACCGGGTTTGTTCCGGAAAATTTTCTCGATGGCCTCCAGCGAGAATCCTTTGGTTTCCGGGACGATGAAATAGACGAAGAGGATGTTCACCAGAGCCATGAAGGCGAACACCCAGAAGGTGCCATGATTGCCGAGGCCCTTCTGCATCACCGGGAACACCAGGTTCCCAAGAAAGGCAAACACCCACAGCGAGGTCGTGGCGATCGACATCGCGCGGCCCCGCACCTTGGTCGGGAAAATCTCGGAGATGATGACCCAGCACACCACCCCGTTGCCGATGGCATGAGCGGCAACAAAAGCCATCACGCCGATGAGGATGCCTATCGGATAGCCAACCTGATAGTAGAGTGCACCCACTGCGGCAAATGCCAGCATTTGCGTGCTCGTCCCGATGAGCAGCAGCGAGCGGCGCCCCAACTTGTCCACCAACCACAGCGCCACCAAGGTGAACACGAGGTTGATCCCGCTCACCAGCACCGACTGGAAAAAGGCGTCGCCTTTTTGCGTGCCCGCCGCCTCGAAAATTGACGGCAGATAGGAAAAGACCGGCGTGATGCCACTGGTCTGGGTGAGCCCGGCCAGCACCACCCCGATCATCAACGCGCGGCCAAAGCCAGGGGTGAACAATTCACCCAAGCGCCCTTCCTCCTCGACCAATGATTCGCGGATGCTAACCGATTCCGCGCCGGCGATCACCGCGCCGTTGATGCGGGTCAGCACCTGCGTCCCTTCATCAAAGCGGCCGGTCTTCATCAGCCAGCGCGGACTCTCGAGAGCCGCGATGATGGCCAGCGCAAACAGGACCGCCGGCACCACCCCGGCGAAGAACATCCACTTCCATCCCACCGCCTGGTTCCATGCGTCGGTACCCGTCTGCTGGATGAGCATGTTGACAAACACGGCGGCCAGAATGCCCAGCACGATGCCTAACTGATAGAGAGTCACCAGTCGTCCGCGCATCAGCGTTGGCGCAATCTCGGCGATATACATCGGGGCCAGGATGGAAGCGGTGCCGATGCCCACGCCGCCCAGCATGCGCCAGGCCACGAATTGATTGAGCGTGTCCACAGACAGGATGCCCGCCGAGGATCCGGCAAAACAGGCCGCACAGAACATCAGGCTTTTCTTCAAGCCGAAGCGGTCCGCCATCCACCCGGCCCCGGCGGAACCTATCAGGCAGCCGACCAACGCGCAGCCCGCCGCCCAGCCGATTCCGGCGGCATTCAGGTTGAAGGCCTTGGCGAGATAGCCGATGGCGCCGCTGATCACAATGTTGTCGTAGCCAAACAGAAACCCGCCCAGCGTGGACACACAGGTCGCCACCACCAAAAACCACTGGTTCCTTCCCGTCTTGCTCTGGATGTTGGTCATGAGTGTCTATCAGTATCTGGCTGTCATTGCGATCCGACTCCGGTCATTCCACGCGTGTTGCGGTTTTCTAACAAATTCCGGTTTGCCCATGGTTACGGTTCGAGTTTCAGGGTTTCGATGGCATGATGACCGAGCTGGATTTGCACTTGGCCGGCCTTGAGCGGGAGCGGTTTGCCGCCCTCCTCGATCAGGTTGGTTAGGCTCGCCTTGCGCACGGGCATGAAAAGGTTCAACGCGGCCTGGGTGTCGCGGCCCTCCATTTCACAAAGCCGGACGACCATGCCGTCATCATCCTCACATTTTTTGATGGTGCTGATGAGCGCGTTCGGGACGCTGAGCGAGACCAAGCATTTTTCCACCGGCAGCGACGCGTCAGGCGCGGGTTGTACCATCACTGGCAGCAGCGGGTGGTTGGCGGAAATGCCGTCGTGCCAGCCATTGCGCCAGCCGCCGTCGTGTGAGGTGAGGGCGAACCGATAGGCATGGTCGCCGGCCTGCGGATAGTAGTTTCCCCCGCCGTTGCAACTGACGCGCGAGGCTAACAGAACCGGTTGCAGCAGGGTCATGTCCGGCGCATCCGCGGTTGGGTCCACCCAATCGAACATCGAGACGCTCGAACTCATGGTCAAGCCGCCAACCGCATCACTGGCATCCACGAAATTCTGCATCAAGCGCGGATGGATGTCGCGGCATTGCTGCGAGTAATTCAGCGAGCCATAGGCGGCGCCGCCGGTGGTTGGAATCTCGTCCTTGCCGATCTCAACGACCCCCATCGGAACCTCATAGGCCAGCGCCGGCTGGCGCACCGCCAACGGCAAGGCCATGCGGAACTCGCGCCACAGCTTGCCGCTGAAACCCGCCAGGTCCACCTCACAATCCAGTTGCCTGATCCCATGCCACACCACCAAGCGCTGGCGGACGGTGGCGTCGGCAAGCGCCTGTTCCAACTGATAGATCGAGCGCACCGGCCCGTTCTCGATTGGTTGCCATTCCGGCCGGTGGGTGGCGACGCGCTCGAAACTCCCGTCCATGACCGGCAGGGGAATCGTGGCGAACTCGCCGGCATCGGTGCCGACACCGCGGTTGTCAGGCGCGACCGAAAGCATCGCAAACACCTCGCCGCCGAGGAATTTCCCCGTGTCTAGCAATTCCCGGTTTTGGGATTTGTCGAAGATGCTCTTGATGCCGCCGGGGGCCAGGGTAATCCGGTAGTACCCGTTCTCTAACGGCGTGCCTGCTGCGGCGGGCGCGGGCGCTCCGGCGGCGAGGTAATAGGTTTTGTAACCGAGTGCCGGCACATCCCTGGCCACGAATACCAAGCGCTTGGCGGGCGTGGTGGGCGCGAATGCCTGCACTTCCTGGATGCGGGCGAGCGCATCTGCCTGCGCCCCCTTGGTGATGAGAACGCGCAGGCAGCGGACGCTTTTGGGAGCAAACTTATGGGTGGTCAGCGCTGCGGTGTTGCCGATCACGGGCGGGACCAGGTCGGTCCACGGGCCATCGCTGCGGTCCGCGCCTTGAAGCTGGAAATCCGCGGTGTTGAAGCGGGTTTCATTGCCGTTCTGTCCGAGGACGCCCTCGTGCCGGATCACGACCTTGTGGATGGCGCGTGCCTGACCGAAATCCACCACCAGCCAATGCGGCCCCGCCCCGCCTCCGGAGACCCATTTCGAGGACGGGCCGGTTTCAGGATTGGGATCGGACACGGCCCAGCATCCATCAACCGCCTTCTCCGCCGCGTATTCCGCATTGAATGTCGAGCTGGCTGCGGCCTTGCCGGTGGCGGCGACATTGATTTCGTTAGAAACACCGTGACTGGTCCACTGGCAAGGCACCTCGCGGCCGCCTGCGTCCACGATGTGCACCAACCCGTCCGCGTTGACTTCCACCGGCGCGGTGCGCACCCAGGAAAGCGTGTTGAACACCGTGACCGGCTTGCCAACCCCGGACGCGGGTTTCACCCGGACGGCGATGCGGGCGAGCGCCTGGTCTAACAACAAGCGTCCGGTGTCCCGGGCGCTCTCCACCTTGCGGTGGAAAACCTCGTCAGTGATGTGGCCATTCGTGCCGCCGATGCCATGGTCAATGTAGATCTCGTCCATCCACGCCTGGTTGAGCGCGCGGGTCGGCCAATCGCGGAAGCCGCCGTCTAACATGCAAGCCAGGGTGGTGAAAATCTCGGCCGCCGGCAGGAGGCGCGCGGCTTCGCGTTTGACCGAGGCGGTCCGGTGGTGGGTGGGGCCGGTGATATAGGCCCACACATCGGGACGTTCGCCCATGAGGGTTTGGAAACGCGCGGACGGCTTGTCTAACTGTTCGAAAAAACCCACGATGGAGGAATACCGCATCACCGGGGGTTTGCCACGCGCATTCCAGGCCTTGACCAGCGGCGTGAAGTCAACCGGGCGCGTGCAATCCATGCTGTTGAACAGGCAATAGACCGGGGGAATCCGATACTTTTCGTAATACGGCGCCTGTTGCGCCAGTTTGTTGTCGATGCCGGCGATGCCGTTGGCCGGCGTGCCGTTGAGCAACGGGAGATGTTGGCCATAATGACCCGGCGTGTAGGCCAGGATGCTGCTGCCGTCGGGGCTTTGCCAACGATACAGGCCCTCGTGATAGCGGCTGATGAACATATAGGAAATGCCGGCCTTTGATAGAATCTGCTGCATCTGAAGCGCGCGGGCGGGCGGGTCCGGGTTGAACGCAACCTTGGCGTCGCAGCCCGGCAAATTCTTCTTGATCCAGCGGCGGCCGAAGTAGGTTTCGCGGACCAACTCCTCGCCGGAGAGCCAGGATTCATACGGCTGGTTGTAGGTGGCGCCGAATTCCAGCCGGCCTTCCTTCATGCGCTGGATGACTTCGTCGCGCAATTCCGGATGGGCCTCGAGGAATTCCATCGCGTGGAGCGAGCACTCCATGCAAAAGGTATAATTGGGGTCTTTACGCATCATTTCCATCGCCGCCATG
>JAPLUI010000208.1 GCA_026397725.1 Verrucomicrobiota bacterium | reverse complement strand
GGTTTGGCCGGGTAGCGCGTGCCGGGTTCGGCACACACCATTCTGCAATAAGGAAGCTCCTCGATCCGCACCTGCGGGTCCGCCAGGGTATTGGCCAGCTTCAGCCCCGGCTCCTCGCCGTAGAGGTTCACGGTGGCCGTGAGCAACCCGTCATCCCGGCCGCTGACCACCATCCGGCCGCGCCCGTCCGCCACCTCGATCCCGACATGCCAGACCCCGCCCCCGTCCAACACCGAATCAACCCCGCCGGACAAGCGCAGCCCCGGCAACCTCACTTCCACCGCGTCGCCCCTCTTGCTGCCGCGCAAGCCGGCCAACACCTCCGGCGCAACCGAACCACCTCCCGCCCGCCGGAACCCGTCCGCCAATGCCGCCACGGCGGACCCGGTGGCAGCGCCAGCCGCAGCCTGCCGCCGCGGGCGCGATGATGGTGCCGCGCCAGACCCGTCCGGTCCGGAGGATCCGGAGGGTCCGTCAACCACCTGCCGGGAGGTCACTCCAACCGGTTCGTCGGTCCCGCTCGGCGCAGGCCCGCGCTGGCACCACCAGGCAACGCCCGCCAAGGCGATCAGGACCAGTGCGAGATGACGCAGGTTGATTGGAAAACGATGGGTGGAGCGAGGAGCGGAGTTTGGTTTCATGGAGTTGGGGGTTGTTGATTTTTTTGGCGTCCATTCGTGGTTTCTTGGTTACTACTCAGGTATGGCAGAATCATTTATGGCAGAATCATTTCAGAATTGGAAAAAGTCATTGGACCAACCCATGTCTGTGCGCATCCGCACGCAGACAGGCCAACCAGTAATGAATCCCCCTCAAGACTCTTGACAAATGATTCTGCCATAAATGATTCTGCCATAAATGATTCTGCCATGAATTCTTTGGAACCTGAGTAGTAACGTTTCTTGATCTTATTCCTTGCCCACCCTCAGGCGCAGGAACATCCGCGGACCGGCGAGGGGCACGGTGGCCTCCACATCCTGCGTGGTGCCGTCGTCGCTCAGGATCGTTTCACTCACACCCAGCGTGGACCATGAGTCGGGTTTCAGATCAAGCGACCACTCCACGGCGAATGACAGACCCTCGTCCAGGGCGTCGCTCCGGCGGGTGTAGGTCAACCGCATCAGGTTGCCGGTGCGGCCTGGCACCGGTTGGATCTCGGGATCGGAAACATGCGGGTTCCCGTTGAGGGCGAATTCCAACAAATTGCTCCGCCCGTCACCGTCCGGGTCGGCGATGTCGGCCGCCGTGCCACTGTTGGAGGAGGTGCCGAAGCGATCCACCCGCCACACCGTCAGCGGCGGCGTTACCGCCCCAGCCGCCAGCGGCGTGCCAACGACGATGCGGTTGTTTTCGGTGTCAGCGACATAGATCATTCCTGACGCAGAGACTGCAATTCCACCTGGTGATGAAAAGCGGCTAGCCGTGCCAATTCCGTCGTTTCCCGAGCCCTGTCCCACCCTCCCTCCAATCGTCGTCACCAGGCCCGATGGCGTCACCTTGCGGATCGAGTGGTTGTCAGTGTCGGCGACATAGAGATTTCCATTTCCATCCGTCGCAATTCCCGCCGGATTGTGGAATCTAGCGGCATTGCCGATGCCATCCAGACTGCCAATCTGCCCCGGGCTGCCAGCCAAGGTCGTCACCACGCCCGTCAGGGTCACTTTGCGGATCGTGTGGTTGTCGGTATCGGCGACATAGAGATTGCCGCCCGCATCTATCGCAATTCCCTTCGGCACATTGAACCTTGCCGCCTCGCCCGTGCCGTCCGCGCTGCCTGTTAACCCTGGACTCCCGGCCACGGTGGTGACCGTACCGGCCGAGGTTACTCTGCGAATGATGTGGTTGGCACGATCCGCGACATGGAGATTCCCGCTGCCGTCCACCGCGATTCCATTGGGCATGTAGAATCTTGCATCACTTCCCACGCCATCCGCGCTGCCCAATTCTCCGGGACTGCCTGCCAAGGTCGTCACCATCCCACCGGGAGTCACCTTGCGGATTGTGCAGTTGCCCGAATCGGCGACGTATAGGTTCCCGCTGCCGTCCACCGCGATTCCTTCAGGCAAACTAAATCTCGCGGCACTGCCGGTACCATCCCTGCCGCCGCCGGTACCCGGCGTTCCTGCGAAGGTCATCACCAATCCCGATGGGGTCACCTTACGAATCGCGTTGTTTCCGTAATCCGCGACATAGAAGTTTCCACTGCCATCCGCTGAAATCCCACGTGGAGAAGAGAACCTAGCGTCACTTCCCGTGCCATCCACGCCGCCCTGTTGCCCCCAACTACCAGCCAACGTCGTCACCACTCCCGAAGGCATGACTTTCCGAACTAGACTGTTGTAGGTATCCGCCACATAGAGATTCCCGCTACCATCCACCGCGATTCCGTCAGGATAAAAGAATCTCGCGCCCCCCCCCGTGCCATCCGCGCTGCCCCGTTGTCCTGGACTCCCGGCCAAGGTAGTCACAACGCCCAACGGGGTCACTTTGCGAATCGTGTCGTTACCGCTGTCCGCAACATACAGGTTGCCGCTTGTATCCACTGTGATCCCCTTGGGCATGTAGAATCTTGCATCACCTCCCACGCCATCCGCGCTGCCCCCTTGCCCGGGACTACCGGCCAAGGTCGTCACCACTCCCGAAGGTGTAATCTTCCTAATCGTCCATCTATTGTTTTCCACGACATAAACATTCCCTGCTCCGTCCACTGTAATTCCCCAAGGAGCGTCGAATCTAGCCGAACTACCTGTGCCGTCCGTGTAGCCAATTAGATTTGGGCTGCCGGCCAAGGTCGTCACCACGCCCGAGGGCGTCACCTTGCGAATCGTGCGAGCCCCACCATCCGTGACATAGAGATTCCCGCTGCCGTCCGCAGCAATATAGTCGGGAAATTGGAATCTCGCGTTACTCCCCGTGCCATCTGAACTGCCGCTGTGCCCTGGGCTGCCGACAAAGGTCGTCACCACGCCCGAAGGGGTCACCTTGCGAATTATGCGATTCATGGTATCCGCAACATAGACATTTCCGTTTCCATCCACTGCAATTCCCCTTGGGGAATAGAATCTCGCGGTACTCCCCATACCATCTACGCTGCCAGATTGCCCGGGACTGCCAGCCAAGGTCGTCGCCACACCAGACGGAGTTACCTTCCTAATTGTGTGGTTGTTGGTATCCGCAACATACAGGGTCCCGTTTCCGTCCACGGCAACACCCACGGGGTTATCAAACCTAGCGCTCCCCCCCATCCCATCAACACTTCCCGGCCCTCCTGGCATTCCCGCGAAGTTCGTCCAGAGGTATTGGGTGCCCGGAGCGGGCAGTCCGGTGCCGCTCAGGCCGATGCGGAACGGGTTGCGGAGCGGGTCGTTGCTCGCCACCTGCAGGGTCGCGTTGCGCATCCCCCCGGCGGTCGCCGCGAAACTCACCAATACCGTCGCGCTCGCCCCGGGTGACAGGCTGGTGGCGCTAAGAGTGCCAACCGAGAAGTCCTCCGGGTTGGCCCCGGCCAGCGTCACCGCGAGGCTGGTCAGCGGCGCGGTGCCCGCGTTGCGGAGCGTGATGGTCTTCATAAAGGCCAGGCCGACGGCCCGCGAACCGAACGAAACCGAACTCACACCGCTCGTGAGCGCCCTGCCCGCCGGCTGCTCCACCACAAGCTTCGGCGCGCTGGGCGCATAGGTGATCGTGCGCGCCGCCACTTCCGACAGGTTGTTGGAGGTATCCCGCGCCCGCGCTTCCAGCGTGTTGGCACCCGCCGCCAGCGTCACCGCCAACGACCAGCTTTGGGTGCCCGCCGCCGCCACCCACGCGCCGCCGTTGAGCCGCACCTCGACGGCCGCCATCGCCACGTTGTCGTCAGCCGTTCCCGCCACCGTGAGATCGGGCACATCGGTCGTTCCGCCGCCGGGCGAGGTGATCGCCACCGTCGGCGGCACCGTGTCGCTGACCACCACCGGCACCGTGCCGCTCACCGTGTATTGGCCGAGGCTGCCGTATTTGGTGAACCCGCTCGCCGCCGTGCCCCGCGCCGCACCTTCGACTGTTAGATAGTAGGTTCCGGTGCCAAGCGTCCGCGTCAGCGTGGCCGCGAGGCCGGACGGGTTGTCCGCCTCCTGCAACAGGCCGCCGTTCGAGTCGTAAAGCCGGAGTTTCACCGCCAGGTTCGCGCCCATCGTGTCGGCGGAGTTCAGATCCAGCGGCGCGACGGTGAGCGCCACCGTGCCCGCCCCGGCAGTGAACCGCAGCCAGTCCACATCGCTCGGCCGTTCGATGATCCCCGCGTCCCCAACCGTCGTGCCGGCCACGCCCAGCGGCGAGGCGCCTTCCTTCGTGTTGCCCTTGTCATCCAGCCTATAACCGAACGCGTTGATGGCGGAGGCGATCAGCGACAGGTCGTCCTCCTGGTTGTCGGCTTCCGGATACTCGCCGCAGCTCCACTGGGTCGTGTTCTTGAACGGCGTGCCCAGATAGCCCGCGCCCATGATCTCCGGCGGAGTCCTGCGGCCGTCATGGTGCAAGCCCAGGGTGTGGCCCGCCTCGTGCGAGATGGTTTCCGCGCACGAATACTCGTCGGCATTGAACGCGAAGCAGGGCGTGCCGAACGGGAAATCCCCGATGAACGCCATGCCGCCGAGCGGAGTGGCGTTGCCCAGCCAGGCCTGGCTCGGGGTCGCCACGCACATCACCCGCTTGTTGGCCGGTGCCGAGTCATAGACCGCACGCACCGTCGTCACATTGATGGCGAAGGGCGCGAAGTCCTCGCATACCCGTTGCCACACCCGGGTCACCCACGCCGCGTCGGTGTGCCGGGCATGCGCCGCGCAGGTGATCGCGGAGCCGCCGTTCCATTTCGGGTGAACCACGGTCTCGCCGTCGAGGTCGATGTAAAGCACTGCGGCGGCTCCCGGCAGCCCCTGCAATTCCACCACCGGTCCCGGCGGCCCGTTCCGCGGCATGTCCCCGCCGTCGGCGGGCGGGGCGAAGGCCGTTGCTTCCGCCGCCGGTTTGGCCGGGTAGCGCGTGCCGGGTTCGGCACAGACCATTTCGCAATAGGGAAGCTCCTCGATCCGCACCTGCGGGTCCGCCAGGGTATTGGCCAGCTTCAGCCCCGGCTCCTCGCCGTAGAGGTTCACGGTGGCCGTGAGCAACCCGTCATCCCGGCCGCTGACCACCATGCGGCCGCGCCCGTCCGCCACCTCGATGCCGACATGCCAGACCCCGCCCCCGTCCAACACCGAATCAACCCCGCCGGACAAGCGCAGCCCCGGCAACCTCACTTCCACCGCGTCGCCCCTCTTGCTGCCGCGCAAGCCGGCCAACACCTCCGGCGCGACCGAACCACCTCCCGCCCGCCGGAATCCGTTCGCCAATGCCGCCACGGTGGACCCGGTGGCGGCGGCCGCCGCCGCCTGCCGCCGCGGGCGCGACGATGGTGCCGCGCCAGACCCGTCCGGCCCGGAGGATCCGGAGGGTCCGTCAACCACCTGCCGGGAGGTCACTCCAACCGGTTCGTCGGTCCCGCTCGGCGCAGGCCCGCGCTGGCACCACCAGGCGACGCCGGCCAAGCCGATCAGGACCAGTGCGAGATGACGAAGGTTGATTGCAAAACGATGGGTGGAGCGAGGAGTGGAGCTTGGTTTCATGGAGTTGGGGGTTGGTGAGGTGTGACTGGAATACTTGAACTTGTGAACGTTATGCTGTTAGACCCAAAGAGGAAAATAGACGACACGGATTACACGGATTTAACGGATTATGTGAGAGTTGTGAATATTTGACGGCTAGCCTATTGGGGGATCAACTTGTCCGTTAGAATACAGTTATATTATCTGTTAAATCCGTTAAATCCGTGCAATCCGTGTCAAAATTGGCCGCTATGCTGTTCTCCATTTTCCCATTGAGGTTAGATCGGGTTCTCGTCTTGGGTCTTGCAGTCTTGGGTCTTGGGCGAAGCCTCGCTAGGGTTACGGCAGGGGAAAATCATTCCTTGCCCACCCTCAGCCGCAGGAACATCCGCGGACCGGCGAGGGGGACGGTGGCCTCCACGTCCTGGGTGGTGCCGTCGTCGCTCAGGATCGTTTCACTCACACCCAGCGTGGACCATGAGTCGGCCTTCAGATCAACCGACCACTCCACGGCGAAGGATAGCCCTTCGTCCAGACTCTCACTCCGGCTGGTGAAGTCCAGCGCATCGCTGCGGCGGGTGTAATTCAGCCGCATCAGGTTGCCGGTGCGGCCTGGCACCGGCTGGAGCGCGGGATCGGAAACATGCGGGTTGCCGTTGAGGGCGAATTCCAGCAAATTGCTCCGCCCGTCACCGTCCGGGTCGGCGGCATCAGCCGCGGCGCCGCTGTTGGAGGAGGTGCCGAATTGATCCAGCCGCCACGCCGTCAGCGGCGGCGTCACCGCCCCGGGTGCCAACGGCGTGCCGACGACGATGCGGTTGTTTTCGGTGTCGGCGACATAGATCAAACCTGAAGTGGTAACCGTGATTCCTTCTGGATGGGAAAACCGCGCAGCCGTGCCAATTCCGTCGTTTCCCGAGCCTTGCCCGGCCCGGCCCCCAATCGTCGTCACCAGGCCCGATGGCGTCACCTTGCGGATCGTATGGTTACCGGTATCCGCGACATACAGATTCCCTCTGCCGTCCCCCGCGATTCCTTCAGGTTTCATGAATCTCGCGGCGTTGCCCGTGCCATCCGCGCTGCCCGATTGGTTAAAACTGCCGGCCAAGGTAGTCACCACGCCCGAAGGAGTCACCTTGCGGATCGTGCAGCCTAACTCGACAACATACAAGTTTCCGCTGTCGTCCACCGCGATTCCGGAAGGATAATAGAATCTCGCGGCGCTGCCCGTTCCGTCCGCGCAAGCCCCTCTTCCCGGACTGCCGGCCAAGGTCGTTACCACGCCCGACGGGGTCACCTTCCGAATCGTGCAGTTGTAGTAATCAGCGACATAAAGGTTCCCGCTTGTGTCCACCGCAATTCCTTTGGGGTAATAGAATGTCGCAACACCGCCTGCGCCATCCGCACTGCCCACTTGCTCGTGACTGCCCGCCAAAGTCGTTACCATGCCCGCAGGAGTCACCTTGCGGATGGTGCAGGTGCCCCAATCGGCGACATACAGGTTGCCGCTGCCGTCCACCGCGATTCCCTCAGGAGAAAGGAATCTCGCGGCGCTGCCTGTGCCGTCCACATGGCCCCATTGCCCCGGACTGCCGGCCAAGGTCGTCACCACGCCCGAAGCAGTTATCTTGCGGATCGTGTTGTTGGAGCCGTCCGCAACATACAGGTTGCCGCTGCCTTCCGCAGATATTCCTGCAGGATTGCTGTATCTCGCGGCGCTGCCCGTGCCGTCCGCGCTGCCAGAGTAACCCGAACTGCCAGCCAACGTAGTGACCAAACCCGCAGGTGTGATCTTCCGGAGCGTGTGATTCCATTCGTCCGCAACATACAGGTTTCCGCTGCCGTCCACCGCGATTCCGAGAGGACTAAAGAACCTCGCGGCACCGCCCGTACCATCCGCGCTGCCCTCCTGTAGTGGACTACCAGCCAGGGTCGTCACCACGCCCGCTGCTGTTACCTTGCGGATCGTGTCATTGGCGTAGTCGGCAACATACAGGTTCCCGCTGCTGTCAACCGCGATTCCGTAAGGATCCGAGAACCTCGCGGCGCTGCCCGTGCCGTCCGCGCTGCCTTCGTGGTGTGGACTACCGGCCAAGGTCGTCACCTCCCCCGAAGGAGTCACCTTGCGGATTGTGTTGTTGAACTTGTCCGCAACATACAGGCTGCCGCCGCCGTCCACCGCGATTCCGGTAGGACAAAAGAATCTCGCGTCACTGCCCGTGCCGTCCACATAGCCCCATTGCCCCGGACTGCCGGCCAAGGTCGTCACCTCTCCCGATGGCGTCACCTTGCGGATCGTATGGTTGCTGGTATCCGCGACATACAGATTCCCGCTGCCGTCCACCGCGATTCCTTCAGGTTGATTGAATCTCGCGGCGTTGCCCGTGTCATCCACGCTGCCGTAATAACCCGGTCTGCCGGCCAAGGTCGTCACCATCCCAGCGGGAGTCACCTTGCGGATTGTGTGGCTCCAGGTATTCGCAACATACAGGTTCCCGTTTCCATCCACCGCGATTCCATTGGGGTAAGAGAACCTCGCGGCGCTACCCGTGCCGTCCACATCGCCCCATTGCCCCGGACTGCCGGCAAAGGTCGTCACCACTCCCGCAGAAGTCACCTTGCGGATCGTGTTGTTACCGTTATCCGCGACATACAAGTTCCCGCTGCCGTCCACCGCGACCCCACCGGGATGATTGAATCTCGCGGCGCCGCCCCTGTCATCAGCACTTCCAATTCCCCCTGGCATGCCGGCGAGGTTGGTCCAGAGGTATTGGGTGCCAGGGGCGGGCAGTCCGGTGCCGCTCAGGCCGGTGCGGAACGGGTTGCGGAGCGGATCGTTGCTGGCGATCTGCAGTGTCGCGTTGCGCATCCCCTCGGCCGCCGCCGCGAAACCCACCGATACCGTCGCGCTCGCCCCGGGCAGCAGGCTGGTGGCGGTTAGACTGCCAACCGAGAAGTCCTCCGGATTGGCCCCGGCCAGCGTCACCGCGAGGCTGGTCAGCGGCGCGGTGCCCGCGTTGCGGAGCGTGAAGGTCTTCGTAAAGGCCAAGCCCACGGCCCGCGAACCGAACGAAACCGAACTCACACCGCTCGTGAGCGCCCGGCCCGCAGGCTGCTCAACCACGAGTCTCGGCGCGCTGGCCGCGTATGTGATCGTGCGCACCGCCACTCCCGACAGGTTGTTGGAGGTGTCCCGCGCCCGCGCTTCCAGCGTGTTGGCACCCGCCGCCAGCGTCACCGCCAGCGACCAGCTTTGGGTACCCGCAGCGGTCGTCCACGCGCCGCCGTTGTGCCGCACTTCCACCGCCGCCACCGCCACATTATCGTCCGCCGTTCCCGCCACCGTGAGACCGGGCACATCGGTTGTTCCGCCGCCGGGCGAGGTGATCGCCACCGTCGGGGGCACCGGGTCGCTGACCACCGCCGGCACCGTACCGCTCACCGTGTATTGGCCGAGGCTGCCATACTTGGTGAAACCGCTCGCCGCCGTGCCCCGCGCCTCGCCTTCGACTGTTAGATAGTAGGTTCCTGTGCCAACCGTCCGGGTCAGCGTGGCCGCGAGGCCGGATGGGTCGTCCGCCTCCTGCAACAGGCCGCCGTTCGCGTCGTAAAGCCGGAGTTTCACCGCCAGGTTCGCACCCATCGTGTCGGCGGAGTTCACATCCAGCGGCTCGACGGTGAGCGCCACCGTGCCCGCACCGGCGGTAAAGCGCAGCCAGTCAACGTCGCTTGGCCGTTCGATGATCCCCGCGTCCCTAACGGTCGTGCCGGCCACGCCCAGCGGCGAGGCGCCTTCCTTCGTGTTGCCCTTGTCATCCAGCCTATAACCGAACGCATTGATGGCGGAAGCAATGAGCGCCACATCGTCCTCCTGGTTGTCGGCTTCCGGATACTCGCCGCAGCTCCACTGGGTCGCGTTCTTGAACGGCGTGCCCAGATAGCCGGCACCCATGATCGGCGCCCAGGCGGTCGGCCCGCTGCCGTGGCCGGCATAGTAGGCTTCCGGCGGAGTCCTGCGGCCGTCATGGTGCAAGCCCAGGGTGTGGCCCGCCTCGTGCGAGATGGTTTCCGCGCACGAATACTCGTCGGCATTGAACGCGAAGCAGGGCGTGCCGAACGGGAAATCCCCGATGAACGCCATG
>JAPLUI010000075.1 GCA_026397725.1 Verrucomicrobiota bacterium | reverse complement strand
CGGTTCCTGCCAACCAGAGGATCGATCTCGGCCCAGCGCCCGTCGCGGTAGCGCGGGCGGATGTACTGCCCGTCCCACAGATTTTTCCAGTTTCCGGATCGCTTCATCAGCGCGGCGTAGTCGTCGCTGCGTCCCAACTTCTGCGCAAATTGGGCCAGGACCCAGTCGGTGTAGGCGTCATCGCAGGTCAGCGAAGCCGAACGACACCCATCGAAGATGCCACTGTCGCACGGTATGTATCCGATGGAAAGGTAATCGTCGATGCCGTCCATCCATCCCTGCCCTCCTCCTCGTGGTGAGGAATGCATCTGTTTGAGTGCGGTGTAGGCCTTCTGCACGTCGAAGCCGGTCATGTCCATCTGGACAGCTCGACAGATCAGGGGTGTCCGTTCACAGCCCATCATGATCCAACTATGTCCGCCGTTGACATTTCCCCAGGGGATGCGGTGCTCCGGATCATTGTCATACCACAGCAGTGAGTCCTGCACCCATTCCTCCAGGACGGACGGATAAGCCAGTCCCCACCACAGATTGAGATTCCACATGGTCCACCATATTGCGTCGGTATTGAAAACCCGGTGCTTCGGCTTGCCGTTCGCCATCGGGAGTTGACGGACCTTGTTATTCATCCGGTCGTAGTACGTGCCGTCCACGTCGTTGAGGGTCTGTCGTCCGAAGAGCGAGTGCCACACGTCGGTGTAGAACTTGATGCGTTGTTCCTCGGTCCCGCCGGTGACCTGGACCTTGCCGAGCCATTCGTTCCACTCGGCGCGGGATTCGTCATGAATCGCCTGGAAATCCCGCGTGCCGATCTCGATGTCCAGGTTCTTGCGGGCCTGTCCCGTACCGCAGAACGACAGCCCGATCTTCATCGCCAGAACATCGCCGCGTTTGACCGGAAATCGTGGATAGACAACCAGCGGGTGACCAGTGGCCGAACTGACAGCGCCCAGGTCGGCGTTCTTCCAGGCGCGCAGGGATTCAAAAGCTTTGCTGAAGCGGGCGACGAAATAGACCTTGCCGACATCGCCGCCAGGGAACTCGCAGTTGGCTTTCAGGCGGACCCAGCCTTCGATTTCCGTATCGCTCACTTTGGTCACTTCGGCGTCAACCTGATCGGCTTCGGAAAGCTCGGAATGCAAGTCGAAGAAGATGTCCGCCACACCGTCGCTGGCGAAGGTCCAGCGGTGGAAGCCCGCCCTGGCGGTGGAAGTGATTTCCGCGGTGATGCCGTAGCGGTCCAGCAGCACCTTGTGATAGCCGGCAGTCATGACTTCATTGGTGTGCTGGTGAACAGAATTCCAGCCACCAGGCTCCTGCGCTGGCGCCACGCCGCCCACGGTCGGCATGACGAGGATCCCGGCAAGTCCCCAACCATGCAGATGGGAAAAGCCGAAGATGTTGGGCTTCTGGTACACATATCCGCAGCCACTATAACGGCTTCCAAGCTCCGTGTCCGGCGTGATGCCAACCAGGCCGAACGGCCGGCACCCGCTCACCGTCTGGAACCAGCGCCCGGTTTTCGACCCGATCCACGGCCTCACGTAGTCCACGCAGTCGCGGAAGACAGGCTTGCCTGCCGGCATCGGCGTTTCAGCGGCGTGGAGCGCGGCGAGCGGCGCCAGCAGCAGGGCGGTGAGGGTGAGGAATGTGAGTTTGTTCATGCGCGTATTCCTGTGCCGTGCGGATACTGGTTCATTTTCGAGTTTCGGCGGTTGACAGTGCCAAATTGGCCGAGGCGCAATGTTAATGCTCTCCGGTTACTTGGAACTTGATATCGCGGGCGAATGGTCCGACGGCAATGTTGGCGTCCTTTGCGCTGGTACGGTACCTGCCGGCGCTCTTCAGGTTCTCGAAGGTGACGTTGTAAACCTGCCGCTCTTCTGACCCGCCGCGAATCAGTCCCTCGGGCGCGGCGTCATCAATCGTGATGTTCCTGAAAGTGATGTCGTGGAACACCGGAGCGGTGGCCGCATCGTAAAAGTTGAAGTTGATCAGCTTGTGCTTCCCTTCAATGATCCAATCCGAAAAGGTGATGTCATGGTACGGGACGTCCGGATTGAATTTGTAGCCGGGATAGCAGTCGGACAGGAAGATCGAGTAGTAGGAGTTGTCAAGCACGTGGATGTTGGAGATGTTGATGTCGTGGCTGCCGTCATCAAAGGCGATTCGGATGGGCGAGGCGCGTGATAGGTCAATAATAGTGTTCTTGACAGAACAGTGATGTGCACCGCTGCCGAAGGTGATGGCGTCATCAAAGGCCGCGATGAAGCCGTCCTCGTAGGACACGTTGTGGACCCCGCCCTCGTGCAACTTGAATCCATCATTGGCCCCACCTTCGCAGCCCTTGTACCACGGGGTGAATGATTTCACGTTGCTGACACGGATGTCGTGGCCGCCGTTGAAATACAGATGCCACATCCAGGCGTTGCGGATCATCACGTCTTCCATGACCACGTTGATGGCATTTCTGGGCAGGACAGTCACGCAGCGGTGATCGATGTCGAATTTCTTGTGCAGTTCTTTGCCGTTTCCATCAATCATGCCCCGGCCGATGATCTTCACATCGTGAGAATTGGGCATGGTGATGAAGGCGGTAACGTTGAACTGTTCGTTGTTCTTGGGGTCGTGATGATCCAGCACAAAGTCCCGATTGTCGTCCGAAGCCAGAATTACAGCACCGCTGCACAGGTAAATCGTTACGTTCGGCTTTACGTTCAATGTTCCGGTTTTATAGACGCCGTCAGGAAAAAGCAGGACGCTTTTTTCCTGATAGTGCTGCGAGACCCAATCAATGGCTGCCTGAATGCCCACGGTGCAGTTGCTGTTGCCATTACTGTCGATGCCTTCAAAGTCCAGGACACTCTTGACTGTACTATCGGTAATCTTGGGAGGATGCGCTTCCAGCGGGTCGGCAAAGACGAACAGACGACCGCGCGTCCCGTTGATGTCCAGCCGCAGCTTGGTCGGGCGGTTCAACGTGAACGTGAATGTGTTGCCGCTGATCTTGGGGATGATTCCGAAGGCCAGAGGACGGATAGATACATCCTTCAGTCCGGAAGAAACGGTCACCTCGACGGTCACATTGCCGGACATGGCAAATCGTGCATAACTGGTGTCCAGGAAGTCCTGTACATCTACCAAAACCCCGTTGACTTTCATGGAAACGACGGGGCTTACGGGGTCGATTCTGACTCGCGAATAGGTCATTACGGTGCCGGCTTGGATGGCTGGCTGGGATGGCTGCGCTGGAGCCGCCGCAGGCGCATCAGCAGCGCGAAGGCAAGCCAGCGGCGCCAACAGCAGGGCAGCGAGGGTGAATGTTGTTAACTTCTTCATTTGTTCTTATCCTTTCATTTGTTCTATTGACAGTATTGCCGAGGTCCCAGCCAAAGGACTCGTCGACCTTGTCACTTCTGCGTCCCGCTTCGCAACCTGTACTCTGCACCCGGCTTGGTGGGAAACTCGATTATGTCATTGGCCAGGGTGTGCGCGACCCGCCTGCTGCCGCCGTCGCAATATTCGACAATATCCAGAGGCGCGGCGCCCCACCTGTTCAGGATTCTGCACGGGGTTCCCTTTTCGCTCAGAATCGTGACGTTCTTGATGCTCCCATCGTTCTCCGCCGAAACCAAGAATGCCCCCTTGGCCCGCAGATTCCTGAAGACCCCGGTCTTGGATGGCGGCCAAACGGGGTACAGATGCAGGACCCCGTTGACGCTCTGCAGCATCATCGAGTGAAACATCTCGATGCCGCCGCCCTTCTCTATGCCGTGCGTGCCGTCGTAGATCGTCAGATTGGTTTGGAGTTGGCGTTGCACGACGCCGGCCATGCCGTTCCAAAGCGTCGTCGCATCGGTCCCCATCCTCGCCCCGGCCGGAAAACCGCGGGGGAAGAAGTTGATTTGCCCCCAGTCCTCGCCCAAGCCGCGCCGCGCCGCATTGAGAAGGTTGGTCGGAGAAGCCAGCGTGACCTGCTCGATGGGGAATATGACTTCCATCCACAGGCCGGTTCCGGTATACGTCTGGCCGTCGGGGTAGTCGCTCAGATGATCGAGAATCTCCTGCCACTTCGCCCGCCGCCCCTCGTCCACATTGAGGATGACGCTGGTCTCGAGGAGAAACCCGAGGATCCGTCGAACCAGGGCCAGATCGTTGCAGAAGTTCTTTACGTAGCCGTTTTCGTCCCCGCCCATGAGGTAGTAGCGGTAGTCGCCGTTGTGAGGTTCTTTCAGCAGGTAGTCCTCATACCAGTCCGCCAGGAGCCGCGCATACGGGTAGGCGTGATCCCGCAAGAAGGCGGTGTCCAGGGTGTATTCCCAGTACCACATGAACATGGGCGCATTGTATGAGGCGCACATCCCCACCTGCAGGTAGACATCGGTTGCCGTTCCCCAGTTCTGAATCCCGAGCGGATAGAGAATGCCGCGCATGGACTTGCCGTTCAGGCTCCTGTCGAGACTCGCCAGGTCTTCTTTGGCCCTCCTTTTGCCTTCGGGTATGAAATCCTCGATGACCGTGTAGAAGGGGAACATCATTTCCGGCCGGTTCGCGGCGCAGAGCCCGAAGAACGGCGCTTGCCCGTTGTAATTAAGGTGGATGTCCGAATGCCAGGAGGGATTATCGGTGGTGATCCACAACCCGTACAACCCCGGACAACACTTGCCTGGCCGGATGCAGGAGCCCAGCTCGTACAGCGCGCCATAGTAGTACTTGATGAGCAAGGGATCGCTGAAGTCGACATAGGATTTCATGTAGTAGCGTTTCCACCAGTCCCGCGTTTCCCGGTCGATGGTGGCGATGGCGCTTTCGCCAAGCCCGTTCAGATACGCGGCCGCTTCGCCCAGCTTGGCATCGCTTGTCTTTGCGGTCTTGTTGGGACGGCCTCCCGATATGCATGTCAGCACATAGACCTTGTTCCTGTTGTCCAGGCTGAACTTCGCCGTCGCCACGCCGGCGCCCGCCTTGCTGACTGTGGCGGTCGCGCCCAATATTCTCGTGCTGATTCCCGCCTGCGTGGTCCACCGGGCGATTCCCCCGGTCTTCGTCTGGCGCGTCGCCCAGGCAATGTCCCCGGTAACGCTGGCATCGAACGCGTAGCTGCCGTTATTGCCGTTCGCGAACACCTCGAGGGTGATGGCCACGGGCGAGGTTGAGGCCGTGGCCAATTCGCTCACGAGGAGATTCGTGTTCGCAGCAAGCCAGTTTCGGACCGAGACTTGCGGATTCGATCCGGACTTCAACCGCACCTCCGCCGACAGAATGTCCTGCTCCAGGGAATACCCGGCACCAGAAGGCGCATTGCTCTTGATGCGGACGCCGCCGATGGGAAGGGGGACGGGATCCAGTTTCTGGCCGTTGAACAGGTTCGCGTCATCGGTGATGAAATCGCTCTTGGAGATCAGCATCTCCTGGGAAGTCGTGGTGGTGTTGTTGAAAGCGACTCCGGCATCGCCATTGCCCAGAATGGGGCCGCGCACCATTCCATGGTTAACGACGCCCCCAGGCGGCTCGCTCCATTTGCCGGTGAGCAGGGCTCTCTTCGCCTCATAGTCTTGCCAGTCTATGGCCTTCATCTTGTCCTCCATCGGCAGCGCCGGCTCCCCCGCAGCCAGCGTCGCCGCCAACGCAAGATGCCCCGCCAACAGTCCGGCAATTACCGACGTAGTCATTGTTTTCGCATTCATATTCATCATATTCCATCCTTCCGTTGTTAGTGAGCTTGTTGCTGCTGATTGAGGCTGCGAATGGAGCAATGGGCGAGTTCCCCCAGGGAGCGGCCATCGATGTCAAGAACCGTGAGCACCACGGCTGCGGCGTTCGCAGGCACCTTGAGCGTAGCGTCGACCACTGCAACCGCCAGCGGGGTCACCGGTGCCGGCAGGCGTTGCGTGGCAACTGCGTGCCCGTGCGCATCCTGAAGGACTGCTTCGAGATGTCCGGGAGCAAAGACACCGAATCTCCCATGAAGTTGGAGCGTATCACCTGTCAGCGTGGCGGCCAACGGTTCGGCAACAACTCCCGCGTCGGTGCAATTCAGCACGGGAAAATCCCCGCCGATGTTGCAGGCATACCAATCATAATGCCAGGTATAACTCTGACCGGGCTTGAGTTCGGCGAAGGGACTGAGCACTTCGCTCTCGAACACATACGGATTCTCCACGGAATTCGTGGGCATGACCGTGTCCTTGTTGTAGGCATGGATTTGGCCGAGGCCATTCAGCCAGAACTCGACTGAGGAGCCATCGGGGTAATCTTTCTTCGGCTCGAAAACGAAGCGCTGGACAAACACCGCGCCGCGCTCGCCGTCCACGGTGGCGACCCACCCGGCGTGACTGTCGAGGCCGATCTTGCCGACCCGATATTGATACTGCACCCGCATCAGACCGTGCGGCGCGTCGGGCTGGAACGACGGGTTGTCTTTCTCGCCGAAGATCACGTCGTAGCCCTTGGGAAAGCGGCTCTGGGGATTCACCGGACACCACGCCTGCATGAGCGGGTTGTGCGACGTGCCGTCTGCTTTCGCGCCATCCAGTTGAGTGTGCGCCCAGATGCCCCAGCGGCGTGGTTTGGTGTCAATATTTTTCATTGTGGCTTCGAAGCTTACGCGTGTGCTGCCATCGAAGAGTCGCACCACACGCGAGAGCTGAATGCCACTGCGCGGGTCCTTGCCACTGGTGAGCCGGATGGCAGTCTCGCCGCGTTTGGGGTCTAGTCGCTCCAGCGCGTAGGGTTGGCCGTCGAGCACGGCGTCAGGCGGCCCGGGCCATTGCCGGTCGTTGTCCCAACCCTGCGGCGCGGGCCAGAGCTTATCGCCGCCGACATTGAACCAACCGCCGTCCGCCGCGAGACCGTTGGTCGGCGGAAGCTGGCCGGCAAGTTGCGGGTTCACCCACAGGAATTCCTTCCCGCCGAGTTTATACCGGATGATTCGGCCGCCGATTTCCGGCAGGATCTGCAATTCGATGAGACCGTTCCGCAGGGCCAGCGATTTCCAGCCGCGGTAAGTCGAATCGTCAACAGCCGCTTTGCCGACAGGTGCATCTGAGGAAACTCCCTCGATGCCCAGATCGAGATACTGCCCGCCGACAGTCTGACGGCAGTGGGCGGCGATAACATTCTTGCCGGGCTTGAGCGCCGCCTGCGCTTCCGGCGTGATGTCGATGGCTTCGTAGGCGGCGTTGAAGCCGCTCGCCTTCACCGCCAGCACGCCGTTGATGTAGATCTCGGCGTCCTCGTCGTAATGGAGCAGCAGGGCGCAGTCGGTGGACGTGCCCGCAGGCATGTCGAATTCGCGGCGCAGCCAGATATCAGCGCTGGTCCACTGTGTGTTCGGCTTGCGGGCGATGGGAAGTTCCTGCGTGCCGAACGGAGCAGCGCCCTGCTTCCACGCAGCGTCGCTGAAATCGGGCTTGATCCAATCGGCTGCCGGTTTCTCCGTCACGTAGCGCCACGGCACTGGGGACTTTTCCGCCGTCGGCACCAGCATCTTTCGTTGGGGCAACGCACTGGCAGGCAACTTGCCCGTGGTCACTTTGATGAACCTGACTTCCTGCGCATTATAAGGTGTTCCGTCTTTGCGCAGGATGTCGTGCTGCCACAGCGCGGGCTCGGGCGTGCCGACCGGGGACCCCCAATGGAAATACGTCTGGGTGCGGCCGGCGACGAACCCCCAGTTCCAGCAGCCGATCTTGCGGTCGCGAAAGAGCGGCAACAAACTCTTGAAGTCATTGCCTGCCTGGCGGCACAGCCATTCGGTGCAGAGCACCGGGCGGCCCTGGGCTGTACACAGCTGCAGCTTCTGCTCGATGCCGGCAACCCCGTCGTAACCATGAAACGACACGACGTCCGACAACTCCATCATGCGGCGTGAACTTGGACTGTTGAGATCCGCCCACGCGCCCGTGGTGAGCGGCTGGACCGGCTTCATTTCGCGCGCCCAGCTGAACGTGGCTTCCATTAACGGCTGACTCTTGTCGCCCATCCCGTTAGTGGGTTCGTTGTAGAGATCCCAGATGACAATCCTCCGGTCGTGCGCAAAGGAGCCTACCATATCTTTGACATATTGCTCCAAGGCAGGCCAGGCCGCACGGTCCGGCACCATCGCCAGCGGCGGGCTCGACACCCATTGGCTGTTATGGACGCCGGGAACCGGATCCGGCTGTTTGCCCGCAGCGGCGACGCGCCCGGCAAAGTTGCAATCATCGAAGAGAATCGGCATCACCGCAATCCCATGCCGGTCGGCCATCTTCAGAAATTCAGAAAACCTCTTTTTCAAGCCTGCGGCATCCTCGCGCCAGACCACGAAGTTGAGAAAGACACGCACCGTGTTGAAGCCGAGGTCCTGCGCCCAGCCTAGCTCACGGTCGATGGTCTGCGGGTCGAAAGTCTCCTGCTGCCACATCTCGACATCATTGACCGCAGTGCTCGGCAGAAAATTGCAGCCGACTAACCAGGGTTGCTTTTCATACCATTCGTTTGCTTTTACCGCTGTCCATCGTTCCGGCTCAACGGCAGCATACAGCTTGGCCAGCGGCACCAGCAGTAGGACAGTGAGGGTGAGTGCTGTTAGCTTATTCAATTGTTCTTTTCCTTTCATTTGGCATTCCCTTTGATGGTTTCCGGTAGCGTGGATTGGAATTGGTAGGTTCCGGAACCCACCTCATAAACCGCGGCGTTGTTTTCCATCCGCAGGAACTTCACGCCGTTCGCTTTCGCAGCCGGTTTACCGGATTCGGTCACACCGACGGAGTCCTTGGCCGGTCCGTCTTCGCCAGGCTTCGCCGCGACAGGCACATACACGGTCGCAGTGGTATTGATTGGAATTGTAACGTCCATCGTCAAGTTTCGAGTTTCAAGTTTCCAGTTGCTCACGATACCGCCGTAGGGGGATTGGTAACTGCACTTGACCCAGTCGACACTCTTGACGATGCCGGGCCGCAGCATGAAATGCTTGAACCCGGGATTCACCGGATCGGGCAGAATTCCGCCAAGCCCCTCGAAGAACCACGAGCCCGGCGTTGCCGTGACAAGAATCACATGGCTGCCCCAGCCGCTCCAGGTTTCAGGCCACGTCTTGAGCCCCAATTCTTTGACCAGATATCCCCACCCTGGATAAGTCGTCTGTCCCATGATCAGATCAACAAGATCATTCCGGTTCTCCTGTATCAGCAGGTCGAGCAGGACAAATGTTCCCAGCAGGCCGGTATCGAGATGGCCCTGTTTCTCGACCACGATCATGTTCTCCAATTGCGCCATGATTTTCGGACGCAACTCCGGCGGCGGAATTCGCGTATAAAGCGCCATTGCGAGACTGCTCTGGCTGCTGTAAAGGTAGACGCCCTTGTCCGGCTGGTAGAATGTCTTATGAACGAGCGGTCGAATCGTCGCCAGCCGCTCCCCGCATCTGCTGACTTCATCGGTACGGCCGATACTCGCGGCAAAGTCCTGCAATTGCTGCCACAGCAACACGCGGTAGGAGTTGTTGAAAAACTCACGTTCCTCATTTTTGTCCATGTTGAAGCCCTGGCCGGCGGACGCTGCGGGACGCGCCCAATCGCCGATGAACATCATATCCTCACCACGCGTGGTTGGCGTATAGGACCGCAGGATGTCATCGCGGGTTTTGCTTTCCACGAAATCGACATACTTTCTGAGCTTGTCGTACATCTGCTCCACAATGCCTCTATCCCCATAATAGAGGAGCATCCGCCGGACCAGCTCGCTGGCCTGACCGCCCCACGCCGGTCCGCCGCCGTGATCTTCAAAAGCTGGCGCTGTATGCGTGAACCAGCCGTCATTCCGCTGGGCATCACTATAGTCACGGATCCACTTTTTCAAATTGGCGTCACACTTGAAATTATACACATATCCGGAAAGATGGGCGCCGCCGTCGCCATAAGCCGATTTCTCACGTGCCTCCCCGGTGCCCAGCGCCAGACATGGATTCTGGGTGCGCAGCGTGTAGCGCGTGATCTCATGAATCCGGTTGAACAGATCGTTTGAACATTCGAATGAACCTGCGGATGAAAGGTCGGGCTCTATCATCATTGCTTCTGCATCATTGACGGAAGGTTCACGGTCAAGTCCGGCAATGACGGCATACCGAAAGCTGTGGTAATTGAATTTTGAGCAGAATGTTTCAGCGCCCTTCCCGGCGCTTATGAAAACATCCTTCTGATTGAAATCCTGGAATCCGTCGTCATTGACCATGAATGCCAGCTTCCGCGCGTTGCGGTTGTCATCGATGTCGGCATAATTGATCTGCACTTCCTGCCCGGCCTTGAGATCGTGCATATTTAGCCGCATCCAGCCAGTCAGGGGGCGCCCGAAGTCTATCACCCATTTGCCGTTTTGCAGTCGCCGAATCTCGACTGGCTTCACCGGATCGCTCAGCCGCGCGCTTTCGCAGCCCTGCCAGGAATGCGCGACCAGCGGCGCCGGTATTTCACGCGCCTGCACCCACTGGGAATCGTCCAGGCCGGCCTGATCCCAATCTCCGACATACTCCCTGGCGTCAAAACGCTCGCCGCCGAAGTCATTCCAGCACCAGCCGCCGATCTGCGAAATACAGCTATCCTTTATCCGCCAGCTTGCGTCAGTCCCGAGCACCATCGGTCCGGAGTGAGTATCGATATTCAACTGGGCACGCAGAATCGGCGCGTTGTAGGTATTGCCGTTACGCGGCTGATGCCATCCTGGACCCATCCAGAGGGCAATCGTGTTCGTGCCTTTAACCAGGCAGGAGGTTACATCATAGGAATTGACGCTCAAACGCTTGTTGATCTGTGTGATACCGGGTTCCAGCACATACGAACCGACTTTCCTGCCGTTGATGTGCAATTCATAATAGGAACCGGTGTTGATATACATCACCGCCCGTTCAACACCTTCCTTCATCTCAAAAGTCCGGCGCAGCCAGGGATGAGAAAGCCGCTTTGGATCCGGATGGGTAATCCATTTTGCCGTGAAATCTTCCGGCTTCATCAGGCCCATTGACCACATCGCCGGCTCACTCCAAGATGAAGATGTCAGAGGTCGGAGGTCAGAGGTCAGAGTCCATACCCGCACCTTCCAATGACATTGTTTCCACGACCCCAGTGGTTTTCCGATATACTCAACCAAGACACTCTGCTCCGACTCCACCTTCCCGCTGTCCCACAGGTCGCCCTGGTCTTTCTTCAACAACTCTTCCGAACTCGCCACCAGAATCTGATAAGCGGTTTGTCTGACTCCCCTTTCAGGTTTCAGGTTTCCGCCCTCAGCCTTCTCTTCAATCACCCAACTCAGCCTCGGCATCGCCACATCGATGCCGAGCGGGTTCACGAGATATTCGCAGCGCAGGTGGGTCACGTCGGCAGCCTGAGCCGACGGAAGACCGGCGACCCATCCAACTATCATCAATCCTACTGTTAGTATTCGTTTCATTTTTCGATCCTTTCTTTTGATTTCACTCAATCCCAAGAACGATCACGGTATCCACCGTATCCCATTTCACCTCTTCGGGCAGCGACAACTCAACGGCTTTCTCCGACTGTTTGAATTTCACTTCGGTGCCGCCGAGCAGGAGCGAAGCGGAGATAATCTTCCGGGCATCGGCGAGCGCGGGGAGGCTGATTGATTTTCCGGCCGGCGGGATCAACACATGGACATACACCGTTGAACCATCGAGAGAGTCCGTCGCCACTATCGGCCAGGGTACTGCGTTCTGCTCGATCTTCAGGATCGTGCTGGGCCGTGTGTTGAGCAGCGACACCTTGCGTTCACGCCACAGTTTTCCGAACTCAGCCATCATCGCCTTCACCTTGGGTGCATAGCCGGTGGCGTAGGGCGTCAACCCAATGTCGACGCCGCACTTCTTGCCTGGACAGCCGTTGTGCCTTGCAACCGCCCGGAAAAGTTCCTCCACCGGAACCACCACCTCATCGCTTTGGTACCACCAGTCTTTCAAGGGAAGGAGACAATGCTGGTCATCTGCCCCATGCGCAAGCTGCCCGCCCTCGGGGGCGCACCAAGCGTCCTCAAGGGAGAGTCCGGCCGGGACGTAGGCGCCCGAGTTCTGCCAGATCACCGCATCCGGGTTGCCGGCCCGCAAGGCCACGGCCAGCCGTCCGGCATCCGGAAACAACTTGCCCGAATGCTGATCGATCCAATAGCCCGAAACCCGTTTCCCGTAGCGCTGGCTGATTTCCTTGAACAGCCCCAGCAGGAAAGCATCCCATTTCGGATTCGGCCAGAGACCGAGCTTCGGCCCCGGCTGACCGTCAACTTCCGGCCCCCAGCCGAACAACGCACGCTCCTCTTGCGACAGGTCGTGCTGGTCGGTCGGATGGACGTAGAGGCAGAGCGCGAGGTTGCGCCTGTTCAGTTCATCGGCAAGGTCGCCGATCATGTCGCGCTTGGACTGGTGCGTGGGCATGCCGATGTCGACCATGACCTTGCTGGGTCCCAGCAGTCTCATTGCCGCATGAAAGGAGGTCATGATCACATATTGCGCCCCCATATCCTCGACCGCGTCAGCGAAGGCTTTAACGTCAAAAGCATCGGCATGCGCATCCAGGTCCCAGGGCTGTGGATTGGGCTTGCCGTAAGCGAAATCAGACTGGCCCGCGGTGTAGTGGACGAAAATGCCGATCTTCGCATTCATCATGAACGCGCGCCCCGGATCCGTCGGGTGGATGGCCCGGGTGGTGTCGGGCTTGGGAGTGAAGGCCTCGGGTTCAGTGCCCAGGAGGGTTGTTGTAGTGATTAGCGCGGCGAGGCCGGCAAGCAGGATGTGTTTCATGGCGAGGAGTTTCCTTTTCATATTATGGCGTCACGCTGACATTGTCGAAACAGTTGGGATTATAGGTCGAGATCAAGTAGATCATGCCGTTCTTGCGGATATCATTCTGCACGCAGGCCACTTTCCGGCCGTCCACGCTGGCCGTTATTTCATTACCCTTTAGACCGAGGGCCAGGTTATGCCAGGTGCCTGCAGCGAAGCCGTCAATCCTGCCCGTGGCAAGAGGAGTCAACTCGGTCATTTTGTTCTCTTTGCCATTCACCATCTTCGTAACTACCTTCGGCCCCATGAGCGACCACGTTCCGTCCTGTTGAAGAATCAGGCTGTAGTCAGTCCTTGCCCCACCGTAGGAGCTCCAACCGTTGTAGCGTCCGCCGATACCGGCGTTGCCGGCCGCGACCATGACATCAGCCTGAACGGTATAGTTCGTCCAAGTCTGATCGCCCAGCACGGTAAAAGGATCGCCCCCGCGTACGGTCCATGTGATGCCCTCTTTCGGCACGATTTGCTGCAGGCATATTCCTTTGCCATCCGTGCGTTTGGCGGTTTCAAACGAGCCTTTCTGATCAGAGGTGTATTTCGGAGTCAGGCCCGCGGCATAACTTTCGAAGTCGTCCTTGTACGGCAAAGGAAACGCGGCAGCCGGCGGCGAAGCCGGATGCGTGCCTTTCTGCTGACCCGTCGTGGTGGTGAAGGTATAGACGCTATCGCCCTCCAGCGAGGCGGTAAAACTCCCACCTGTCGGACTGATCGCTCCTGCGGAAACAAATTGATTCGTCGCATTCGATTTCCAGACAAACACTTTCTTCCGTGCCAGTTTGCCCGCAACCTGCACCTGAATGGATGTTGGCTTGTCCGTGCAAACGATCAGGCTCCAGTCTCCTGTCTTCGGGTCACGCATCGCCACGCAGGTCGCTTTCCAGGTAGCGGGATCCATCTTCACGCAGGCTTTATCCATATATACCCAGCCGGGCTCCACAAACTGGGTGGTGTGGGCGGTGGTCCACACCACCGGCCAGACCTCATAGTGTCCGGACCATGGTGTCGACGCCTGCATGTATCCGGTACCCGCCCATGCGACACCGGGATAGATCCCATCCAGCAGGGACCAGATCTCCGTCTTCGTGATGCGACTGCGGATGTAGTTCTTGTTGAAGATCTGTGCAAGCAGGATCGATTTCTCCCAGGTTTTGCCGCTGGCCGTGAATTCTTCGCTGTCCCAGAGTGGCTTTCCGGTGGCAATAACCTTCTCGGAAGGGCACGTTCTTTCCGACTCGATCTGCGGCTGATAATCGTTCGCATAGTGATAGCCGACAGCTTGAAGGATCTTGTCAGCCTCGGGATTCTTTTCCAGAGCGTCAAATATTCTCCAACTATTATCATTCCCCCAGTCGTCGGGACCTTGCAGCTTCACGTCCGCATAGCCGCGCGCATCAAGGGTTGGGCGCAACTGTTTGACGATCCAGTTGAGATCCGTGCCTTTTTCGTTCCAGCCCGCCGCGATCCAATCCATCTTCAGCCCGTAATGCTTCTTCGCCACATCCAGGAACGCCACGAACCAATCCGCGGAATCCTGGGAAAGCGCGCCTGAAACCCAGCCGGGAAAACTCCACGGCAGGCAGTCGAGAATCACCTTCGGATTACGCTTGCGGGCCTCCGCCATGAGCCAGAACTCGTAGCGGCGGGGGACCGGGTTCGCCAACTCATCACGAGTGAGGACATGGGTCGGTTCACTGCCGCACCCTGAGTTTTCTCCGCCACCGATCTCGACCTTGAGGTGCTGCAAGTTCGCGCCGAACTTCGGCTTGAACATGTAGTCCATGATTTCGGACTTCAGCTTGGCGGGATAATCCGTCAGATTGCGCGTGGAGGCCCCCGCGCTGACCGCGCCGATGCCCTCGAAGACCCGCCCGCTGTCGGTGTCATCCAGCACGATCTTCGTTTGGGCAAGAGCCGGCTGTGTCAGCAACATCGCGGCGACACCGCACGATCCAATGTATTTGTGGTTCACAAGGGTGTATTCTAGCGAGGCTTTGTCTCAGACCAAGAGAGGATTGATGATTGTCGATTGATGATTGTTGATTTCTGATCTGAGCTTGAAATCGAGCTTCCGCACCAAGCAAGCTCAGTTCAAAAATCCAAAATCAACAATCATCAATCGGAAATCAAACCGGCTCTGAAATACTTGACTCATTCGCAACAACTTTCGCTTTTCAAGGAATCCAGTCGTGGCTTGAATGATAGGAAGAGGTTGGTAAAATGATGATGAGGTGAAATCATGTTAAGATTGGAACAGGAGGAAGCCGAGGATTGAGCGAAAGCGCCCTCCTTGTGCTCCTGTGCAAAATTCTTCAGCATGAAATCGAATCGTTTGGTAAAATGATGATGAGGTGAAATCCGTGGTCGATTCCCAACGTGTCGGGAGGCGGCGTTTCTTTCAGATATTGGGGTGAAATCGAAGAGTTTGGCAAAATGATGAGAAGGTAAAATGATGGAAGAGGGACTAACGGAATTGTAGCGGCGCTCTGTGAGCGCCGCAGATTGCATGGCCATAGGGGATTGTAGCGGCGCTCTGTGAGCGCCGATGCCAATGAGCGAGACGAAAGCGCTTTTCATGGGCATCTCTGCGCGCGACTTTTCCCGCAGGGGAAAAGTAGTCATAGACCGCCGCTACAGTGCGATAAGCGCGGGGCCGCCGGTGCGCACCGGCGACCCCACTGGGATCCGGAGAAAAGCCAGAAACTCCGGAAAGGGATGGGCTCGCATGCGAGCCGATGGTGGATTGTGGCTGGTGGATGGTGGATGGGAGCCTGTTCTTCTATCTGCTATCTTCTATCTGCTATCTGCTATCTCCGATCCACTATCTCTTCATCCTCACTCCGTGGCTACCAGACGGGCGAAGCGCTTGGCTGAGCTGTCCATCGGGATTTGGGCGGTGATGTCGTAGAGTCCGCCGGAGGTGCCGACAGTGAACTCGACACCCGAAACCGGTCCGGTGGCTGCCGGGACCTCTACGGAAGTCCAACTGCCAGAGGTAAGGTCGTCGCTGTATTCGAGGTAGAGTTTCGCCGTGGCGCCCGGATCAAGAACCCGTGTGAAATGCACGGTCAGGAAGCCGCCACTGGCACCCGTCACCGTGGGTGGCAGGCCGATGCTGGAGGATGCATTCGTGGCCGCCCCGAGGAGCCATGCCATGCCGTATGGCACACCCTCGCTGTTGAGAGAGTCGAAGGCATGGCCGCCGGCCCAGCTTGCGTACGGGCTGGTACCGCCGCTGCCCAGCGACAAGGTATTGCCCGTCACCTGGAACTTGCTGAAGTCGGTTTGCACCACGCCATCCACGCGGATGTTCCCGGCTGCGACCAAGGCCTGATAGTCCGACAAGGTCATGTTGCCGGCGGTGAAGGTGGCCGTGGATCCCGTGGCAAAGCTGATGTACTGGTTCGCGCCGGTCAGGCCGACCAAGCTTGTCGCGCTGAATGTGGCAGCACCTGAGAGCAGGAGATGGTTGGCATACCCGTTACCCCCATTACTGAAAATCAGTCCGGAAACAGTGGCGCTCGCGGAGTCAGTCAGAGTCCAGGTTGCATCGGCCTCATTTCCCAGCAATATTCCCGAATTTCCTCCTGTCGTCCCATTCCCAAGATAGATGGCATTACCCGACATGTTCCAGGCGCTGCCGCTGGCCCCGCCCCCTTGCGCAATGATTGTCCCCCAGCTAGCCCCCGACGTGTTGATTGTGCCACCGGTCTGATTCAGGGTGCCGGGACCGGTCCCACCCCAACCAACCGTCATTTGGCCCGTAACCGTGCGGCCGGCGCTCCGATTCACAGTTCCAATGATCGTCCAGCCGCCAACGGTATCCGCACCCACTGTGAACGGATTGGATTCCGCCCCGGTCAGTGAATCGGCGCTGGCCGTAAGCGTGTAGGTGCCTTCCGTCGTGGGCTCGATCAGGTCGAAAGTCGCGACGCCATCGACGGCGTCATTGTTGAGGTCGCTGCCGGACGAGAAGGTGCAGGTGCTGCCGACCGTGACGCTGCGGGTGTCGCCGGGCACGGTGTTGCCCTCGGCATCCTGCACCAGCACGGTCACCGCGGGGCTGATCGCCGCACCCGGGCTTGTAGTGCTCGGCTGGACGCCGAAGGCTAGCTTGGCCGGGGCACCCGGAACGACCGTGATGGGTGCGCTGTCTAACGCTGCCAGGCCGCCGCCGTCGGGCGTCAGCACCACGCCGCTTTCGGCCTTGGTGTAGGTGACGCCGCTGATCGTGACCGAACTGCTGTTCGCAGCGATGGTGTCACTAACGATTCCGCCCAAGGTGCCGTTGCCGGTCTTGCGCGTGAGGGTCACCAGCGTGGCATCTGTCAGGTTTGTCGCCGTGTTGCTTTCGTCCTGTGCCTCCACCGTGACGCTGAAGGTGCTGCCGGCGGTCGGGGATGCCGGGCTCACCGAGGTGATCACCAGGTGCGGCGGTGTCGAACCACCCGTGGATAGCGACAAGGTGTGGCCCACAACCTGGAATTTGCTGAAGTCGGTTTGCTTCACTTCATCCACGCGGATGTTGCCTGCGGCGACCAAGGCTTGATAGTCCGACAAGGTCTTGTTGCCGGCGGTGAAGGTGGCCGTGGAACCCGTGGCGAAGCTGATGTACTGGTTCGCGCCGGTCAGGCCGGTCAAGCTTGTCGCGCTGAATGTGGCAGCGCCCGAGAGGAGGAGATGGTTGGCATAACCGTTACCCCCATTACTGAAAATCAGTCCGGTAACACTGGCGCTCGCGGAGTCAGTCAGGGTCCAGGTTGCATGGGCGGAATTTCCCAGCAATATTCCCGAATTTCCTCCTGTCGTTCCATTCCCAAGATAGATGGCACTACCCGACATGTTCCAGGTGCTGCCGCTGGCACCGCCCCCCTGAGCAATGATTGTCCCCCAGCTAGCCCCCGACGTGTCGATTGTGCCGGCGGTCTGATTCAGGGTGCCGGGACCGCTCCCACCCCAACCAACCGTCATTTGGCCCGTAACAGTGCGAAGACCATCGCCGGTACCACCACTGGTACTTGTCCACGCCTCAGTGCCGATTACCGTCATGCCTCCGACGGAATCCGCGCGGCTCACGCCGGGGAGGGCGAACAGACAGAGTGCGGCGAATGCCAGCAGCCTCGGGCAGGCACGGGATAAGGACGCCGCGAGGGCGGCGGGAAACCGGCGCGGCGAGCCGGACCGGATGGATTTGGATGGGATTGGACTCATGGTGTTGTTGTTTTTTGGTGGTTGTTGGTATTGTTGGTGTATTTCGTGACGGGAGAGGGTGTCAGGCGCCGACGGCGATGCTGACTTCGGCGCTCCAGAGGCCGACGCGTTCGTCGCCGACGCGGTAGATGGCCTTGTATTTCCACTTGGCGGGGGTGGCGGGCAAGGGGGTGGTGTCGGCGTAGCCGGGGGTGGAATCGTAGGCGAGCAGGGTGTAGCCCTTGCCGTCGCCGCGGTCCAGGGTTCCGACGGCATCGGCGGCGCCGCGGTGGCGGGCCGCGAAGCCGGAGTCGGTGGTTTTGGCGTGGGTGGTGCGGATCATTTTCGGTCGGTTCGGGGGGCGAAGTGGGGCAATGTAGGATTTTTCCCGAAAGCTGTCATGTCATAGGTTTATATGACACGGAGGCGGGGAGTGGACGAGGCGAGCCGGTGTTTCGGTAGGAGAGAAAGGATCAGACGCGCCGCGCCGGGTCTTGCGCATTTTCCTAAGGGACATGGAATTGCCAACATGCCGCTTTACCCCAAAAACCGGATATCCTGATTCTGAAAGACTGCGCCTTGGCGGCTTTGTGCGAGAAAATTCCGGTGGCTCGCAAAGCCGCAGAGGGGCCATCAAAGGAAGATGGGTTGGATGGGTCATTTTCGGTCGGTTGGCTGGCGAAGTGGGGCACTGTAGGGATTTTCCAGAAACCTGTCATGTCATGTGTTTTCTTTGATCCGCGATCTTTTCCGGGGACAGGAAGTCGGGGAGGGCCGCCCTGACTTCTTCGGCGGCAAGCTGCCGCCCTTGGTCGATGACTCGGAGGTCAAACCAAGGGGAGCGAATGGCGGAGGCGTGGGTTGTGCGGCCACGGGTCACAGGGTCGCTGCGGAGGGATGGCTGCGGATTTGGCCGGTGCCGTAAGGGACGAGGATCGAAGATTGAAGATGGAAGATGGGGCGTGGCGGCTTCTCAATTTCTACCCATGATCTTCTACCTTCTATCTTCTATCTTCTATCTTCTATCTTCTATCCTCGATCTTCGATCTTCGATCCACTATCTCTTCGCCTCACTCCGCGCGGACCCGCACGAAGAGTTCACCGTTGACCGGTTCGTTGGTGACCGTGACCGTGACGGTTTCGACGCCGTAGCTGTCAGGCGTTCCCACGGATTCGGGTCCGGCAAGAGTGGCCGGATTCCATGCGGCCAGATCGGTGCTGTACTCGACGGTGTAGGCGAGGCCGGAGGTGGCGCGGCGGGTATAGCTGAACTGGCCGCTGGCCTGGTCGAGCGGCGCCACAATCGGGTTGGCCGAGGAACCCATGGTGGGATCAAGACCGAAGGCGTATTCCTGTTGGTTGCTCAGGCCGTCGCCGTCAGGGTCGTGGGTGGGATTCGTGTCGGTGAAGCCGGGGTAAAGCGCGATCCACGCGGTGTAATCCGCGCCAGGTCCGCCGGTGGCCAGCGACAAGGTATTGCCCGTCACCTGGAATGCGCTGAAGTCGGTTTGCACCACACCATCCACGCGGATATTGCCGGCGGTGACCAAGGCCTGATAGTCCGCCTCGACCTTGTCGCCGGCGGTGAAGGTGGCCGTGGATCCGGTGGCAAAGCTGAGGTAGTTCATGTTTCCTGCGGTCGTGCCCGTGTTATTGAATGCGAGGCTGGTTGCGGTGAACGTGGCGGCCCCCGAAAGAAGCAAGTAACGGCTACCAACCGCTTGACTGGCCTGCCCGAAAGCTAACGTTCCTATTGTCGCCGCCGCCGTGTCAGCAAGGCTCCATGTCGCTACGGCAGCACTGGCAAGGGAGTTGCCCAGAATCACCTGACCTGTCGGCATGCTGAATTGAGCAGCACCGGACATGTTGTAGGTGCCGCTGCTGCTGCCGCTCATCACCTGGCCAATGATCAAACCACTGGCACTCCCCGTGATGGTGCCTGCGGTCTGATTCAGCGTGCCGGGGGATTCTGTGATGCCAACCGTAAAGTAGCGCGTCACCGTGCGACTGCTGCTCCGATTCACGGTTCCGGTTACCGTCCAGTCCGTCACGCTATCCGCACCGACGGTGAATGAGTTGGAGGTCGCCCCGGTCAGATCGCCATCGCTGGCAGTCAGCGTGTTGCCGGTGCCGTCCGTCGTGGGCTCGATGGTGTCGAAGGTCGCCACGCCATCGACGGCGCTCACGGTGAGCACGCTGCCGGGCGTGAACCCGGTCGTGCTACTGCCGATCGTCACGCTGCTGGCGTCACCGGTCACGGTGTTGCCGTTGTCATCCTGCACCAGCACGGTCACGGCCGGGCTGATCGCAACACCCGTGCTTGTAGCGCTCGGTTGGACGCCGAAGGCGAGCTTGGCCGGTGCCCCGGGAACGACCGTGAAGGGCGTGCTGTCGGCCGCCGCCAGGCCGCCGCCGCTGACCTCCAGCACCACGCCGCTTTCCGCCTTGGTGTAGGTGACGCCACTGATCGTGACCGAGCTACTGTTCGCAGTAATGGTGCCGCTCACGATCCCGCCCAAAGTGCCGGTGCCGGACTTGCGCGTGAGGGTCACCTCCGTGTCCGCCGTCACGTTGGCCGGCGCGTTGCCATCGTCCTGCGTCTCCACCGTGACGTCGAAGCCGGTGCCGGCGGTCGGGGACGCCGGGCTCACCGAGGTGATCACCAGGTGCGGCGGTGGCGGCCCACCCGTGGATAGCGACAAGGTGTGGCCCGCAACTTGGAATGCGCTGAAGTCGGATTGCACGACTCCATCCACGCGGATATTCCCGGCGGCGACCAAGGCTTGATAATCCGACAAACTCTTGTTGCCGCCGGTGAAGGTGGCCGTGGAACCCGTGGCAAAGTTGATGTAGTTGCCGGTGCCCGATCCGAAATTGAGGTCGGTTGCACTCACGCTGGCAGCCCCGGCAAGCAGCACATGACCATTCGAGATGTTGAAACTCAAAAGCCCAATGGTCGCGGTGGCGTTATCGGTCAGGCTCCAGGTGTTGGAGGTGTTGCCGGTATGGGCGACGTTCCCAATACGTAGATTTTGGGTGCCACTGTTGAAGACGGCAGACCCCGACATGTTGTAGGCGGAAGGTCCAAAAGCTGCCTGACCAATAATTACAGTTTGGTTTTGGGCTGTTATAGTGCCCGCCGTCTGATCCAGAACACACCATTGATTGGACGAGCTGGCATACGTCCCAACCTGAAAGTATCGGGTAACCGTCCGATCAGTGCTCCAACTGATAGTCCCGTCGGGATACCAGTCCGTTACGGAGTCCGCGCGGCTCACGCCGGGGAGGGCGAACAGACAGAGTGCGGCGAATGCCAGCAGCCTCGGGCAGGCACGGGATAAGGACGCCGCGAGGGCGGCGGGAAACCGGCGCGGCGAGCCGGACCGGATGGATTTGAATTGGATTGGATTCATGATGTTGTTTTTGTTGTTGTTGTTTTTTGGGGTTGATTCAATTGGCTTGGCAGGAGAGTGGATGAGCCGGGCCAGCGGTGGCTTGCGCACATCAAGGGGAGAATATGAGGGAATTTCCGGAACCTGTCATGTCATAGGTTTATATGACATGGCGGGGGGGGCGGTGTTTCGGTGTTTCGGTGTTTCGGTGAGAGAGAAAGAATCAGTCGCTGCACACCGAGTCTTGCGCTTTTCTCTTAGGGATCGAGAATCTGCGAATTTACCATGAATCCCATCTTCCTTTGCGTCTTTGCGCCTTTGCGCGAGGCAATCTTCACACCCCGGCACCTTTGACAGCGGCTGCCTAACCGCCAATCCATTCACCCCGATTAAGAGTTTTCTCGCGCAAAGGCGCAAAGGCGCAAAGGCGCAAAGTTTTTCAGAATTAGAAAAAATCCCGATTTATTGGGAAAACGGTATATTGACGATTGCCATATCTCTTACTGATTCACCGAAACACCGGGCCGCGCGAAAGCCGCAAAGGCGCAAAGGAAGATGGGTTGGATGGGTCATTTTCGGTCGGTTGGCTGGCGAACTGGGGCAATGTAGGGATTTTCCCGGAACCTGTCATGTCATAGGTTCATATGACATGGCGGGGGGGGCCTCAAGGAGTGCGGGTGTCCCACCCGCATCCGTCATGGGGGGAAAAGCACCGCGCTTTCGCTCGTTTCTTTCACTTCTCAAGACGCTGGTGGGCGGGACGCCCACCCTCCTTGAGTGCGGGTTCGTTGCGGAAGACCACATCGAGGAAACGGAACTGCCGGCCGGTTTTGGCTTGCCGCAAGCCGCGCCATGCGCGACGCTGCTTCGCATGACGGACCAAGTCCCGGCATCATCCCCACGACAAGCTGTTGCGGGTAATGGACAGTCCAGCAAAGCAACCCTTGAACATTCGGTCAAATCGTGGTAATGGAGTGGCATGACGAAGTGGATTATCAGTGATTTGGAGCACTTGGGCGGGAGTCCACGTGTGCGTGGCACGCGCATCTCCGTGGCACTCATTCTGGAGTCGCTCGCGGTCGGCATGTCGGTGGCGGAAATCGTGGATGCGTACCCAAGCCTGTCCGAGGAAGCGGTGCGCGGCACGCTGGCTGAGCTGGCGCATGAAAATCAATTGCATCCGGCATGAAAATCCTGCTGGACGAGAAATTTCGCGCGACGGATTTGACCCGATTCAAGCATGGGGACGATTGGCCGTGATATTCTTCGCCGGCCACCTTTTCTACGAACGCCAAGCCGCGGGCATCGGCGATTGGTTTCTGGATTCCATCAGCGCGGACATCGAATCGCATGGCCCGGCCTCGCCTTGCCTCGAATTCACGCATGAGCATTTTAGCACCAGAACCTGGCGCGGCGCGGGTGTGGCCAATTGAGGAACTTGGCCTGTAAAGCGGGTTCTCGCCGAGCTGGGGCTCGGCGTTCCCGGGGCCATGTTCCTCGGGAGTTGACTCGAAAATGAACATGGGGCATGACTGACTTGCTAGGCAGGCGGCAATGCCAGATTGGAGATCGCCAAACGAAGCCTGTGGAGGAATGCCTCCAAATCAGCCGGAGCCAGTTGGCGGATCATCCATGCGGGCAGTTCGTCAGTGTTCAACCCGTCGAGCAGCATGGCGACCACTGCGGGCTCCCAACCGCCATCTTTGGCCTGGGCATCGGGAATGGCAGCCAGCAGGTCGTGCCCGGCTTGCTCAAGGAAATGTACAGGCTTTAGAGTCTTCCCAGTTCATGAGCGCAGCGAAGGAGGTGTTCCCACACGGGACGGCGGCGCCCCAGCATGGGGCTGAGCTGCGGGAAGCTTTCCGCCACCTGCCGGAGCGTCAAGAATTCCCAGACCTGCTCCACCCGCGCTTCCCGCATCAGCCACGCCGCCGTCCGCAGCCACTCCGCGCCAGTGCGGGTCGCCAGTCGGCGATGCAGCGACTCTGCCGTCTCAGGACTGTCCCAGGCGAAGTCGAGATTGTCAGCAGGGATTGCGGCTGCCGGTTGCATGGGCGGAGTATTTCACAGCCAGCGGCCAAAGGCAAGGCGGCATCGGGAAACCTCTCGCATTCTTCCGCTCACCACGCTGGCCCGCATCCTGAAAGTCTGATAACTTCCAAAAACCTCACCCCATGTTACCCAGAAGGCAGAACCCGTCACGGCCGCGGCGCGTCTGCGGCTGGCGGTTTTGCCAGTTTCGCCATGGCCTGGGAGCGGGAATGGACGTGGAGTTTTTCGTAAACGCGACGGATATAGGTGTGCAGGCTGCCCTGGCTGATGCCCAGCGATGCGCTGATTTCCTTGTAGAGATAGCCCTTGGCCAACAGGTCCATCACTTGTTGCTCGCGGTCCGACAGGAGCGACGCCTCCGGTGCCGGCTTGGAGCGGTGGAACGATTGGACGACCTTGCGGGCAATGTTGGGGGTCATGGGGGACCCGCCACCGTGCAGTTCGCGGATGGCCGCGATGACTTCCGCGCGGGGCGTCTGTTTCACCAAATAGCCGGTCGCCCCCACCTTGAGGGCCTCCAGGATCTTGTCCTCATCCTCATAGACGGTGATCATGGCGAACTGCGTGGCCGGCAGTTTCGCCTTCAATTGAGCGACGCATTCGATCCCGTTCTGTCCCGGCAGGTTGATATCCATCAGCACCACATCGGGGCGATCCGCAGGGATCCCCGCCACCGCGCTCTCCGCGTCGGGGTAGGCATTGACCAGTTGCAGCTCCGGCTCCTGCCGCAACCAGCGGGCCATGAGGGCCTGGAGCTTCAAATCGTCTTCCACCATGCAAATTCGAATAGGCACGCGCTTACTCATACCATGTCGGCTCCGTGGCGTCATGTCATAGGTTTATATGACACGCGATGGCTGTCAATGGTTCGTGTTTTTCAATGGCGCGTGGCCAGGGGCACGTCAAAGCGGACGCAGGTGCCGTCGCCGGGCTGACTCCGGACCTCGCACCGGCCATCCACCGCGGCCAGCCGATGTTGCATGTTGGCCAGGCCGTGGCCCCGCGAAGACGCGTCCGGGGGCACGACAAAGCCCTGGCCGTCGTCTTCGACCGTCAACATGAACGACTCGCCTTCCAGCCGCAACGTCACGAGCACGCTGGTGGCCCGGGCGTGTTTGACGATGTTGTGCAGAGCTTCCTTGAAGGCCAGCAGCACCTCGTGGCGCACGGGCGAGCTGAGCGGGCCGGCTGGCAAGTCGAGGGGCAAATCGAGCCGGCACTGGATCTTCGCCGCCGCCAGGAGTTCGTGCGCCCGTTTGGCGACATAGCCGGCAAAGCTGTCCAGGGTGTCGTGCTCCGGATTGAGCGCCCACACGATTTCACTCATCTTCAAGGTCATCTCGCGGCCGGTCTGGTTGATCTCGTCCAAAGCGCCGCCGACCTCTTGGGCGTCCTCCCGGCCGTCCGGTTCCGCATCGCTGAGCATCACGATCCGCGTGAGATGGGAACCCAGGTCGTCATGCAAATCCCGGGCGATGCGCGCCCGCTCGCGGTCCGTGGCCTGCAGCAACTTGAGGCGCTCGATTTGGCGCCGGTGCCGGCGGCGCAATCCCAGCAGGATGCCACCGCCTAACAATCCGGCGGCGGCCAGCGGGGCAAGCACCCGGAACCAGGCGGTTTCCCACCAATGCGGCTCGGCTGTCAGATCCAAGGCCGCGCCCGTTTCGTTCCACACACCGTCGCTGTTGCAGGCGCGCACCTGGAATCGGTAGTGGCCGGGCGGGACTTGAGCGTAGGTGGCCGAGCGCAGCACGCCGCCATCGACCCAGTCCGTGTCCAAACCGAACAAGCGGTACTTGAAGCCGATGATTTCCGGCTTGGTGAAAACAGGTGCCGTGAAAAAAAACTCCACCCGCCGTTGGCCGGGGGAGAGGCGCAGGTGGGCAGTGCCCTGACTCAACTCGAGCGGCGCGGAAGCCGCGAGAGGCTTCGGTAACCCGCCGGCCCCATAAGCCGCCACCGTCTTGCCGTTGACGCTGACCCGCTCGATCACCACCGGCGGCGATTCCGGGTTCTCCTTGAGATCGCCGGGATTGACGACGGCCACCCCGGACTGCATCGCGAACCACAAGCGGCCATCCGTGCCCCGCGCCGCGCCCGGCCAGGCGTCGTAGCTGGCCTGCAGGCGCGACAGTCCGTCATTGCGCCCGTAGGCCACGGACCAGACCCGTGTGGCCCGCCCTTCCGCCAGATCATCCAACTCCTTTTCGCGCACGCTGAAAATGCCCCGGTTGCCTGCCAACCACAGCAGGCCGTGCCCGTCCGGGAGGATGTTGGAGATGTAGTCGTCGTGCAGTCCCTGGTCCATCCGGCAGCGGCTGAAACGCCCGGCTTTCAGCCGCCCCAAGCCCTGGCCGCCATAGCCGATCCATAAGCTGCCATCCGGCGAGCCTGACAAACATCGGATCTCGCACGGCTCGGCCAGGGTGCTCCCGGTTTCGTTGGTCAGAACATCGTCCCGCACCCGCAACAGCAGGCCTTGGGAAGTTGCCGCCCAGCAGTCACCGGCCGAGTCGGTTGCCAAGGCCCTTACCAGTCCACTGCCCGGAGGCAGGTGGAAGGTCTGGAGCTGCCCGGCTTTCCGGCACTGCAAATCCTCGTGTTCCTTATCGGACCATCCGGTCCCTATCCAAACCTCGCCGGAGGCGGTCGCCAGCAGCGCTTCAACATGATCGCCGGCCAAGCCGCTGGTCTTGTTGAGGCTGTCGGTAACCACCCCGTTTCGCCAACGGTGCAACCCGGCGTATTGCGTGCCGATCCAAATCCCGCCCTGGGGATCGGCGGCCACGCATTGGGAGAATGGAATCAACCATCCGTCCTTGGCGGACAAGGGTGTCCAGCCCTGACCCGCGCTCCGCAAGACTTCCCCGTTGGGCCAGACGACCGCCCACAGCACTCCGTCCGTGTCCTGACAAACCGAGCGCACTGGCGAGAACGGGGAAGCGGAACCGGGAGTCAACAAATCCACGATTTTTGGCTTCAATTGATTCAAGCCGCCGCCGCGCGTGCCGATCCACAAATTTCCCTCGCGGTCTTCCTTCATCGCGACGATGGCTGGCTGCGACACGGTTGTTGTCGCCGGACCTGCCGGATCGAACCGGAACAGGCCCGCCTCCACCGTTCCGACCCACAGGCAGCCGGCGCGGTCTTCGTGCAGGGCCGTAGGGGTTGCCACGGGCAGATTTGCCGGGATCTTCAGCAGGGGGCGGCCCTCGCAGTACTTCCAGAATTGCGCGTCCCTGCACCACCAGATCCCGCCGGAACGGGCACCGGTGATTGCGGTGGCATCAACCTGTTCCAGCGGGCGGAACTTGTCACCCCGGAAGACTCCCACCCAACTACCCTTGGAAAACCATAGCTGCCCCGTCCCATCCAGCGCCAAGCGACACATGCCGGCGCCTTCCGGCAAGCCGTCCGCCGTCGTGAAAGCGCGGACCCGCCCGTCCTGAATGCGCAACACCTCGCCGTTACCATAGGACACCCACACGGCACCTGCCGCGTCCTCCACCATGAGCGATGCCCCAATGTCAGCCGCGGCGTGTTCCGGACCGACCACCGTCGTCGCCCGCCCCTGATCCAGGCAGATCACCACGCCACGATCCTTCGCAACCCACAAGCGAGCACGCCGGTCGGCCACCAACGCCTTGATCTCGCCCGCCGGCACCCCGGGCACCGTCACCGGAAACGGCTGGAACCGCACGCCGTCGAAGCGCACCAATCCCGTCCTGGTGGCCACCCACAGGAAGCCGTCGGGCGTTTGTTCGATGCCCACCACCGTGTTGTCCGGCAAGCCCGCGTCGGACTGCCAGGTGCGGATGACCCACGTGGGCTCCACTGCGGCGGACGCCCCCCCCGTGGCCGGCAGCGCCAGCAAGCCCGCAAGCCAAAGCACCGGAATGCGGCCATGGATAAAAGCGATCACAGGGAAAAGCATATATCAGGAAAGCCGTGGACCGCAATGTCATTGCTCCCACTACTTCGTCCTGACCATGAAGGAACGCTTCACACCCTGGATGGTGCGGACTTGCTTTCAAAGCGGTTCAGGCGAAACTTGTCGTCGCCGGGCGCTGGCATCGCCAGCACGGCGATGTCCTTGTAATATCCCTCGGCGGCGTTGTTCTCGAAATATCCCTTGTTCGCCTTTGGTTTGGCGAGCACACCCTCAAACGGTTTTCCGCCTTCGACCACCGTCTCGGTCCAGACGACGATCTGCATCGAAAGCTCCGGAGTGAGCCATGGCCCGCCGCTGCCGGTCCAGCCCGCCGCGTTGTTCATGTTGATTTCGATTCCGAGCCGCTGCGCTTCGTTGCAGGCATGCTTGAACAATTCGCGCCACAAGGGGCTGGCGAAATCAGCCTTGCCCTTGGGCGCTCCTTGATCCACTTCCATGTAAAGCACGCCGCCAATGCCGACACGAGCCATTGCCTCGAGGTCGGCAGTGATGCCTTCCTTCGTTGGATTTCCGTTCAGCACAAACCAATAGACCCACGGCCGCGCCGAGGCAGGCGGCGTTGCGAAGTTCTTTGCCAGATCCCCGTCAGCCCGCGCAATGCCGGCGAACAATCCATATATCATCAATCCAACTGTCAGTATTCGTTTCATTTGTCGGTCTTTTCTTTGTTAGGGAGTGGCTTGCTGGTGATCAGCCCGATCCCGCGGCCTTTGTTGCCGCAGGCGCAATAGTAGAGATAGAACGTCTCGTTCTTCGGGTTGTAAACCAGTGAGATCTTGTGCGCAAACGACTTGTCCAGACCGCTGGGATTGCCGCCCGCCTTGTATAACGGTTCCGGATGCGCGGTCCAGTGCACGAGGTCGCGCGAAAAAGCTGCCATGATGTGCGCTTGGAAAGACGCATCCAGACCAAAGTAAAACATCACCCAGTGATCGCCATCGCGAAACACTTTGCCGTCGGAACAGAACTTCTCGTCAGAGCCACCCGGACGATTCCGTACCACCGGGTTGCCTTCATATCGCTTCCAGTCCATCAGGTTCTCGGAAGTGGTCAGCCCCATCTGCTCGTTTCCACCCTTGGCATTATAGAAGTTGTAAAACTTGCCGTCATATTCAACCAGCCATGGCTGATAGATACACTGCTTCTCCCAGTCACCAGCCTCCGGCTCATGCACCGACAGGATGTATATCTCTTTTGCCCGTCTCCAGGTCATGCCGTCGTCGCTGGCGGCAACACCTTCGTAACCGGGTTCGATCTCATAGCTGCCCTGCTTGGGGTAGCAGCCGTAGAGCGTCCAGTATTTGCCGTCCCGTTTCTTCAATAAGCGTGGGGCCTTGATGTCATACGACTGGTAAAGGAACGCACCGATCACACAGCCGCCGAAATCAAACTCGCCTTCCTTTCCAAACCCCATCGCCAGTTTCGGGTTGGTCCACTGAACAAGGTCTGTGCTTTCGGCGACAAACGAGTTATAGCCTTTCCCGTTGAACGCGATGAAGCTCATGTGCCATTTGTCAGGCTGGCCCGGCAGTTGGTACACGCACGGAACATCTGCGTTCTTGAAGTCCTCGTTCCCGGGAATCTTAGGATCAGCGGAAATCACATGATCGGGCTGATAGTGCCAGCCGCGATAAGGCGCGGACCATTTGTCCAAAGTCTCCCGGTCAATGGGTTGGACCGCCGGCGTTTCAGCGGCGTGGAGCGCGGCGAGCGGTGCCAGCAGCAGGGCGGTGAGGGTGATGGATGTTAGCTTCTTCATTGGTTCTTTTCCATTCATTTAGTGATTTGTTTGACAGTTTCCGGTAGTGTGGATTGGAACCGGCGAGGTTACTCACCTCGCCTCATAATCAAGACCCAGTCCTCGTCGTCAGGTCGCTCCGGCAACGGGCACTTGCCGGTGGTGATGGCGAGCTTGGCGGCGAGTTTTGTCCCGTTACCGCTGCGCGGATTGAACCAAATTGCCATGTAATTCCCGGTGCCGGTGGGGTCAGCCAGGTTGAGCACAGCCGACACCTTGGCACCGCTGCCTTTCGGGAACCAGACGAGGTGGACCGCGTCGCCGTCGGACTTGGCCAGCGGACGGGTGGCGTCGCTGAGCTTGCCCGGGAATTCCACCGCGTCCGGTCGCGGTGACAACTTCCACCACTCGACGGACTCGTAGCACTTGCGCAGATAGGTCAGGTAGCGATGGTCGGCGCTGATGCGCAGGATGCCGCCGTGCCGGCGAAGCGGGTTCCTGCCCGCCGCTGGCTGCGCCGTGAATGCGCCTTTCCTTCCGGCCAATCCGGCGTCGGCGACATTGCAGGCTGTCTCATACGTCCACTCGCCGGGCGTGCTGGGCGTGAAGCGGACCTTCCATGACGCGCCGCCGTCCCAGAAGCCGTTAACACGGAACGACGCGCCAGCCGGCCCTTTGAAGACCGCGGAGAGTGCCACCTCCACGCAGGGTTTCTCGTAGGTCCCCAAGGATGTGAACGTAAATTCGGCGGGCTGCCAGATTTGCGCACCCCATACCACGACCGAGGTCATGGCCAAGGCCATGGATGCAATCATTGTTTCCTTCATATGTCCTCCTGCCACTTGTTATTTGACAGTTTCCGGGAGCGTGGATTGGAACCGGTAGGTTCCGGAACCTACGGCATAAACCGCGGCGTTCGCTTCCATCCGTAGGAATGTCACGCCTTTCGCTTTCGTCGCCAGCTTGCCGGACTCGGTGACTCCGGCGGCATCCTTGGCCGGGACATACACCGTGGCCGTGGTGTTGACGGGGATCGTGACGTCGAGGCTGTATCTATTCGCCCCGGTTTTCCATGAGGTGGCGATCTTCCCGCTAATCGAATCATAGCTGGCCTTGACCCAGGTAATCCCCTCTCCCGGCGTGGGGCGTATCATGAGTTTCTTGAAACCGGCGCCGTCGGTGTCAATGCCGGCCAGCGACGAGAACATCCATTCGCCACAGGAGCCGAGGGAGTAATGGTTGAAGGAGTTCATGCCCGGGTTCTGGAACCCTTTATCAGGCGTCCATCCATCCCAACGCTCCCAGAGGGTCGTTGCCCCGTGTTTCACAGAGAACAACCATGACGGGAAGGTGTCCTGCTTGAATAACTTGAAGACGGTGTCGAGCTTGCCGGGATAGTCGGCGAAATTGCGCGAGGTTCCGCCCTGGCTGATCGCACCGAGGCCCTCGAAGACCCGCCCGCTGTCGGCGTCATCCAGCACGATCTTCGTTTGGGCAAACGCCGGCTGTGCGAGCAACATCGCGGCAACGCCGCATGATCTAACGAATTTGTGGTTCATGGATGTATTGAGGAGTCACGACATTCTTGTCGCATCTTTGACAGCAGAATCATTGGAACAGGGGGATGCAGGAAAAGCAGAGGATCGAGCGAAAGCGCACTCCGTGTTCTCTGGGTGCTCCTGGGCAAATTTTTCAGCATGAAATCGATGGGATTGGCAAAATGATGACGAGGTGAGATCCGTGGTCGCCTCTCAACGTGTCGGGAGGGGTTGTATCTTTAAGATATTGTGGTGAAATCAGGGGGAAAGGATGGAAAAGGGATGAAGTGGCGCAAGGATGGATGATGGTCTAACGGACTTGTAGCGGCGCTCTTTGAGCGTCGCTGATTGCATGGCCATAGGAACGCAACAGCAGCGCATTGGACTGATCAATGACGGAAATCTTTGTTGGAGCCGGGGCAAGTACTGGTGCTCGTCCACGTGGACGGGTCCGACCACGGGCTTATAACCCCGGGGTTTTGCATCCAGTCTTGAACGGTGCTGTCCGCGCGGCTCACGCCGGGGAGGGCGAACAGACAGAGTGCGGCGAATGCCGGCAGCCTCGGGCAGGCACGGGTCAAGAACGCCGCGAGGGCGGCGGGAAACCGACACGGCGAGCCGGACCGGATGGATTTGGATTGGATTGGATTCATGATGTTGTTGTTTTTGGGGTTGTTGTTTTTTGGGGGTTGAATCAATTGGCGGGAGAGTCGATGAGGCGGGCCAGATTCCCGCCTTGCCTTCAGATGGTTCGCCGCCAGTTCCTCCAGATTCGCGAGGCCGCATTCGTTGATTTCCAGTTCACCATTTTTTTTCCGCCGGATGACGGTGTTGCGATCCTGGGCCACCAGCCAGCAAACGGCCCCCGGATGCAGGGTTGCCTCGGCGTCACCACCATGGTGCTAGCAATGGGATCTTTTGCCGTCCATTGCGGCGGTACACCTCGAAATCATGATCCGTGGTCCAAACGAGCGCATTGCCGTGCAGTTCCGACATCCTCACCAGACAGGCATCAGCCAGACTCATGGGAGTATCGTGGTAGCGGTGAATCAGTTTCAGAACATGCGTGAGATGATCGGGCAGGGCGAATGCCACCCGCAGGACACCCCGTTGCAGCAGCGCGGTCAATCATTCCCTGCCATCGAACACTTTCTCCAACAGATAGAAACATTCTGACAAAACCGCCTCACAGGTGAGACCGGAACCGGTCATGCGTTCGAGGTGGGTCTTGGCCCATGCGTGGTGGCGGTCGCGCTGAAGCAAGGCAGCCACGATCACACCACTATCGACGATCACGGTTTTTTCCATACCCAGCCAGGTGTGTCTTGTTTGATGAGAGATCGCACGGTGCCGTGTCGTCCCTGAGAACAAGATCCTCCATCCGTTGCCACAGGGACATTCCGGTGGTCGCTCCCTGCTCGAGGCGTTCCCGCACGATCTCCGACTTGGGCACCCTGCGTTGCTCCGCTACCCGGGAGATCTCGGCAAACAGGGGATCGGGAAGTTTCACGGTCAAAGTCTTCACGCGCACAAGGTAATACCGTTCAGGCGCGACGGCAACACCAAAAACCAAACGGTTTCCATTCTCGCACCCGTTATCCCACGTCATGCCAATTTGATTTCAAGACATCAAACCGCCTTCGCAGGAAGTTTTTCTTGGTTCGCTGTTACGGTGCATGGGTGGAGATGAAGCGCCCGGCAACATCGGGAAGGATTGCCAGGACTGCATTCAGCAAAACCCAATCGCTTGCTCCGCGCGGTTGAGGCGGGTGGTTTGCCGCGGCGTCACCACCATGGTGCTAGCAATGGGATCTTTTGCCGTCCATTGCGGCGGTACACCTCGAAATCATGATCCGTGGTTCAAACCGATGCGATCCTGGCAGCCGTGGAAGTATCCTGATGCCTCACAAGGCAAAAGATGTCCTTGTTTTGAGATTTCTGCCAAAAGATGACCATGATGCCACGGTAGTGGCATGAAGCGCACGAGTCTCCCGACCATGACGCCTGCCATATCGCTCCCCAGATCCCTTGCAGGGTGGGAGGAAATTCCGGACCGCTGCTTGAGAGGACCAGGTAGCGGCAGGCATCAAACTCTTTTTCTAACAGCGCCGGGTTGAGCACGCCAACTTTGGACTTGGCAAAGAGTGCCGGCGCGGTCAGCCAATGGTCGGCTTCGCTGCCGCCCAGGTCCAGTTGGCAGCGCTTCATGATCTCCCCATGCACCGCCGCATGCCGGGCCAGCAACGTGTCGTAGGAACCGTCCAGCTTGCCCAACGCGTACCAGTTACGCCAGTCGGAAAATCCGTGCTCCGCAAGTACCCTTGAGGCACGCCGCGCTGCGGCGTGTTCACCTGTAACGAGCAGGCCGGTATAAACGGGTCCGTCCAGGTGTCTCCGTTCTTGCCCTCCGCGAGCCCATGTTCAACTATGCGGTCGTCGGCCTCCTTGAACTTGCCCTCTTCGATCATCTTGCGCAGTTCGGGAAGAATCTTGGCCTGATTGACCGTCGGGAAGGGAATGTTATAGGGAAAGAACAGCCCTGCGTGATTGAGCACGATCGTCTCCTCCGTCGGGCGGCCCATCGCCATGGCCCCTTGGATCCCGTTGCCGGTAACCATGGCCTTCTCCCATGTCTTCACAGGGATATCACTTATTACACTGTGACGGACCGAAGTGATCCCCAATTCTGAAAGGGATTTCTGTTGGGCCGCAGTCGTCTCGGCGGCGTGGAGCGCGGCGAGCGGTGCCAGCAGCAGGGCGGTGAGGGTGCTGGCAATCGTGTTCTTCATACTGGATTCCTTTCGTATGTTAGTTACCTCAGATTTCCGGAGCCGTCCCCGCCACCCTCACGCTTCTCAAGTGGCCGCATCGGCTGGGAAGATGAACTGGAATTGACGGGCGAAACCGCCACGCCCCAGTTGGTGTTGGGCTTCGGTCCCAGCCAAAGTTCCAAGGTCTTGCCGCCGACTGCATCAACCGCCCCGTAGGCCTGCTGCTGCGCCCGCCGTACCCAGTATTGCGAGAGCCACGGGCGGCCTGCATAATTGAACAGATGTGCGGCCTGCATGTTCGGCTCGTTCGAGTAGTTGACCGTTCCTTCGCCACCGCGCTGGCCCTCGCCG
>JAPLUI010000001.1 GCA_026397725.1 Verrucomicrobiota bacterium | reverse complement strand
CCGGCGTCTCAGGGGATGCCCCCGGCTTGGCTTCCACCGTGAAGATCGAGCCGTTGAACTTGATCGGCGGCCCGCCGCGGCCGGAACAGGCGTTCATGAAACGCTGCAAGACATAGCCGCGCGTGACTGTCTCGGCGGCTGAGTCGTCCCGTTCTTCCTTCACGAGTTTGCCGTTGAGATAGATGCGCCGCACACCCGTGCCGGCATCCGCCGTAGCGGCGACATGCTGCCACTCGCCAGGCTTGAGACCGGCGGGGCAAATTATCGTGTGGTCGCCCACAATCCAACGCAGCGCCAGCGCGGGGAAGGTGACGAAGGTAATGCCGTCTGCCTTGCCGGCCGTGCACTTGTCGAGGATACGTCCCGCTTCGCCCCCAGCCGGCTTGATCCATGCGGCGACGGTGCAACCCGTCGCCAAAGTCTCTTCGTCGAGTCTCGTTTCAGTCGCCGGTTGCTGCCCGGCAAACTGCGCGATCTCGGCGGCGGACAACGCCCTTCCGATCACGCGCGGCCCGGCAATCGCTCCGCTGAACCGGCTCCGGCCGTCGGAGGCGACGCCGACGCGCCACGGATGCGCGTTGGTCGGCAGCGGGACCGTTCCTGCGCCGTTCACGAATATCCAACTGCGATCCCAGAACTCCCGCCACCAGGACTCATGGGCCAGCCGCGCTCTTGCCGGGTTCAACTTGCCGGCTTTACGCTCCAACTGGTCCAGTATTGCCAGCCATGCTTCCGGCGTATCGGTCTGCGCCGTTAGAACGGTGACAGACAACGCCTGGCGTTTGGCCGGCGCCGCCGGCTCGATCGCCTGCTTGCCATCCGACACGAAACCTTTGCCGGACAGGCTGGCCCCGAAAGTAAGATTCCACAGCGGATCGGCAAACCGGCCTTTCAACGCCGCCAGGTGCTGAACCTGCAGACTCAGCTCGTACACGGAACGCGTGTTCCGGTGATAACAGGCCACGCGCGGCACAGCCGAGGTCACCACGACATCCGGCAGCACCACGGGTTTGCAGGCCTGGGCGCTCAAGCCGCCGCCGGAATGAGAGTCGTCGCCAGGGCCAAACGGTCGATCTCGCAGCCGCCACAATTCCACCTCCGCCCGGCAGTCCACCGGCGTTTCAGACTCAGCCTCCAGCCGCACCACTGGGCTATGCGCGTCCACCCACAGACCCATGCGAACGCCGTTCCCCGTGGTGATGTCAATCCGCCCCTGGGCCAGCCTAAGCTCCTGCCGAAACCCGTTGGTCACCACAAGCGACGGCGTGAATTTCACCCGTACTCTTCCTATTTTGCACAGGCGGCCGTTCTCATCCCAGGCGTCGGTCTTGCTGAGGTAAAAAACCAGATCGCCCGATGGTTCTACCCAGACGTTTGCCCCAACATCGCCATTGCCGATGGGCACGGAGCCGGAGGAGTTTGTGCCCGGCGAATCCCAGACGACATTGCAGGCATCAAGCCGGGAGGCAAGTTCTTGTTCCTGGCCAGCGGTCGCAGCTATTACGCCTCTCCCCAGAACCGGAGACGCCAGCAAAGCCAGCACGGCGGCCCTCCCAATCGTCACCATCACCTCCTTCATAAGTTGGTTCTTCCGGAATCTCTGGGTGATTTTTCATTGGCTCGTTTGAGCGGAGGATAGGGAATCGAAGAAGGAGCTATTAGAACGAAACCCCAAGATGGACAACACTGGGCCAGGCGGAGCTGATGGGTTGGACGGCGGGCGAACCGCTTCGCGCCGGTTCTCGCTCCGCTCCGCTGCGCTCGCCCGGGGTTCGACCCTTGCCGAGGCCCCCGGGCTGAGTCAACCTCCAAGGCTTGAAAGACATTCAGTTATATCAACAGATTTTGGGGCTGGCAGCCCCGTGGCAGGTGGAGAGCGTCGCCCTCAAACCCAAGGAACGGGAGATCGAGGTGCGGGTGACCTTTGCTGAGACGCTTTGGGCCTGTCCGCAGTGTCAGAAGCGGATGGCGATCCACGACTATGAAGAGCGGCGGTGGCGTCATTTGGACAGCTGCCAGTTCAAGACGGTTCTGGTGTCGCGCGTGCCCATCGTGCGGTGCCCGGAGCATGGCTCGCAAACGGTGGCCGTGCCTTGGGCCGGGAAATACGACCGGTTTAGCCGTCTGTTCGAGCGCTTGGCCATCGATGTGATGTTGGAGTGTTCGACCCGTGGAGCTTGCGAGATCTTAGGCATCAGTTGGGATGAGGCTGACGGGATCAAGCAACGGGCCGTCAAACGGGGACTGGCCCGGAAAACGCCGAAGGTGATGGCCCGTTTGTGCGTGGATGAAAAGGGGATGGGACATGGGCACGACTATATGACCATCGTGGCCCAAGCTGAGGAGGGGCAGACCACGGTGCAGTATGTGGGGGAGGGCCGCGAACAGGAGAGCCTGGACGCCTTTTGGGAGGGCTTGATGGCGGAGCAATTGGCCGGAGTGAAAGCCATCGCCATGGACATGTGGAAACCCTATGTGCAATCGACGCTGGCCCACGTGCCCGGGGCCGCTGGCAAGATCGTGCATGACCCCTTTCACCTGGTGAAGTATATGAACGAAGCGGTCAATGAGGTGCGCAAAAGCGAGCATCGGCGCTTGCAGGCCCAGGGCGATGACATCCTCAAGAGCACCCGGCAGCTTTGGCTTTATGGGATGGAGAACGTGCCCGCCAAACACGCCCAGCGCTTTGATGAGATCAAGGAACTCAACTTGGAGACCTCACGGGCCTGGGCGATCAAGGAAGTGTTTCGGAATTTCTGGCGGTGCGACACGGCGAAGAAGGCCGGGCGATATTTTGGCCAATGGTATAGTTGGGCCATTCGCAGCCGGCTAGAGCCGGTCAAGAAAGTGGCGCGCATGTGCAAGCGACACCTGACCAACATCCTGACCTTCTTCGAGCACCGGCACACCAACGGCCCCATGGAAGGATTGAATAACGCCATCCAGGGATTGATCAAAAAGGCCTATGGTTATCGCAACAAGGAGCGGTTCAAAATCGACATCTTCTTCCACCTGGGTGGATTAGCCCTCTATCCCATCCAATGAAAAACTACCAGATAATGCCTGTACAAGCTCTTTTACGAGCTTTGTTTACAGCGCATCCTTGGTCGCAAAGGACCTGGAATTGGAGAGCCGCACCCGCGGCCTGCTTAAAGACAGCACATGCCGCGGTCTGTTCGCGATCAAGGAACATTCCTCCGCAAAGACATATGTCATTGCCACCACTGGCGAGATCCTTTCACTCGACAGCCTGGGAGGAATCCAATTATTGAGGCCGCGTGAATATTCCTTCCACTAACAACTGCGTGCAGGCGACGCCGGGTTGCGCCTTTCTGTTTATCCTCACTTGCCGGCCCGGCCTTCCTGAGAAGGTGTGAAAAAATGTCTTGCCGAGAACTAGCGATAGCGCTAGTCTAAATGCATGGCTTACCTTTCCAAACTGCAAGTGATTCAGCGGGGCGGTCAGAATCGCCAATACTAT
>JAPLUI010000425.1 GCA_026397725.1 Verrucomicrobiota bacterium | reverse complement strand
GGGGATTCCCACTCTGGATATCCCAGAAGACTTCGGCGTCTTGGAAGGCGAGTTGATTCAGCTTTTCCAGCTCCCCGCCAAAGCCGCGACCGACGCATCCCATCTTGGACTGGCAATCGTTCACAAGATGGACTATCTTTTAACATGGAATTGCACGCACCTTGCCAATGCCGTTCTGCAGAAGGAACTCATGGATTACTGCGGCTATCACCACCTTCATGTTCCAGTGATTTGCACGCCCGAAACCCTGATCAAATTACACCTATGAACAATCCAATCATCGACGAAGTTCGCGCCGCTCGGGCCTCCATCGCTGCTGAGCACGGATACGACCGCGAAAAGATTCTAGCGTGGGCGCGTGCAGAGCAGGCGGCGATCAAGAACATGAACCCGAACAAGGCGTCCCTCCCAACGCCCGACCCGCCGTTTATTCAAGCCGTCATGACCGCTACAACCTCAACCCGCCGGCGAAGACTCGCCCCCGGTCAGGCGTAGGAGGACTCGACGTTCTGATCTCAGTTGACTCCGCCCCCGGCGCATGAGCGCCCTCACTGTCACGCTTGGAGCCGACATCACCGCCTTGCAGCGGGCGCTGGCCGGTGCCACCGAACTTGTCTCCGCATCCGCCCGCCGCATGGGGAAAATGACGGGCGCGGGGCTGGCCGGACTTGGCAAGGGTGGCGCGGCGGCGCTTGGCAAGGGGTTTGAGGTGAGCGGGATTGCGCTCAAGGCGGGCATCGGCGCGGCCCTGGCGGGTGGAGCCGCCGCAATGGGCGTCGGCGTGAAGGCGGTCACCTCCGCCGCCAACTTCGAGCAGACGAAGGTGGCATTCACCACTCTGATCGGTGATGCGGCCAAGGCCGAGGAGACGCTGGCAAAACTCCGGCAACTCGGTGCCGAGACGCCGTTCGAGTTCCCCGAACTGGCCGATGCCGGCCGCAAGTTGATCGCCTTCGGGGAATCCGCCGACACCGTGCCAGAAACCCTGCGGCGCATCGGCGACATGTCGGCGGGCGTGCAGGCGCCGGTCAACGAAATCGCGGAGGTCCATGGCAAGGCACGGGTGCAGGGACGGTTGTTCGCAGAGGACATCACCCCGGGGATCTCCAGGCGGGCATGGAATGGGTGGTGGCCCATCTGCTCAAGGGACTGCTCAAAATCCCCGGCATGGCGGATTTGTTGGGATTCGATGAAAGCGCGGTGGAAACCAACTTCGGCAAAATCCTCAAGGACCGGAAGGAAACCGGTGCCGAGTTGTTCGGCGTCAATTTCAAGGACCTCGCCAAGGGGGCCGGGAATCTGGTCGGCGCGGGCGCTCCGGTGCTTGGCGAACGGGTGGCGGAGGCGGTGCGGAAGGCGAGCGAATCCGGCACCGCCGACCTGATCGACACCACCGGACTGCGCGACAGCATGGGCAAGGTGGTCCAGTCGATCCGCGACTCGATGCCGAAACCCGAGGAAGTGAAGCAGGCCGCCAAAGCCGCCAGCAAGACGGACACGGGCCAAACCATCACCCAACAAGCAAGCCGCCTTGATCCCATTGTCACGTCGTTAGGCAAGGTCGGCGGCGGCGGCTACTCAACCGGCACGCTCGACGCACAGCGCGAGAACAACCGGCTCACCGGCGAAACCAACAGCCTGCTCAAGGGCATGAGCGGCAAGCTCGACAAGCTCGGCGGCAAGCCGCAGGCGGCG
>JAPLUI010000535.1 GCA_026397725.1 Verrucomicrobiota bacterium | reverse complement strand
CGGTTGGGGAAATGCATTCCCATAGCTTGGAGGAGCGCCCGTCGAACCCGTGACCGCCCGGGTGCGGACATTCACCTTGGGCAAGGGGCCATCCTTTGCCGTGTCCACCCGCGCATCCCAAATGTCGTTCTTGGTGATCCGAAGCTGTAGGCCGCCCTCCTTCCCCCAGACAATGCCGTAAAGATCGCCATTGCCGATGATGAGGCTTTCGCTTTGCCCATCCGCCATTTTTGACAACGCAACTCCGGCATCCTGCAGCGCTGCGGGGTATGGAATCACAGGCTTGGTGGCATCATCCGCAGCGTGCGCCTGCACAGTCCATAATGGCCATGCGACTAGGAGCGCCAGACGAGAAGACAGGCGGTTGGTGGTGGTTTTCAAATGTTTTGTCATGTTCATCGTTTTGTTTCTGTTGGACTGGTTTCGGTTCTGAGAGGTGCGAGTTCGAGCACGGCCACGGAGTATCGTGGCACCTTGAGCACCAGATGTCCAGCCGCGTCCACTGTGGGTTGCTCCCCGCGCTCGAGGAAGATGGCATCGGTACCCGAATACCACCGCCTGGGCAAACCGTTAGTGACGGCTACAAACTTCCGGTTGGCGACCATCTCCCCGCCCAGACCGCGCCAGATCCCCCGCCGCGTGACTTCCAGGTTGTGTGCGAACAGCAGGGGCGAGATGACCGCGTCCTGATTCTTGGCGTCAATCGCCAGGCTCAGGGCTTGGTCGTTATCGGCGGCGGATGCGGCCGGAATGCAGGACAGCATCGCAACGGTGGCAATCAGGCAAACCACATTGCGGCGGACGGGGTGGTGGTGTATTTGGTGTTTCATGATTTGAATATTGGTTGCTCAGCATCATGGTTTGCCGGTCGATGTTTTCGTTCATGTGCGGGTGATCAACTGTGCATAACGTGTCTGCGTGCTTCCGTTCTTTCAACTCAAATACCAGAATGGGAATATCCGCAAGAGAACACATAGAGCGCAAAAGCTGAGACTTGTGCGAGTTTCGATCTCACCAAGGCGGTGAACTCGTCGATCCCCTCCTTCAGGACCGCGCAGATAGGTCTGTGGACTGCAAGAAAATCACATTCCGATTGACCGGGACCCCGGAGTGGTGCAAAACGGTGCGCCATGAAATCGTCCCCCGCCACATTACGCCATCCCGTGGCCGGCGAATCCGTCGAACGGCTCTCGGTCAGTGTTCCTGGGGATGAGAAAGCCGCCCTTGAAATGATTGCAGCGGAGAAGCGGGTAAGTCTGGCATGGGTGATCCGGGAGGCGATTACCCGTTATTTGGTGCAGACTGGTGCGAGCGGACGCCTTGTCACACAGCCGAAAGCAAGTCACGGCGGTCGTTCTCCGGGCAATCAAAATTCGTAATTTTGCAGCATGATGAAACCTTCCCCCAATCCCGACGAATCAGCCATCCAGATGCACCTCCTGGTTGCGGGCGGCTCCACCGGGGCTGGGTTGGATAAGTCCCGCAGCATCCCGCGTCCGCAGCGGACCCTTCAGGAAGTGCTTTTCAGGGAGTCTCTCTCGGCTTTGCCCCAGATCGAAGGGATCAGCCGCGTTGATGAACTCCGGGCCGCTCTCGCTGCCGGCCTCCCCCAGAACAGCGAGATCACCCGATTCCGCTACGCCGAATCTCTCATGAAGTGGTTCTTTCGCGACGGGTTGGATGGCCTTGCCCTGACTGCATGGAAAAACTATCGCGACCTGTTGTTGCAGGCTTCCATCCACCGTTATCTTTATCTGTCCACCGAGCCGATCATGGCAACCTGCGTGACCGGTGTTTTGCCACGGCTTCAGGAAGGAATCATTGCGCCATCCGCCTATCTCATCGGCAACACTGAGAAAATCATCGGCCATGAGTTGGTGGCGAAGAGTCGGAAACGCTTCCTTTCAAGCCTGCGGAAATTGAGCTTTCTCGAAAAAACACCTACAGGAGACCGGGTGGCCTCGCCGCCTGTCAACAAGACCGCCACCTTGCTGGCCATGCACCATGCGTTTGCCGTGAACGGACCGAAGACCATTGAGGTCGCCCAAATCGAGGCCAACCCGTTCTGGTATTTCACCGGCATCCGCAATTCCGACCAATTGCGGGATTTCCTCCGCGAAGCCGATCACGCAGGTGCCATTGGCAAGTATGTCGTTGCGGATCGGCTTGAACAGATCACAACCAGCATGGGGCTTGCTGAGCTTTTGGAAAGGAAGGTTCGCCTGTGAAAACCGCATCTGATCTCAGGACCTTGGCCGAACAGCGTGCATGGGACAAGGAGATCGATGTTTGGCTCGGGACCACAGACGGTGTTCTCGCAGCTTTGCCGAGTGGCGGAAATGCGCCTGAAGTCCACCAGTTTGACCTGTTGGATCTGATTGCGGATTCCGATTCAGATGACGAGGTGGCTTTGTCCATGGAACTCAAGACCGCGCTGCGGGCGCGGTTGCAGGCTCTGCTACCCGCTTCGGAAAACCGCCGGGTTCTGATCGTCAAGTCAGCTCCTCTCCTCGTCCATTTCAATCTCGGGCTCCACGAGTTTTTTGACTGGTTCTGTTCGGATCGGGCGTTTGTATTACTCCAGATAGACGGCATCGCGGAGGCCCTGAATCTTCCTCAGGAGTTTGAGTTTAGTCCGCGCAAGGTTGTCGATTATTTCACCCAACCCGGGCTTGCCAAGAACGTCTATCATTAATTCTCATGCCACTCCCCACTCTCAGCAAGATCATCTCCCTCAAGCCCGAGCCGCAGACCACGCCGACGCTGAACCAGATCATTCAGCAAGGAGAGGCCAGGCAAACGGTGGCGAACTATCTTTTCACGCCGTCCCTGCGCTCTAACGCAAAGAAAATCTTCGAATGTGTCGTCCACGGCAAAGGTCAGGGCTTTTGGGTCCAGGCCGAATACGGCGCGGGCAAGACATCTCTTCTCGGTGCGATCCTTTGTCTGCTCATGTGGGGCGAGGAAGAGAACGTATGGGATGCTCTGACGGATCAGGATCTGCGCGACGAATACCGTCACGCCATTGAGAAGAGGAAACTTTTCCCCATTGCATTCTCGGTCAAAGGACTCGGGGACTCAAGGGGTGCCCAGCATGACAGCCTCATGCGCATCTTTGAAGAGCAGATCGAGGAAAGCATCCGCACGCTCAGGCCGGACCTTGTCAGCACGATCCGTTTCACCAGTGCGGATCTGGCCATCGACTGGTTCGATAACGATGCCCAGAGCCACTGGAAGAAAGGGGTCGAGCTTTTTATCAAGGAACAACACCAGATGTCCGCTGCCGATTACCGCAAGGCGCACGGCGAGAAGAAGCTCGGACAGGTCATCGTGGACTCAGGGATGGTCGGCACGAATCTCAAATCCAAGTTCAAGGAACGTTTTTCACATATCTGCCAGCAGATCACGAAACTCGGTGGCTATGACGGTGTCATCTTTGTAGTGGACGAGTTCCGCTCGTGGCAAGACCGCCATGCCCAGCACAGTGCGGTCGCTGCGGAGGATGAGGATGTTCTCGAAACGCTGGCACACGTCCTTCCTGGTGATGGCATCAACGTGATCACGATCATCGCCAGTCAGGGCGATATCCCGCAAAAACTCTCCGGCGGCGGCAAGAGCGACCGCTTCATTCCACTGATTCTCCTTGGTGACAAATCAAAAAGCGACTTCGGGGAAATTGTGGCGTTTCGCACGGTCGAGCACCTCAAAGGCGCGGCAACAGGAATCAATGACTACTGCGAGCAATGCCGGAAGGAATACCGCTTCCTCAAGCAGTCTAAAATTTCAGATGTGACATTTTCCGCAATCTTTCCCTTCCAGCCGCGGGTCTTTGAGATCCTGCGGCGCATCACCCAAAGTGCCGAACAAAACAGTCTTCCCACCGCACGTTCCGCGATCCGCATGGCATGGCAGGCGATTAAAGACGGGAACCTGCTAACGGAACGGCGCATGGTTGTCGTCTCCGACCTGATCCGCAGCGACGAAATGCGCAAGGGCCTGACGAGCGACTTTTACAAAGAGAAATACCAGAGTCTCCAGGCGGCCATCGAGCAACTGGCCGAACTTGATTTCGCCCAGGAGGAACAAGACCAGGCCCAGCGGATACTTGAAACGCTTTTTCTCCAGGCAATCAGTCTGCCGGACAATTTGCGGGACGGCCTCACCGAGCAGGAAATCGCCGAAGCCGCGTGGCTCGCCGATGACGCGGTGGGTTCGGCCGGGCAGGCCAATCACCTGCTGGAGATTCTCGTCTCCGGCGGCATGCCGGTTAGGCGTGAAAAGAAACCGCGAAGCGGCACGGAGGTGACTGTCTATTCCTACGAAACCTCCGCACTCGAACTGAAACCCGCATCCGTCTTCGGACCTCTGAAGAAGAAATTCAAAGATGACACGGCCATGCAAGACGCGAAGTGGCAGGAGTCCTTGTTCTGGGACATCTCGGCGATTGATAAGGAGATTCAGGCGGAACTCCAACTGAACGGCGGGATTCTCCATGAATTCCAGCCCGACGACCAGCGCACGGCTGAGGATGTGAAAAACGGAGTCCCGGCCCGCCTCTCATTGCCAAAAACGATTTCCGTGACCACCAAGCGCGTTCACAACATCGCCTACAGCGGCGAAGCTGTCGCGGGAACCGCGTGGCGGGACGAATGGGGTAAAACCATCGTCCAATCCGACATCCATTTCCGGGTGGTTTTTCTAACCAGCGATGGCGCGGCAAAGGACCAGGCGATCCAGAGTTCCATCCAGGATCCCCGCATCGCCGTATGCCGGATCAAACCCTTGGGCACGGAAACCCGCGAAGCGCTCGCCGACCTGTTGGCTGCGGAAAAGATGCGCCGTGACAATGCGTCCTCACCCGGGCTGCGTGCATACGCCGACGAGAAACGGGCCGAAGCCATCAAGACGGTCTTGCGCAGGCAGCTCCTCGAATACAAGGGGTGCAAGGTGCTCACGCAGGCCGATTACGGCATCCAGCCGATCAACGTCTTCGCCCAACCTTCTAACAAAACAGAGGAGATTGCGCGCGCTCTCCTCGGCAAGGCGTATGACAAACCGCTCTTCATTCCGACCGAGATCAAGAAACCCCTGTCGGACACCGAGGCCCGCAAGGTCTATGCGGCTTTGTTCGGCAAGGAACCCCAGAAGGCGGATCGCGATGCGGCCACCAACTTCGCGCCCGGGCTCGAACTCTCGAAAAAGAACGCTCCCCAGGAATTGCGGGCCGACGACAGCACGGCGCTGAAGCGCATTCGTGACCTCATGAAGGGGAAGACGGACGTCCCGGTGAAAGACCTGAGATCCGCCCTGTGCACGCCACCTTACGGCCTTACAGACTGGATGGTGCAACTCTATGTCTTCGCGTTGCTCAAGCATGGCGGCTGGGAATTGGCCCTGAACCCCGCATCCTCGGTGCAGACTCACGACGGGAAACCGCTGCCGGGAAACAAACTCAATGCGCATACGCTCGCCATCGTGGATTGGAATGCCAAACTCGACAAGGCGTTGTTGGGAGCCCGGCTGATCGCATCCACGCGGAAAGGCTGGAACGAGGTGCTTCCATTCGCGCGTGTCCTCGACTCGTCCCTCAAGACCGCCACCAGCCCCGATGAGGAACAGGAGCGCAACACCGAGTTCGTCAGGATTCTTGCGACCCTCGGCGCGGAAATCCCACAGGTTCGGAATACCCTCAACCAAGTCGCCCCGGTACTCGACGGGACGCTGGGGCAGCCTTTCAAGGAGATATTGTCACGTCTCGACGCCATTGCGGCTGCGGTGGACTTTCATGAGTTCGATGCGACGGTGAGGGTGAGTTATGATACCGATGCGAAATTTGCCACGGCTTTCGAGGACTATAAAAATGCCCTGCAAGTGAGGAATGCGGCGGTGGATCTCACGGGCGCGGCAACCTACATGCGCGGCGCATGCAAGATGGATTCCGCCATCGAACTGGATCGCACCGGTCTCCTTGCGCTGATCCGGTTTGATACTCTTTTGGCCAGCCCGCACCTCATAGCAGCACGCTTGGACGCATTCAAGCAATGGAAGGGGAGATATACCCAAGCCTACCGCAAGGCGCATCGCTCCCATCATGAGACACTGGAATCCATCGGCAAACAGGTGGCATCGCTCGCACCGCAAGCACGCGGTCTGGCCCGCCTCAATACGCTCGTGGAACTCGGCCCGCCGACACCCGGTTCCACCGGTATTGAAGCGGATCTGGCCAATCTGAATAAAGCGGTTTGGATCTGCCCGGATGCCGCCGGGGCTGCGGTGGACGCCGACAAAGCCGTTTGTCCAAAGTGCGCGTGGACACCGGAATCAGCCCTGCCCGACAAGCGGCTCGGTTCCTTTCAAACCCGCGTGGCGGAGGGCATCGACGACCGCATGCGGCGATTCAAGGACGCGGCCATCACCACGATCCTCCAACAGGCGGCAGGCGGCAAACCGGAAATCAAGACTTTGCTTGACGTGATCACCGCCGCCAATGCCGACAAGCTGGTGAATGTTCTAACCGAAGGCCTCGTCGATTTCATCCGCAAGCTGCTTCAGGAACAGAACCTGGCCCAGGTCGAGGTGTCGATTGCCGACATTCTCAATGAGGTCGGAGCCATCGAAGGCGAGCGGATCGACGAGGCGGTCGATGCCTTCTCCACGCGGCTCCGCAAGAAACTCAAGGACGCCAAAGCCAACCAGGCAGCGGGCAAACGGGTGCGCCTGTTTCTCCAGTCTGGGCCCAACTCGTCATGCACGTAACCATGAAATTTCAAAAAATCAGCAAATCCAGTCTTGACTTCATCGTCCCCATGAATATCATTGTGCCATCACTTACCCCCCGTCCGACTAGCCGCAAGGCCCGGACGGGGTTATTTTTTGCTTGGAAAGGAGGCGCGGATGCCCGCTGAACCGGCCATCAAACGCGCCATTGCCTTTGTCGATGGCCAGAACCTGTTCCGTTGCGCCAAGACCGCGTTCGGCTATTCCTATCCGAACTTCGACGTCCATGCGCTCGCCTCGGCCGTGTGTGCCCGGCAGGACTGGCAACTTGGCGAGGTGCGCTTCTACACCGGGATTCCGGATCCGGCGGACGATCCGGCTTGGAGCCACTTCTGGGCGGGCAAGCTCCTCCAGATGAGCCGCCAGGGAGTTATCACCTACACCCGCTCGCTGCGCTACCGCAATCAACGCTTGCGGCTTCCCGATGGCACCGAACACACCATCCTCGTAAGCCAGGAAAAGGGCATCGATGTCCGTCTCGCCCTCGATATCGTCTCCGCGGCCCACCACCAGCGGGCCGATGTTTTGTTGGTTTTCAGCCAGGATCAGGACCTATCCGAGGTCGCCGATGAAATCCGCACAATCGCCGTTGCGCAGGACCTGTGGATCAAAACGGCATCAGCATTTCCCTCCAGCCCCACCTCGACCAACCGTCGCGGCATCAACGGCACCGACTGGATCCGCATCGATCGAGCCCTCTACGATTCCTGCCTCGACCCCAGGGATTACCGTCCCAGACCGAACACCCCATGAACACCCCAGAGCCACAAGCCGGGGAACTCAAGGCGTTCCTCGAACAACATTCGCGCGAATATGATCCTGATGAGGACTATTACGAGCGCCCGCCGTTTGCCGCCGACATCAAGGAGGGAAAAAACGACCCCATCTACAATGCGCATTCCTATCACACCAAGGTTCCGCCCCGCAGCATCATCCCATATATCCTTCACTACACCCAACCGGGTGATGTCGTGCTCGATCCCTTTTGCGGTTCGGGCATGACCGGAGTCGCGGCCCAGATGTGTGTCCAGCCGCCCGCCGATATTCTTGACTCATTCCCCGAACTTGCAGACCGCGTCGGTCCGCGTGCCTGCATCCTCAGCGATTTGTCACCCGCAGCGTGCCACATCGCCTACAACTACAACACGCCGGTTGATGTAGCGGCGCTCAAACGCGAGTTCGAGCGCATCAAGGCGGCGGTGAAGGACGAGTTTGAATGGCTGTACGGCACCGACCATTACGAGCCGGCGGCGGGCGTTTACGACGTAAGCAACGTCGATGTGACGAGCCGTCTCAAGAACCCGCCGGATGGGAAACTCAAGCACAACCTACTGGAGGAAGATGAGCGGAATTGGGAATTGCTCACCAAGGTCGAGGTTGAGGCGCGACTCGGCTATCCCGTGACCGAATTGTCGCGTGACAAAAAATGGGGTGACCTTGACGTGGCCAAGGTCAAGCAGTGGATCTGTATTCCGGCCATGATGCAATACACCGTTTGGTCGGATGTTTACATCTGTGAAGGCTTCGTCCCAATTCAAGAACCCACTGGCAAGCTCAGTACACGAGGAAAAAATGCAGGCAAGCCAATTCTAAAAACGAAAAAGGTTCATCGCGGCTGCAATAAAGACTTTAGCCTATGGGAAGTTGCCGTTGACTTAAACAAAGGGGAAATTTCAGGTATCCTCGTGTGCCCTCATTGCAAACAACAATGGGAAAAGCGTCAGCTTCAAAAAATTTCCGAATCCCCAGTGCTTGTGACATATCAACACATGCATCTCATTCGGACTGCCAAGGCAACCGAGTTGCGTGCTGTGAGAAAAGATAGGCGACCTACGAAAGTCGAGATTGCACTCATCCAAGAGATTCAATCTCGTCTCATCACTGATTGGCACCCGACCCATGCAATCGATATGGGTAGGGAAATGATGAGGCACGGGATGTCAAAACAGAACTTGGCTAACCTCGGGGAGTTTTGGACAAAAAGAAATAGGTGGGCGCTGGCGAAGCTTTGGGCGGAAATTCAAAAGATTGCCAACCTGCGGGATAGGAGCGCATTAAGCTTTGCATTCACAGCGATTCTGCTACGTGTAAGTCGCCGTAGAATTGTATACTGCCCAAGAGGTGGAGGTTGGGCCAGCACTGTAATAAGCGGCACTCTTTACATTCCATCCTTGAACGCAGAAGCTAACTTGTGGGAGAGCTTCGAGAATAAAGCCGAAGATACCTTCACACTAGCGTCAGAAATCCATTCTGAGAGCAGTGTCATCATCCGACAGGGTGATGCCTCAGGACTCCAGGACGTTGGCGATGAGTCGGTTGATTACATCTTTGCCGACCCTCCATTCGGTCAGAATATCTACTATGCCGACTGTTCTTTGCTCTGGGAGTGCTGGCTTGACAACTTTACTGACGAGACAAAAGAAATTGTCGTAAATGAAAGGCGTCAAGGAGGGATCTTTAAGGAGCTTGAGGACTACGGCAATTTGATGGGAAGGGCCTTCAAAGAAATGTTTCGTGTATTGAAGCCGGGTCGGTGGGCCACTATCGAATTCAATAACTCTGATGGTGCCGTATTTGAAGCAATCAAAAGAGGAGTTTATGCAGCCGGATTCCATATCGAAAATATGTTACTTCTAGATAAGACCGGCAAAACTTACAAACAAATGAAGGCTGTCGTGGACGGAGAGGACGTAGTTGACAAGGACGTTTTGTTCAACCTACGCAAGCCCTCAGTCGTTCGCCCTGAAGTCCGCGCAGCGGGTCACGACTTGGAGCAGCAACTCGCCGAGGCCGTGCGACAGCATCTTCAAACCTTGCCGGAGCGCATCAAGGCTGAACCCGCCAAATACAACGACGAGCACCGCACCGTCGCTACCATTAACAGCATGTTGATGAACGTGCTCATTCCGCGTGGCGTTAATGTGGCTCGGTTGAACCTGCCGTTCATCGAGCGCGTCTGCTCGCGCTACTTCCGCAAGGTGGGCCAGCGTTGGTATCTACGTGGGGAGGTCGTAGGCGGTAACGGCGGCGACTTGGTGCAGGAGGAAGCCGCCATCAAGGACGAGTTGACCGCCATCGCATGGTTGCGTCAGAAAATCGCAGCGCAGCCAGCGCTCCTTGGCGAACTCAAGCCGCTGTGGATGAAGGCCACCGGTTTGCTTCCCGCCGCGCTCTCGGAAACATTGGTGCTCGAGCATTTGCTACTGGAGAATTTCTGGCGGGACTCCGCCACGAACCGTTGGCGCGAGCCCACCGCCGAAGAACGTGAGAAAATCAACGATGACCGCTCGCTGCGTGTGCTGCACGATGCCGAGCGACTTGCCGATGGCCGCTTGGGGCGCACGCCCACGGTCGGCGAGCTATGCGACTGGATCCGCGTGCTCTTCGAGACCTGCAAGGAGTTGGAGGAAGACCCCAACGCACAGGCATCCCACCTGGGCTTTGACAAGTCGAACGCCTATCGCTTGATTGTTAGTTTGAGCCATCATCTAACGTCCGACGGGGTTGAGCCAAGCTTGCTGAATGCCGCCAGAAAGCAGTCCGCGGTCGCCGGTCGCCGGTTGGTCGAAGCCCAGGATGGCACGCAAGCCACGGCACCGGCCAAGCGAATCAAGGACGACAAACAAGGCAGGCTCGACCTGTTTTCCTGATATCCACCATGCCCACCCCGGTTCCCACCCCCCGCGAATCCTTCGAGCAATGGCTCGCAGGAAAACCTGATAGCGCCCGCGTTTTGTTGGTGCTCGACTCCGACCGGTTGCTGGCCGATTCCAAGGGCCTCGGCGGGTCGGAAATCATCGACCCGCTCGGCAGGACCTGGCAACTGGCGGTGTTCCGGGGCGACCAGATCCAATTTCGCATCGGCTTTCGCATGGCACGTGCCGCCGGGCGGGTGGTCGTGGTGCTGGTCGGGCCAAGCCAGCCCGATGGACGCGTGGATGTCTCGCTGATCAGCGACCTGCTGTCACTGCATGAGGAAGCGCCGCTTGACCTTTCGTTGGCAAAGTATCTGGGACGCTTTTGCCCGCACATCAATTTCCCATCACAACCGCTGCGTCACTACCGCGAAGCGCTTCTCGCGCGGACGGATGAGTTGGCCGGCGCAACCAAAAAGATCACGGCGCGGTGGGGCAAGCCGGATGATTGGGGGCGTCCGCAGGTCGCGGCGCTGGTGCTGCTCGCCCATGCACCGAACCTCTCGTTGGATGATGTCTGGCCCGAATCCGAATGTCCCGCCCAGTTCATCGCCGACGGATTGTTGCTGTTGTTAGCCAAACCGGAGCTCGATTCCATGCGCGGGACGGTGCGCGACCTTCTCAAGTCCACCGCCTTGCCATTGGTCGCGGACCAATTGCGGTGGTTTGAGCCCCCGCCGGATGAGATCGCCGCATTTCTGGTCATGCGACTGTTCGCGGATCATGTGCGCCTCCAGAATCCCGTCGCCCAGCTTGCCGGCGTTGGGCTTTTGCCCGTAGACCGCGAATGGCGCGGCTTTGAAAGCCAAGTGATGGACGTCATCGCTCGCTTGCTCTCCGCAGGTCTGTGGAAACAGATCGAGGGGATGGCGGACCCTTACCTCAGCCCAAAGCGTGTCGATCGACTCCTGTCCTTGGCAAACCTCGACCATCTGGATGCCGCCGGTCTGGCCAAGCACTTGGCGACAATCCCGACTCTAACGATACGACGGGCGCTGCTGCGCCGCCTCATCCTGAATCTAATCGTCCACCCGGCCGGTCTGGCGGAAGCTACTGCGGCCACGAGCGGATTGCTTGCTTCGACTTCGTCCGACGATTCGGCGGATCCCATTCATTTCGGTCTCCAACTCCTGCATTGCTGGCAGCGCCTGGAATCGACACTTTCCCAGCCTGTTCCGGCTTTTCCGAATCCCGCCGCCCTGCTGTCAGCCTACGGCAGCGGCGCTTGGGCTCTGATAGACTCCGACCTTGCCGCCATGCATCATCTGGCGGAAAAATCCGGTGATGACGACGTGGTGGCCGGAATCATGAAATTGCTATTCGGTGAGGCAGACCACGATCTCAGCCCGGCTCCGGGCTCACTCAAGGATCGTGCCCGTGCGGTCATGGATCAGCTTGACCATGCCTTGGCCGAATGGATCCGCCCGTCACCGGAGGCATTCTGCAATGGCGGTTGGTGCAGCGTTGGGTACATCCGACAACAACTCCGCAAAACCGTGGACGCCATTTCCCTGGGCAATGCCCCGGGCAGGGTCTGGGTGCTGGTTTTCGACGGGATGAGATTTGACACATGGCAACTTGTGGCACGGCCCATCCTGGCCGAGCATTTCCAGATTGTGGACGAGAGACCGCTCTTCACCGTCCCCCCGAGCTACACGGCTGTCGCCAGAACCAGCCTGTTAGGCGGCGCGGTGTCGGGCGAATGGCGCGGCTTCCAGGGCCAGCCTACCCGTGATGAAACCACTTTGGCGGCGGTAAATCTTGGCCTAACCCAGCAGGATGCGAAATCGAAACTGCGGCTGATCAAGGAAGGGGAAACCCTCAAGGCGCGTGCGAAGCTCGGAGGTGCGGACAAGGATGCCCGAATGGTGAATGTTCTGATCTACGGGATTTCGGACGATTGCCACGAATTCTACGGCGACTTCGGAAAGTTCCATCAGAAAATCCGCGCCGACATTGCCGGTGATCCGAGCCATGGCATCGCCGGCATTCTCGACGATCTACTGCGGCGGATTCAACCCGAGGACTCGGTGGTCGTAGTCTCCGACCATGGATTCACTGAATTGTTGGAAGGAGACGCCATCATGGTAAACGACCCGGCGTTCGCTGACCGAAAGGATGACATCCGCTGGCGCTACACCCTTGCGACCTGCCCTTCCCGGTATCCCGATGCGGTCAAGGTAACGGTGGATGGCATGACAAATTTTCTCACCATCGGCAGACAATGGTTTCGCCGGGATGGCGTGGCGAAAAGCGCCAGGTATTCGCATGGAGGCATCTCGATGGCGGAAATGGTGGTCCCGGCCGTCACCCTCAAACGTGCAAGCGCTAAGCTTCTTCGCGTCGTCATTGAGGGGGTGCCGGAACGAATCGAAGTGGGTGAAGATGAGATATGGGAAGGTTCATTCATCGTCTCCAACCGCGGCACGGCGGCCATTGATTTTGGTGTCACAGGTGTCACCAATCTCGGCGCGACCATCATCACGGAAGCTGGTCGTCTGAAAGCAGGCGAGGCCCGGACTCTGACATTCAAGGTGCCGGGACTCTATCGGGAAACCGCCAATCGGGAACCGGACCCTGCCGGCACAATCCGGGCCGTTTCCATCCGCATGCGTCATACCTCCTCAAACGGCGATATGATGGAACCATCCGACGGCAAACTGACCATCCCGGTCGATGTTCTGCCAAAAACCACCAAGCTTGACACCGACGCCCTCGCCGGCCTCGACAACATTTAATTTTCATGACTGATCCAATCATTTCCACCAACCCGCCAACTCCCGGCTGCACGGCTGACATCCTCAACGCGAAAATCATGGAGCATCTTGGTGATCGCGTCATCCTGAAACCCTTGACACGATGGAACGAAGCCTACAAGGAATTCCCCCGGTATGTGATGGAATATCTGGTCAGCCGCTATGTTAACCCGGAAGACCCGGTGGCCGGTCAGCACAAGATCGACCGCATTCTCACCGAACACTATGTGGAGAGCGCCAAGAAGGAATTGATCAAGAGCCGCATTAAGGAGAAAGGCCGATACACCCTGATCGGTCAACTAACAGTCCGACTCGATCAGGCCAAAGACCATTATTGGGCAAATGTCCCCGCGCTCGGTGATGACACGGTCCGCATTTCGTCCACCATTCTCGACACCTACAGCGACCTGCTCCTGACCAGCGGGGCGTGGGGAACGATGGAGATCGAATACGACGCCACCTACGAAATCAAAGGGCGCAAGTATCCGTTTTACGTCCGGGAGTTCACGCCCCTCCAGTATTCGAGACTCAACCTGGATGACTTCATTGAAAAGCGCCATCTGTTCACGGACGATGAATGGCTTGACCTCCTGGTTCAATCGATTGGCTTCAACCCAGAGCGCTTCGACCGCCGCACTAAGCTTCTTTTCCTGATGCGTCTGGTGCCATTCGTGGAATCCAACTACAATCTTATCGAACTCGGTCCCCGTGAAACGGGCAAGACTTATACCTTCCGCAACACATCCAACCGGGCGTTCGTCGTGTCAGGCGGCAAAGCGACGCCGGCGACGCTCTTCTTCAACAATTCCACCCGCAGGCTGGGCGTGATCGGCCTCAAGCACGTCGTTTTCTTCGATGAGATCGCCAACACCAACTTCGACGACGCCGAGTCCAGCATCAGTGTGCTGAAGGACTACATGCAGACCGGTAAATTCAGCCGCGGCGACCAGGAATTCTCGGCCCCGTGCTCGATTGTCCTCGGTGGCAACATCGACACCGATCTTGAGAGACAGGCACCAGCCACCCACTATCGCCACCTGTTCTCCGTCCTGCCACCGGAGCTTCAGGATCCCGCCTTCCTTGACCGGATCCACGCCTACCTGCCGGGTTGGGAGGTACCCAAGATTCGTCCGGAAAACTATGCCACGGGCTATGGCTTCCTGACCGATTACCTCGCCGAAATCTTCGCCGAACTCCGTCGACTCAACTATCAGACCCATGTGAACTACTGGGTGGACTTCGGTGCCATGACCGGGAGGAACCAGGATGCCGTCAAGAAGACAGTGGCGGGAATTCTCAAACTCCTGTATCCGCACCGCCGTAACCCAGCCGAAACCAGGCTGGAGGAACTGAGGCCGCTTGTTGAACTGGCCATCGAAATGCGGAAGAGAGTCACTGACCAACTCGCGGTGATTCTACCCGCGGAATTCACGAATGTTGCCTTCGGATTTGAGTTGAACAGCCACCATGCAGAACCGGGCAGTCACTCTTGAGTGATTCCCTTACGCTACGCGATGCGAAATTTCAATCGCACCCAAAGTCATGTTCGAGGAATCCGATAGTATCAGAATAATCACGTAAACCACAACGATGCGGTGAATGAGCACGAAATCGCCTTTGTTCTCGAAATCACTTCCTCATTCATGAAGCAGCCCGTTAGATTGGCCGAAGTAAAAGCAGATTGAAGGCCGGAATCCATCACTCCATATTGGTAGTATCACCACAGCGTATACGGCGCGTCGATGCGGGCGGATTGTTTCCCTGCATAGGCGAACGCCGTATCCATCCGCAGCGTGTCGTCCGCACAGACAGGCTGCCTGTCAGGCCCGCCGCTTTGCGGCGGGCAGGGTGGTGGCGCATTTGGTGTTTCATTTGAGTTATCTCTGCTCCTCGGGCACTGGCGAGGTCATCGAGGTGGCCGTCTCAAAAGTCGGATAGATACGGAACTGCGGGTGGTCCTTGTATTTCAGGTTTTTGCGGCCCCAGTAGGTGCCGTAGTACTGGCCGTTGGTGTCAATCCAGTTGGTGATCTTGAGCAATTCCTCGGGTGCCAGCTTGAGGTCCTTGTGGACCTCGGCGAGTTTGGCGGCACGCTCCGCATTTTTGGGATCGGCCAGTTTGACCTTGCCCTTGCTGAGCATCGCCACCAGCACGCTGGTGTGGGAGCCGAGCGATTTGGCCGGGAGATAAGCGACGTTGCCGGATTTCGCATAAGTCCGCTCGGTCTGCACCGCCATGTAATTCTCGTCAAGCACCTGGAAGAATATATTGGCTTCGGCCGGGACCACGAAGTTGGCCGAGCCGTCATCCTCCACCGGCACCACGCCATGCTGGACCTTGAGCGCGAGATGGGTGTGCTTGCTGACGCAGGATCGGCATATGAACACAATGCCGCCATCGGGCAGATAGCACGGCTGCATGTCATCGGTACAGCGGTCACTTCCAAACTTCTTGATACGTTCATCTTCGTCCGGGGGTGGGAACGTGAGCTGGCGCAGGCCGGTGCCATCCACATTGATCTCGTAAATCCGGTGCCCGGCGGGCTGGGTAGCCCTATACGCAAAGACCACTCTCTTGGCATCAAACGACACGTCAAACCGCTCGAACATGCCGCCCTTCAATTGCGAAACAAGTTCCTGGACCGTTCCGGTTTTGAGATCGAGCGTGCAGATGCTGCCGTTCGGCGCCCAGTTGCCGGTGAGATATTCGGTGTAATAGTGGTCGGCACCATTGGTGGCACGTTTGACAAACACAATTTTCCCGACTCCATGCTGGCCGAGCTTTCCGAGCACCTCTGGCTTGACGGAAGTGGGCGGATCCCGGGCAATGGCCTGCGGCGTGATGACAGCGAGGAAAACGCCGACAAGGAGTGACAGTTTCCTTTGCATGGTTATCATGGTGATGTGTCTATTGGTGATCTTTGTGACACTCTCTGTCGATGTATTGATTGATTCAAGGCTTGGCCTTGGTGGTCATCGCGTCCACCTTCAACGCGATCACCGTATCCGCCGGGTCCCAGTTGGCATCGGCTGGAAGTGATAGTTCGAGCGCCTCGGCCGATTGGCTGAGCTTGACTGGCTTGCCACCTAACAACAGCGAAGCCGAGCTGAAGCGCTGGCCACCTTTCGGTGCGGGCAGGCGGATGGATTTGCCGGTGGCCGGAGGGATCAGCACATGCACATACACGGTTTTGCCATCGGCGTCATCGGTGGCCACGATGTCCCACGGGAGGTTATGGATTGGCTCGACGATGGTGCTGGGCCGGGTGCCGAGCAGCGACACCTTGCGCTCGCGCCAGAGCTTGCCGAAGTCGGCCATGAGTTTTCTGACCTCGGGCGGATAACCCAGAGCGTAGGGTGTCAGGGCGAGGTGGATGCCGCCTATTTGTTCGGGACAACCGGCGCAGCGGGCGACCGCCCGCAGGACTTCGTCGGCCGGAATCTTCACCTCGGTGCCCAGCGCCCAGTCGCCGGTGGGCATGATGCAGCATTGGTTTTTCTCACCGCGGTCGTGATAGCCGCTCTCGGCGGCCGGCCACGCTTCCTCGAGCGACAGTCCGTCCTGGACATAGTCGGGACCGCTCTGCCAGATCACGGCGTCGGGGTTGCCGGCACGCAAGGCCGTGGCCATGCGCATGGCCTTCTCGAAGCGCTTCGGCGAATGGCGGTCGATCCAATAGCCGGAGACCCGCTCGCCATAGCGCAAGCTCATTTCCTTGAACAATGCGAGGATGAAGTCATTCCATTTCGGGTTGGGCCACAGGCCGAGCTTGGGACCGGGCAGGCCGTCCACTTCGGACCCCCAACCAAACAGCGCGCGCTCTTCCTTGGTTAGATCGTGCTGGTCCACCGGATGGACATACAAACACAGGGCGATGCCGCGCTGGTTGAGTTCGTCGGCGAGGTCGCCGAGCATGTCGCGCTTGGCCTGGTGGGTGGGCATGCCGATGTCGCTCATGACCTTGCTGGGGCTCATCAGATACATTGCCGCGTGAAAGGCGGTCATGGTCACATACTGGGCGCCCATGTCCGCGACCGCATCGGCAAAGGCCTTGACGTCGAAGGCGGCGGCCTGCGCGTCCAGATCCCAGACGGCGGGATTCGGCTTGCCGAACGCGTAGGGCGTACTGCGCGTATAGTGGACGAAGATCCCGAACTTGGCGTTCTTGAGGAACTCGAGCCCCAGATCCTGCGGGCGGACGGCCCGGGTGGTAGCCGGCGTGGGAGTGAGGGGCTTGGGTTCGGCGCCCCAAACGGTTGTGGCAGTCATCAGCGCGGCGAGGCCGGCAATCAAGGTGTGTTTCATTTGGATGCTTTGGTTCCTTTGTTTGTTTGGCGTTGTTTGTAAATTCCGGGGATATTGTGTCACCGACTTGCTATTTTCTCTCAGTTGCCGGGATCACCTGCAGTTCCTCAAATGACGAGTTGCCGCCGCCGATTCCGTCTTCCAAGGGCGAGAGGGCCAAGACCAGCCAGCGGTAATTGCCTAGCGGCTTGCCGTTACTGCGGCGAATGCTGGTGGCTTCGAAAGCAGTCGGCCTGACCAGTCGGGTATCGACGCCATTGACGGGCGTGAAGACCGTTGGGTCGCTAACATTCCAGCCCGGATCGGCGGCGGCCGTGCTGCCATAGAGCAGGAAGTTCTGGCGGGCCCGCCCTTCACCGGCGGAGAATGTGTTGACTTGTGCAACGGGCTGCACGTTAGCCAAATCCAGTTTATACATTCCGACATTGACCCCGTTAGGGAAGATCGGGCCGAAGCCCATGACGACCTTGCCATCGGTGAGCACATCGATCGGATCGTTGAGGGTGGGAGAGCCGCCGGAAGACGCCTTGGCCGGCAACACCGCCGCCACGGGCGCAACGGCAACCTGTTTGAACTCAGGAGTTGCCTGATACTCCGCGACGACATAATTATAGTCAGTCAATTGAAGCGGTATTTGCTTTTTCCCGCGGGAGACTGTTAGTGTTAGTTTCCGTCCGTCAGCTTTATCGGCAAGTACCCACAGATCCACCACGGTCTTCACTTCCGTGCCATTGCAGGAGATGATCACATCGTCCTTCTTCAGTCCGGCACCGGCGGCATCGCTGCCGGCGGGTACGTTGAGTATCAGCACGCCGGCTTCGCCAGGCAGCCCGAGGGCGGCACAATCCTCGGCATCTGAAACATCGCGGGCCTTGGCCTGCCAGAGAAGCTTGGCCGCCGGCTTGAGCTTGGGGCTCTGCCCGGAGAATGTCAGCTTAAGCGGGTAGGCGTTGCACTCGTAGGGTGCCTTGGCCGGCAAGGTGATCTTGAGGAACTCGCCATCCTGGCTATAGCTCAATGGATCGGCCGTGCCCACAAGCGACACGCCCGTCAAACTCTTCAGGTTGATGCGGTATTGATTGAGTGTCCTGATTTTGAGCACGGCCCCATCGCCTGGCCAACCCAGTGTCGTGACGTAAAGGATGGTGTTGGCCTTGTTACGGGTGAAGCGGATGTCGGCCGCCGAGCCGCGGTCAATGCTGTTAAAGTTCTTCTGACCTTCGCCGAAAGACTCCCAGGGTCGCGTCGCAAAGATGGCTTCGCCGATGAGATCGAAATCGTGCCCCATGACCTTGAGCATGGTGAGCACCTCGTCCTCCAGCTCGCCGTCGGGCGTGAGCGGCACGTTGAGCAGCAGGTTACCGTTCTTGCTGACCACATCGATCAGGGTGTGGACGATATCCAGGCCTTTCCGGTAGTTCTTTGCGTCATCGCGCCACCAATACCAGTCGCCGTTAATGGTCTTATCCGTCTGCCAGGAAAACGGCTGGGCCTCCGCGGGATATTCAAACTCGTAATTCTCGGCACCGATATGATGCCTGCCCTTGAAATTGGCCACTGCCTGCAATTTGCCGCCGTTCAACTTCAGGTTCTCGTTGTAGAGATGCGCCACGACATTGAAGCCTGCCGTCTTGAAGGGCGGGCCGCCGTCGGTGTAGTAGAGGTCAGGATGATACTTGTCGATGAGGTCCTTCATCCGGTCCTCGAAGTTCTGCTCAAAGGTCGGCGGCCCGACGTCCCCCGGCCCTTCGTAGCCATAACCGGTATCGTTCCACGGCACCCCGTAGAGATCCTGATAGGCCGGATCCTGGCCATCATACGGCACCCCTGCGAGCGGACCGGTCTTGTCAGCCCCGTGTGACGTCTGCAGCCAACGGTAGGTCCGGGCGACATGCGAGGCCACGCCGAAATGCAGGCCGTTGGCCACGGTCGCCTTCTGCCACATCCCGACCACATCCTTGCCGGCGATGGTGACGGAATTCCAGCGCGGTTGGAATTTCGAATCCCACATGTCGAAATTGTCATGGTGGACGGCGACCGGAACCACGTAGCGGGCGCCGGCCTGCTTGTAGAGTTTGACATACTTGTCGGCCTGGGCTTGGTCGAATTTCGGCGCCTTGAAAAGTTTCACCAGATCCTTGTAGCCGAACTTGGAGGGATGTCCGTAGGTGGCGCAATGATACTTGTAGGCATCACTGCCCTCCTCATAGATCTGCCGGGCATACCAGCAGGACTTGTATCCGGCCAGGCTTTCCGGCCCCCAGTGCATGAAGATCCCAAGTTTGCCATCAATGAACCACTCGGGTATCGCTGCGGTCCTGAGTGATTCAGTCGTCGGCTCATAGTGGACCGGTCCTCCAGCCGGCGGCTCGGCCGCCCGGACCAACGCCAGCGGGCCCAGCACCATGGAAACACATATCATTCCGTTGATCATCACTGTCTTGATCAGAAGTGGCATTCGGTTTGTACTATTCATATTGGTATTTGTCATTACATCTCCGTACGGAACGGAGATGCGGGCAGGCCGTCCTTGTTGTAGAGGTTGCAGCCCTCGGGATTACTGCTGTAGGCATAGTGCACGGCCACCGGCTGTTGCACCTCTGGACATGAAACCACGACGGTATCACCGTCGATGACCGCCTCGGCCCAGAACCACTTCAGGCCTGTCGGCGCCGAACCATCCTTGGCGGCGATGGCAAATGTCTTGAGCCTGCCGCCTGTAACTTCCCGTGCGGGATCTTTGCCGGTCTTGGTGCCGACCATCAATCCTTTCCCTACATAATCAAAACTGATGCGGATTTTATTGCCCTCGACCTTCATGCCCTTGTAGAGCGGGCCGCTATAGGTCAGATCCTTACGGCCGTAATCCTTGGCCAGCGCCCATAGTGCCAGGCGATTTCCGGTATCAAACTTATTTTCCGGGTGAGTGTTGCCAGCCTCGCCAAAATCGATTGTCACGGCCATGCCGGTTTTGGGAATCTTGAGGGACTTGAACTGGGCCATCCGGCCCGTTGCCCATAAATCACCGCCCTCAGGGTTATTGTTAGACTCTCGGAACTGCGGCAACTGAACAAAGTAAACAGGGAAGTCGCCTTGTGCCCAGACGTTGCGCAAACCCGTGATCAGCGCAATCATCTTGTGCATGTAAATATCCCCCTCGATTCCATTCGCTTCGCCCTGGTACCAGATCATGCCCTTGAGGGCGAAGGGAATCAGCGGCCGTGTCAATTCAGCGAAAAGCTGGCTGTAGCCCACATTCTCAAAGGTCGGCATGATCGGTATGTGGGGAAACGTCTTGTCCGCAGCCATGCTCGTCTTGGCGGTCTCGAGCCATGCTGCGAGTTCGGGAAACTTTGCGGCAAGGTTTTTGTGAAACTCCGCCACCCGCTTGATTTCATCTTCCTTCAATTCCATTGAGGCATTGAATCCTTCCATCGGGATCCACCGTTCAATGGTCGTCGCCCCCACCGCGTCGTATAGTAAGCCGATAGGCACGCCTGTTTCCTGAAATATCCTTCGCCCGAAATAGAAACTTGTGGCGCTGAAATCACCGGCCGTTTGCGGCGAACAGACAACCCAGCCGTTACCGAATCTGGTTTGGCGGATCTTCGGGAAGTCAGCCTTGGCCACATCCTCTTCCGTCTTGAACTGCTTCATCCCCCATTCCATGTTGGACTGGCCGGAACAAAGCCAGACGTCGCCCACCAGGACATCCGCTATTTTCAGCGGCGTGTTACCGGTAGCAGAAGTAATGATCATTTCCGCAGGCTCGGCGGATACCTTCAGGGCGTCCAGCCGCAGCAGCCACTTGCCATCCTTATCCGCCTCGCCCGTCTTCTCCTGCTGTGCGAACTTGACCGTGACCTTCGTACCCGGCTTGGCAGTTCCCCATACCGGCACCGGCATCTCGCGCTGGAGCACCATGTGGTCGCTGAAGAGCTTGCTCACCAGCGGATTGTCCTGTGCCAGACACACGGCGCTTGATGCCGCCACTACCAACGCGGCCATCCCGCACAACTTGAAATATCGGTTGTTCATCGGTTTGTTTCTCTCTCTTACTAATTGGAACTCATCACCACTCGCCCTATAAATATCGGTATTCCTCTCCCATGTTTTACTTCCCATCCGCCTTGGTCACCCCCAGGTCGTGCAGGGCGTAGGCGGTGAAATGCACCGGAGTGCCGGGCACGCCCTGGCCGATCCAGCGCATGTTGAGCGTGCCAGTGGAAGCCTCCCAGGTGGCGGTGAGCAGCGCCGGGGTTTTCACGTCGCCGTTAACCAATTGATGTTTGCCGCCCGCCACCTCGGCCACCCCGTTGCGGGGCACGTTGCAGATCAATTGCAACCGATAGGTGTGGCCCGCTGTTAGGCCACCTATGGTGAGGGTGGGTTTCTTGCCAGCCGTGTCCGCCGGCGCTTGCAGCAGGGAATTGACCAGCTTTTTGTAATTGGCATCGGTTGGGGCGGGATAGAAGTCCAACACCCCTGATCCCCCCCACGGTCCTGACAAAGCGGAGTCACCGGCGGCATTGGCCGCTCCTTTGAAGGCTACGCCGTGAACCATAACGTCGGCTGCCTCGCCGAAGTGATAGGCCCGGATGAGCGTGCCGTTATTTTGGATCTCCAATCCGCTTGCGCCGGCCGAGGTGTCGAGAGGGGTCTCGACAAAGGATGCAAAACGCGTGAAGGTCACGGTGGTGCTTGGCGTGATGGCAAGGTTGCCAGCACTGGCGCGCAAGACCGCCGCGCCCAAGGTCTCGGAGGTCACGCTGAAGGTCACCACGCCGTCGACACGGGTAGGTCCCGAGGCGACCGAAACCGTGTCCTTCGCACCACGGTTGGAAACCAAAGTCACAGCTTTGCCAATGACCGGATTGCCGCCATCATCTTTCAAGGTGACGGTGACCGTGGCTGCGGTGGAACCGTCCGCTGGCACCAAGGTGGGTGAGGCCAGCACCGATGTTTTTTCCTCGCCGATGAGGATGATGCGGAAGCCTACATTATGGACCGGCTGCCATGCACGATAGCCCAAACGACTTGTCGAAGTCGCCCGCAGCGGACGGTCGGACCACGATCCGCCGCGCACGGCTTTGCGCTCCGGCGTGAAGTCGCCGCTCGTCCATTCCCACACGTTGCCTGACATGTCGCACAAGCCCCATGCGTTGGGAGCGTATGAACCTACGGGGGCGGAGACACGGAAGTTGTCATTGATTGAATCGATAGCCGGACGCCACGGCGGCACGGCGCCAGACGGCACGCCCCAACTGAACGTTGGCATGACCCGCAGCGTATGGTCGGCCAGGTTTGCGGATTTCGAGAAGTCGGTTGTTAGATCGCCGAACCAGAGGGGTGTCGCGGTGCCCGCCCGGCACGCATATTCCCACTGTGCCTCGGTTGGCAAGCCACATGACTCGCCGGTCTTTTCGGAGAGCCAGCGGCAGAATGCCACCGCCGCGTTCCACGAAACCCTGACGACCGGTTGTTTGGGGCTGTTAGCGGGATAGCCGCGTTCGATTTCCTCGAATTGGAGGAAATCACCGCGTTCAACCCGGCTGTCATGCTGCGGATCGAAGCGGGCGTATTGTTCGTTGGATAGTTCCACGCGGCCCATCCAGAATGGTTTGTCAATGGTGACACGCTTTTGCCCCGGATCCCCGCCAGGATCTCCCATCACGAAGGCGCCCTTTGGAATCCGAACGAGATCCAATGTGATGGCGTTGCCCAGGTCGAGCTGGCGCTGGGTTTTGCCACTTCCTGCTTGGCGCCGCTGAGCCTCTGCGGTGTCAAACGGCCAACCGGCAACCTCGACGCGCGCGGCAGCCGGTTTTGCCGCTGACGTGGCGGGTGGTTCAAACGCGATCGCCGCTGCCGGTGCGCTGACTGCCTCGGGGTCTGCGTCGCGCTGTGCGTAACGTTTGAGCATCTCGCGGCGGCGGTCGCGTTGGGCTTTCACCTTGTCCGCGCCGACAATCTCGGTCCAGGTTCCGTGCGCCGGGGTGTTGAGATCAATCCATGTGGTTATGCGGCTCCACGCTTCGGTATTGAGTTTCACCCCGTGGTGGTCGGCGCGCAGCATCTGCACCAGTTCGGTGGTGTCGGCGCCAAACTCGCAGGGTGTTAGAACATGCATGTCGCTCTCGAGTGTGTGGCCCCGCACATAAGAGCGCAGCGCGAGATAGGACGGCGTGAATTGTGTGCCGTTGTTATAGGTGGGATCGCCCGCCTGGGTATGTATCGGCGGCGCATTGCGGAAATCCAGCATGGCCGTTCGCCCGGGTTCGGTCTTGCCGTCGTGGCAGCCGACGCAGAAGCGGTCGAGCACCGGTTGCACTTCGCGCACGAACGAGAATCCGCGTTCCGGCCCATACCACGGGGTGATTTCGGCCGGTGGTTTGGACAGGGCCAGGCCCTTGGCGACCGGAGGAATCGAGTTTTGCCGGTCATGGCAGCCGACACATGACTGGGTTTCGCCGGGCATGGCGGTCATCCAACTGCGCATGAGTTGCAGCGCCTGGCCGTTGGCATCGAGCGGCTGGATCGAGATCGGGGTGTTGGCAGGAACACGGAAGAACGCCGAGCCGTCGGCCTCGACCGGAACGGTCCCCATGATGCGCTTCACGTCCCACGGTCCGTCCAGTCCGACCCGATTGATGTGTCCGCCCATGTCGTAATAGGCGAAGTGATAGGTGAACACGCGCAGTTGTTTGACCGTGCCGCGTGGCACTCCAGCCAGCCCGGGACCGGAGTAGATATCGAGAATGGAGACCAGTGCATCCTTGCGCTCCGGTTGGACTTTCGAGGGCACCACCGGCGGCCGCTCGCGCGGGCGGAACGGCACCGGCTCCAACAGTGCGTTGTTAGCCGCGCTCTCCTTGACCAACACCAGGTTGTCGAACACGTCTGCCAGATAGATACCCCACTTCGAGCCGGGTGTGGGTTTGGCCGAAACGAGGAAATACTTGTCGCTCAGGGGCCATGGGTGCAGGTATTTCGGAAAACTGGCGTCCGTTAGATGGTCGGAGATGATTGGCACGACCTTATTGCCGCGGCCGGGAATGCGTTGGATCGCGCCCTCGGCCTCGAAGCGGCCCTGGGCGGTGTCGAAGAGCACCAGTTCACCGGTGCGGGCCTCACCGTGATGTCCGCCGACCACGGAGACAAACTTGGTAGCCGAGCCTGGGATCGGCCGCGCGTAGAACATGGCGTTGGGCCAGTAGGAGCCGCTGCCGTAATACTCCTTCTGGTCCGTGCCGTCGGGATTCATGTGAAAGAGAATGCGTGCAAAGGCGTGCGGCAGATCCGTGTATTCCCAACGCAGATAGAGCAAGCGCCCGTCGTTCATGACCGTCGGGCACCAGTTGTGGTCCTGATCGAACGTCAAGCGGCGGATCGCCCCGGTCTTGCGTTCCAACCTAAAGAGATTGGCCACGTGCGAGGTTCCCAGCACGCATGGCACGCCGGTGAACGCCGCGGTCGAACCAAAGATGATATTGCCGTCAGGCAGGTAGCAGGCATCGTAATTGCCCACGTCCGGCTCGCGGATCAGCGGCAGGGGCTGGGGCTTGCCGCCCTCGGCAGCCATTTCGAACACCTGCCAGCAACCGTCGTCACCCGGCATCGAAAATAACAACTTCTTCGCGTCGAAGTCCAAATCAACATCTCCAACAAAGCGCCCGCCGTCGGGGCTGAACAACGGGCGCACCTCGCCGTTAGGCCGGACCGGCGAGAGCACGGCGATCCGATTGTTGAAGCCATCCCGGGGAAGGCTCGAGTTGCCCTCCCAGTTTTGCGGCAGGCCGAGCTTGTTGGCATCACGCTCGACGAGCAGCAGCCGCTCGAAATCCAACAGCGGGTTGGCCAGCAGCGCATCACTGCGGAGCTTGGCCAAGGCGTCGGTGAATTCCTGATTGCCACCGCTGGCTGCCATCCGGCCTTCAAGTTCTGACAAGCGCCCGACGAACGCCTTGCCCTGCGGGTAGCGCGTGCCGAAGGTGGTTGTTAGATCCTCGATGGCGAGGCGCAGGCTCTTGAGTTGCCCGGCGGGTTCCTCGCCCTGGGCCGGCGCCAGGGTTATGCCAGAGCCATGCATGCAATGAGTGTGTGTTTCATCTATGGTTTGTTGTTTTGATTTTACTTTCCATCCACAGTGGCCAACCCCAGGTCGTGCAGGGCGTAGGCGGAGAAATGCACCGGAGTGCCGGGGACAGCCTGGCCAATCCAGCGCTTTGTGAGCGTGCCAGTGGAGGCTTCCCATGTGGCGGTAAGCAGCGCCGGCGTTTTCACCTCGCCGTTAGACAATCGATGTTTGCCGCCCGCCACTTCGGCCACCCCGTTGCGGGGCACGTTGCAAATGATTTGCAGCCGATAGGTGCGACCGATTGTGAGACCGCCGATGGTTAGAGTGGGTTTGATGCCGGTGGCGTCCGCCGGGGCTTGCAGCAGGGAATTGACCAGCATTTTGTAATTCGCATCGGTTGGGGCGGGATAGGCACGCTGTTTCTCACCTCTGACCTCTGAGTTGCCTACGGCCATGCCAGTTAGGGCTTCGCCGGGTTTTTCCGAGTTCGCTAGCGCTCTCCCCGCGTTCTGACCTCTCTCTTCAATCTTCCAGCTCAGGCGAGGTCTGAGCGCATCGATCCCCATTGGATTCTCCCGGTACTCGCATCGCAGGTTTGTCACCTCGACTGCGGAAGCTGCCGCGATACAGGACAACATCGAAACACCGATAACAAGACAGGCGGCAAAGGCAATGCAGAAGAGATGTTTTGATATCATAGTTGGACTTTCATTTTGGCAGAGTTTATCAACTGCCTCGATATTGTTAGTTTCTTCATGGTGATTTGATCATCACAACTAATCAGCGCGTTTTGATTCCTAAACCCACCGCCGGCAAACCGTCGCCCCTGACTGTGACGCGACTCGCTCCGGTACTTTTTCCGGCCTTGACGATGCCGAGGGCGAGACCGTGAAACGCTTTGCGATCGGTTGTTTGAAAATCACCGTGGTCAACCGGATTGCCGTTACCAACGGCGACGAGTTTGCCGGCTCCGGTAACGTCGAAATGAATGAGGTTGTCGGCATCGGGACAGAGACGCCCGGCGGCATCGAGGACCCGAACGGTAACATAGGCGAGATCCTGGCCGTTGGCGGCAATCTCCTGACGATCAATGCTCACTTCAAGGTTTGCGGGTGCGCCGGTAGTAACGACTTCATCAGTGGCAACGATTTGGCCTGCGCGTTTGGCGATGACCTTCAGGTTGCCGGGAGTGTAAGGAACAGACCATTCCTGGTGGTAGCAGTCGCTCATTTTCTTTTCGCCAAGCGAATTATCGTTGAGGAAAAGTTCGACGGTATCGCCGTTGCTGTAACACCAGACAGGAATTTCCTTGCCGGTAAATTGCGGCCAGTTCCAATGCGGCAGAAGATGCGCCATCGGCGCATCAGTCCAGCGACTCTGGTAAAGATAAAAACGGTCTTTCGGAAAGCCGCAGAGGTCCATTATGCCGAAATAAGAACTGACCGATGGCCACGGGAACGGTGACGGTTCTCCAATGTAATCGAAGCCGGTCCAGACAAATTCACCGGCAACCCACGGATGGTCATGCAAGGCTTTGAGAGATGCTTCGTCGTTGTTTTCGGACTGCTCGATGCCGTAGGAAGAAGCGTGATTGTTGAGGAACTTTTCAATGCTTACCCTTCCGTCCTTTCCGTCGTTAAGAACGAGGTTGTACTCGCCACGGCTGCTGCGCGCGGAAACGGTTTCACTGGCGATGAGCGTGTATTTACCCTTAAAAAGTTCATAGTCGGATATTTTGTAGTTGAGGCCGAGAAGATCGAGCGCATTAGCGACCTTGTCTGCGGTGTCGCCGGGGTTGTGACAGGCACAGGTGACGGGACGTGTTGAATCTTCATCGTGAACGAAATCAGCAAGGCGTTTGGCTGTCGCGGTGCCACCTCCGGTTCCCAGGTCGAAGATTTCGTTGCCGATGCTCCACAAGACAATCGAAGGATGATTGCGGTCGCGACGAACCATGTCGCGGATGTCACGCTCGCTCCATTTGTCGAAGAACCGCGCGTAGCCCATGGAGGTCTTCCCGCCACTCCATTCATCGAACGCCTCGTCCAGGACGACGAAACCCATACGGTCACAGAGCTCCAGCAGCCTCGGCGCGGGCGGATTGTGGCTGGTGCGAATGGCGTTGCAGCCCATCTTTTTCAGGATTTCCAGCTGTCGCTCGATTGCGCGGTCAAAGGCGGCAGCACCGAGATAACCCTGGTCATGGTGGTTGCAGACACCTTTGATATCAACATGTTCGCCGTTGAGGAAGAAGCCGCGATCTTTCGTGAACTCAATGGTACGGATGCCAAACGGCGTGTCCACCCGGTCAATCACCGTGTCGCGCAACATATCAGGCTCGATCAATTCGACACGGACGGTGTAAAGCGTGGGACTGTTGAGAGACCAGAGTTTCGGCGTCGCGACCTTCAATATCGCGTCCAGCTCGCCGCGTTTCCCGGCCTCGACAATGAGCTTCTGACTGGAGGAAACAAGGCGGCGACCGTCAGGATCCAGGATCGAAATTTGTCCGGTGAATATTTTCTGAACGTCGTTCTGATTCTGGAAAGCGGCGCGAACCCGGACATCAGCGGATTCGCTGGTGATCTTCGGCGTGGTCACATACGCTCCCCAATGCGTAAGATAAACCGGTTTTGTTGTCGTCAACCAGACATGACGGTAAATCCCGGCACCGCTGAGCCAGCGCGAGCATGGCTGCTCGACATTTGCCCGGACGAGTAATTCATTCGGCGCATCCCATTTCAAGAATGGCGTCAGATCGTACTCGAACCCGATGTAACCATACGGCCGGTTTCCGAGATGTTGACCGTTGAGCCAGACATCGGAATTCATGTAAACACCCTCGAACTCGACAAATACGCGTTGTCCCTTTGCGCTTGCCGGCAGGGTGAACATCTTCCGGTACCAGCCAATACCGCCCGGCAGACAACCGCTGCCTTGATCATATTTTTGATCGAACAAACACTCTGTGCCCGGCACTCGTTCGATACTCCAGTCATGCGGCAGCTCAACAGCGCGCCACGACGAGGTCTCGGCACCACGACAAAATTCCCACTCGAAATCCCAAAGCACACGCTCACGCGCCTGCGCGGCGACGGCCACAAGCAATCCAATGCTAATCAGTAATTTTCTCATTGTTTTTCTTCCGGATTATTGAGCTTTATTCTGCAGCAGTTTGCCGACCTCTGCCAACACTTTCACGCTTGCTTCTTCAAACTTGCCATGTTTATCAGGGCCGACATCGAGCAAAACATTCGCATGCCCTCTGTTTTCCGAAGTAACGGAATTAACGACCTGCTGGGCCGTTATTAGCGGGCGGGTCCCTTCTTTCCAGAACCAGCCGCCGCTCTCCAAGCACCAGCAGGATTCACCCGGCGCCGTATTGGTCTCGGGAAAGCCATTCAATTCATTGATCGCGATGTCCGCAATCGGAGTTCCCTTCTTGTCCACATCCCACCAGTTGCAGCCGACGAGCACGTTGCGGCTCAGGCCCCGGAAGAAGGCAAGCGTTTTATCCGCCGGCATGATCTCCTTGTCAAGACCGTCATTCCAGATATAGAAGACATCCGGATACTTTTCTATCAACTCGGCAACTTGCTTCTCTTGGAATTCAATCTGCTCCTTCATGCTGTGCGTCGACGGATCGCATTCCGGCGGTAAGACCTTGTATTTGCCGGGATCACCAAATCCAGGGTTACGCCAGCAATAGTAAAGCCCGACCTTCAACCCGCGACTCTTGAACGACTTGATGAACTGTGCCACAAGATCCTGCTTGTACGGACACTCAGGGTTCATGATGTCGTAAGTGGTATACTTGCTGTCCCACAGGCAGAAACCTGAGACATGCTTTACCGTCAGCACGGCATATTTCATGCCGGCAGACTTCGCCGTGTCCGCCCAGGCATCGGTATCGATCGTGCCGCCCGGATTGAAGTCGGCGGGACTATGGTAACCCGATAGCCATTCAACACCGTGGTATGTTTCCAAGTTGTAGTGGATGAACATTCCGAACTTCAACTTCAGAAATTCCTCCTGCAGCTCCTTGATCGATTTTGCCGCGCCTGGTGCCGCCGGCTGCGGAGCGGCACTTCCATCGTCCGCCGCCACAGCTATACCGCACATTAACGTGGCAGCCGCAGCAAGACCTATAAGCATCGATTTTCCATTATTCATCCTCATTGTTGTGTGGTTGGCATTGTTTGCAATTTTCATGAAATCAGGTGGATGTCAGACATTTGGTGCGGGCGTGGGGTGGGCGGCTGGCAGAATGCCCGCGCCACGTGAACCGGGCATCTTGCCCGGTGCCTATCCAAATCTGAATAATTGGCGGTCCTATTCATTTCCTTCTGTGCCTTAATGCTCCATGCGCGGCGGCAGAGTGGATTGGAATTGGTAGGCACCGGAACCCACGGCATAGACAGCGGCACCGTCCTGCACGCGCAGGAACCTCACGCCCGCCATCTTCCCGGCCGACTTGCCGGACTCGGTGACTTCAGCGGCGTCTTTAGCTGGGACATATACTACTGCCGTGGTATTGATCGGAATCGTAACCTCCATCGTTAGCTTGTCCCCATCGCGTCTCCAGTTGCTGACGATCTTCCCGTGGATCGAGTCATAACCGCATTTGACCCAGGTCAGATCACCGACCACCGCCGGCTTGATGATGATCTTTTTGAATGCGGGACCGGATTCATCGGGGCGGATGCCTGCCAGCCCCTGATAGAACCAACTGCCGGGGCTGACGTAGCACGAGTGGATCTGGGACCATGATCCGTTCCACTGTTCCCAGAAGGTGGTCGCGCCCTGCGACAACATGTACCCCCACCCCGGGTAGGTCTGCTGGTTGAAGATGGTATATAGCAAATCGCTGCGTCCGGCTTCCTGAAGCGATTGAATGAGGAAATAGGTGCCGAGCATGCCGGTGTCCAGATGCCCTTTGTTCTTGACCATGACGATCTCCTCAAGTTGTTTGAGAACGGGTTCACGCAAGGCGTCCGGGACCACGCCCATCAAGAGAGGCATGGCCTGGCTCAACTGCCTGTCGCTATCATAAAGTTTCTCATTCGTCTTATAGTATGCGGTATTGATGAGCGCTTTGAGTTCCTGGCTCCTGGCCCGGTGGCGTTTCGCTTCATCGGTCCGGCCAAGAACGTCCGCCGACTTGGCCAGCAGATCCGAGAGATACACGCGATAGCAGTTGACAAAAAGATCCGTTCCCGGAGGTGCAGACATGCCGATGTTGGGCGCAACCCAGTCGCATCCGCTGTCGCCACCAGTCCGCTGAATGCCGCCGCCGGGATAAAAGCTGTCAATATATTTGGCGGGATAGCGCACCATCGCCTCGTAGGCACGTTCAAGCAATCTACGATCTCCGTAGTAGTTGTAGGTCTTCCAAGGCATCACGTCGATCATGGCACCCCAGAGGAACCAGCAACTGGGATCGTCGTTCTTCGGCGCGAATTGGGCGGCCTTGCCGGTGAGCGGATCCTGCGCATCCAGCCAGTCAACGGCCCACTTGCCGTAAAAGGCCGATGCGTCCAAATTCATGATCTGCGAGTCGATGCCGTTCTGGCCATCGCCATAGCCCATTCGCTCGCGGTGGGGACAATCGACCATGTAGCCGCCGAGATTCAGGCAGCGGATCGTCCACAGATTGACCTGGTGGATGCGGTTGAACAGGGCGTTGGAGCACTCGAAAGACCCAACGGGTTCGAGGTCCGACTCAATGAACAGCGCCTCGGCATCACCAAGCGCCGGCTTGACCGGCAACCCTTGCACGATGACGTAGCGGAATCCTTCGTAGTTGAATTTGTTGCAGAATTCTTCGCCGGGCTTTCCGGCCGAGATGAATTCAGTTCGCTGGTTGTTGGTCTGATAGTAGGCCGGCCCCTTGGCTGTTTCGATTTTTTTCGGATCGAGAGCCGGCTTGACCTTGCCTGCCGGCGTGTCATCGCCATCGACGGACTGGAAGCGCTTGTCGGCATAGTGCATGGTCACCGTCTTGCCAGCCTCCAGTTGTGGCAGGCGCAGGTGCAACCATCCTGTTAGATTGGTGCCGAAATCAAATTCAACCGTATGGTCATCCAGTGCCACACAAGCCACCGCGGGAATGACCTTGGTGACACGGCTGGGGGGGCAGGATTGTGCGGTCGCAATGCCGGTTGGCCCGGTGTACTCCTCCACCGGCCGCCAGCCGAAACCTCGTCCAGGCGCAGCGGGGGGGCTGGTGCATCCGACCTCATTCCAACCTGGGATCGCAAGACGGGCATCGATCTTCTCGTAACCCGTCCCGTTCCATCCCCACCCAGTTTCGGTATGGGTGCTGGACGTGAAGGTCCAAGAGCTGTCCGTCCCCACTACCACCCTCTGCCCGCCCACCGTCATGTCGAGTTGCACACGGGCGAGCGGTGCAATCTCCTTGGGAAAGAGCAAGCCCAAGCCCAGCCATACGCCCACACAGTTGGCACCTGGCCGCAGGAGCTTGCTGATGTCGTATGTCGTGTAGAGCGAGCGCTTGTCATAAACGGCCACGGCGGGGGCAAGCACATCGTCGCTCACCTTTTTGCCGTTCACATACAATTCATAGTAACCCTTCACATTCACAAATGCCAGCGCGCGCTCCGGCACGGCTGTCAGAGTGAACTCCTTGCGCAACCACGGCGACGTATCGCCGCCCGCCTTGACCCACTTCGCCTGCCAATCATCAGGCTTCAACAGGCCCATCGACCAGCCGGCCGGCTGGCTCCAGGCCGACGGCTGGCCGGGGGAAGAGTTGTCGGTTGTCGGTTGTCCGTTTTCCGTCGTGTCGTTCTTAAGCCACACCCGCACTTTCCAATGGCAAACCTGCCGCGAGTCCCACGGCTTGCCCGCGTACTCCACCTGGATGCTCTGGTCGGACGCCACCTTCTTGCTGTCCCACAGGTCACCCTGGTCCTTGGCTAACAATTCCGCCGTCGAGGCCACCAGCACCTGATAGGCGGTTTGCCGCTGACCGCGTGGGATTTCTGATTCTTGATTTTTGATTTTTGATTTTTGATTTTCCTGTCCCCTGTCTGCTGTCCCCTGTCCCCTCTCTTCTACGACCCACGACAACCGCGGCTTGGCCGCGTCGATGCCGAGCGGGTTGTCGCGGTATTCGCAGCGCAGGTTTGTTAGGTTGGCGGCGGATGCGGCAGGGATGCAGGACAGCATCGAAGCGGCGGCAAGCAGGGTTGCCGCAATGCGGCGGGTGGGGTGGTGTTTCATTTGGGATTGTCTATAGTAGAATTCTTGCTGAATGCACTTACTTGCAAAGTTGTTGTGCTCTTTCACCGCAGGCTTCCCGCGGATGAAAGAGTTTTTGGCAAAATGATGATGCGGTAAGATCACGGATGAGGACGAATTGTAGCGGCGCTCTGTGAGCGTCGCTGGCTTTGCTTGGCCATAGGAACGCAACAGCAGCGCATTGGATTGATCCGCGACGGTCAAACAGCGACGCTCGTAGAGCGCCGCTACAACGCCACAAAAATGCGGGGTCACCGGTGCGCACCGGCGACCCCGCGGGGATCTGGAGAAAAACCAGAAACTCCAGAAAGGGGACGAAGACTCAAGACTGCAAGACACAAGACGCAAGAGAAGGATCATCGTGTGGATCGTCGATCGTGGATCGTGGATGTGACGATACTTCTTCTATCTACTATCTACGATCTACTATCTACGATCTACTATCTACCATCTACTATCTACGATCTACTATCTACGATCTTCCATCCACAATCTCTTCATCCTCACTCCGCTTGCACGCGCACGAAGAGCTTGCCGCCGGGCGGGGGTGCGTAGTCAGTGAGGGTGACGTCCACGGTCTCAACGCCGTCAACCACCAAACTCCGCGGCGTCTGGGTCGCGGCGGCGGGCGCTATTCCCCAATCCGCCAGATCGGTGGAAACCCACACCGTGTAAACGAGAGCGGGGCTGGTGTCGGCCGTCCGGGTGTAGGTGAACTTGCCAAGACCACTCAATTCGCTGATGTCGGTGACCGGATTGACCGAGGTGCCCGTGGTGGGATTGAGACCGAACACGTATTCGTCGTAGTTGCTCATGCCGTCGCCGTCGTCGTCGTCATTGGCACCGCCGGTTAGGTTATAGCCGGACGAACCCGCCCAGTCGGCGTAGGTCACCCCCGGCGGCGTCGCCGGGACGTAGGTCAGCAACAGCGACTTCATCACCGTTGTGTTCGAGCCGCCAGCCTGCTGGATGAGCCCTATACATGTGATATTCGAACGGGACCCTGACGTGTCATTGGTGGAGGCTAACGTGCCGTTATATACCGTGTGCGTGGTATAGCCATTTGCCCCATCAGTGGTGATCGTGACGACTACGTGATTGGTGCCAGTGCGGCTGCGCGACAATCCGGCTACGCTGCTGTAATCCCACCCATTGTGTCTGGTACCGATTATCCACCATGGAGTGTCACCGGCGGTCCAAGTCCAATCCAGGGTGTAAACTGCATTAGCCACGGGGGAGAACGGAAGCCACGCAAATTCACAGTCCCGCTGTGCCGCTGCGCCCGCACCGTTCAGCTTCCAATCTCCAACCCTGGCGGTCCACGTTGCTGTCGCCGAACCACCGTAGCTTCCACGGCGGACGTCCGGGACAGAAGTATTGAGATCCGCACCGAGGTTGTCTCCAATAAAATCGTCGCTGTAGATCACCACATCCGTAACAAAGTTCACGGTGGCCGTTGAGGTGATGGGGATGTTATCGGTGTCGTCGGTGGCCGTAAAGACATCCGCACCGAGGGTGGTGGATGTGACCGTGAACGTCGCATGGCCGGAGGCATCGGTCACGTTGGAATTGGTGGTAATGACCGGGCTGCCCGGCCCCGAGGTGTGCGCCAGGGATACGGTCTTGCCCGAGACCGGATTGTTGCCGGCATCTTTCAAGGTGACGGTAATGGTTGACGGGGTGGCGCCGTCGGCCGTCACCAAGGTGGGCGAGGCTGTTACCGTTGAGGTTCCGGCGCTCACCGCCCCCGCCGTAAACGTCACGGTGGCCGTTGGCGTGACCGTCACGCCGTCCGTGGTGTCCGTGGCCGTAAAGACGTCCGCACCGGCGGTGGTGGATGTGACCGTAAACGTCGCGACGCCGCTGGTGTCCGTCGTTCCGGAAACCGTGGTAATGACCGGCGTCCCAGGGCCGGAGGTTTTAGCCAGGGTTACGGTCTTGTTGGTGACTGGCTGGTTGCCGGCATCCTTCAAGGTCACGGTGATCGTGGACGTGGTGGAGCCGTCGGCCGTCACTGAGGTGGGCGAAGCCGCCACGGTCGAGGCGGCGGCACTGGGGCCAAACGTCACGGTGGCCGTTGGCGTGAGCAGCACGCCGTCACCGGTGGCGGTGAAGACGGAGGAACCCGCCGTCGTCGAGGTCACCGTAAAGGTCACCACCCCGGAAACGCTGGAAGTCCCCGAGGCCGCCGAAATCGTGTCCTCCGCGACACGGCTGGAAACCAGCGTCACGGTCTTGCCCGCGACCGGATTGTTGTAGGCGTCTTTCAAGGTCACGGTGATCGTGGACGTGGTGGCACCGTCCGCTTGAACTTTGGTGGGCGCGGCGGCTACCGTCGAAGTTCCGGCATTCACGGCCCCCACCGTAAAGGTCACGGTGGCCGTTTGCGTAACCACTACATTGTCGTCGGTATCCGTGGCGGTGAAGACCGGCGCGCCCGCCGTCGTCGAGGTCACCGTAAAGGTCACCACCCCGTTTGCGTCGGAGGCCCCCGAGGCCGCCGAAATCGTGTCCGTCGCGCCACGGCTCGAAGCCAGCGTCACGATCTTGCCCGCTGCGGCATTGGTGTTGCCATCTTTCAAGGTCACGGTGATCGTGGACGCGGTGGCACCGTCGGCCGTCACGGAGGTTGGCAAGGCCGCCACGGTTGAGTTGGCGGCACTCACCGCCCCCGCTGTAAAGGTCACGGTGGCCGTTTGCGTAACCACTACATTGTCATTGGTATCCGTGGCCGTGAAGACGGGCGAGCCCGCCGTCGAGGATTTCACCGTAAAGGTCACCACCCCGTTTGTGCTGGAGGTCCCCGAGGCCGCCGAAATCGTGTCCGTCGCGCCCCGGCTCGAAGCCAGCGTCACGGTCTTGCCCCGGGCGGGGTTACTGCTGGCGTCTTTCAAGGTCACGGTGATCGTGGAGGTGGTGACGCCGTCGCTCGCGACGGTCGTGGGATTGGCCGTCACGGTGGAATTGGCGGCATCGGTAATCAGCGGATCGACACGGGTCAGCGACATCGATGTCATCGCCGTACCGGCAGACCCCCCCGCCTGCGTTATGAACCCTACGGCTGTGATCGCAGAACGCAATCCCGTCGTGTCAGCCCAAGGAGTGGCGCCGTTGAAAACTACGTGCGCGGTATAACCTGTCGTGTCATCCATGGTGAGCGTGACGACGGCATGGTTGGTGCCTACTATACCGTTCCTCACGTTGCCAGTGACAGTGTTGTGATCCCACCCGGTGCGGAGACCGATGATCCACCACGGGCCGGACGATTGAGTCCACGTCCAGTCCAGGATATAGACCGTGGTCGCCTGGGGGGTGAACGGAAGTGATGCGAAACTCTTGTCGGCTTTCGTACTCGACACGCCCGCACCGTTAAAAAGCCAATCTCCTGTCGTGGCGGACCACGTGGCTGAGGCCGAACCGCCGTAGCTTCCAAGGCGGACGTCCGGGACAGAATTCTTGAGATCCGTACCGATCGTGCCTCCAATAAAATCGTCCTGATAGATAATCGTGGCCTGCACTTTGGCGGCAGGCATGGCAAGGCCGAGGGCGGCGAGCCCCAGGAGGAGTGGGAGGCCCCGCAAGGATCGGGGCGTGATGGTGGTGCTTGTTTGCATGGTTGTAGTGTTCTGTTTTTGTTGGGGTTGATGTTGGGCGAGGAAGGATTCGGTGTTTCGGAGAGGCGCGGGGGCGAGGGTTGGAATTGGGTGGCGTGACCTGGCTTGGGCGGGTGAACAATGGGATCTTGGCAGGATTGCAAAATCTGTCATGCCGCATGAAGTGGCGGCAAGGGGGGGGATCTGAAAAGCTCAATGGCCGGTGAATTTGGCGACGGCTTCGGTGCGGCTGTGGACCTGGAGTTTTTCGTAGCTGCGGCGGATGTAGCAGCGGACGGTATGGACGGAGATGTCCATTTCCTGGGCGATGTGGGCGTAGGTGTGGCCGTGGGACAAGTGGGTGAGCACCTCGCGTTCCTGCTGGGAAAGCGAGATTGAGGCAGCCTGGTGAAAGGAGGCGACGACCTTGCGGGCGATGTGCGCCGACATGGGCGAGCCGCCTGCATGCACTTCGCGAATGGCGTCCAGGATTTTCGCCAGCGGCGTGCGTTTGACGAGGTAACCATACGCTCCCGCCGCCAGCGACTCGAAGACCTGCTCATCGCGCTCGAACACGGTGAGCATGATCACGCGGATCGCGGGGGCCTGCCGCCGCAATGCCGCCACACATGCAATGCCGGACATGCCAGGCAGTTGCAGGTCCATCAGCACCACGTCGGGCTGGTCCAACGGGAGTTGGCGCAAGGCCACGCGCGGATCTTCGTAAGCACTCACGCACTCGAAGCCCGGCGCCCGGTTGATGTATTTCTCCAGCGCCTGGCGTGTTTGCGCGTCATCTTCAACGATGGATATGCGGATGGTCATGGGGGGCGCCATTGAATATCAGCCGTTCCGGCCGGTCTTGTCCAGCGGCCAACGCAGAACCACGGTCGTGCCATGCCCGGGCGCGCTCTCGATCCGGCACTCGCCACCGATAGTGGCCAAGCGTTCGCGCATATTGGCCAGGCCGCTGCCGCCGGCTGTTGCGGCGGGGTCGAAGCCGCAGCCGTGATCGGCGATGCGGACCTCAAAGACACGCCCGTCCATGAACATGCCAATGTTGGCGGTAGTGGCGGCGGCGTGTTTCAGGATGTTGGCCAGCGCTTCCTTGACGGCCTGGATCACCGCCTCGCACGCGTCGGGCGGCATCACTTGCGCGGACAGCTCCGGCAACGATTCAAACAAACACTGCACCGGGGTGTCGGCAAAGTATTCTTCGGCATACTGGCAGATCCGGTGCGCCAATCCGACGAGGGTGTCGTGCTTGGGATTCATCGCCCAGATGATGTGTTCCAGTTCACCGGCGGCTTCGCGCATGCCCTGAGTGATTTCCCTTACCCGCAACTGGTCCGCCGGGTTGCCTGCGAAATCATCGGCGGCCATCTCGCCGAGCATCGCCAAGCGCGCCAAGCGGCTGCCGATCTCGTCATGCATGTCGCGGGCGATGCGGGCCCGCTCGCGCTGCAGGGCCTCACGCTGCCGCAGTTGTTCCAATTTTTTGTGCAGCCGGCGCAGCACCAGCAGGCGCACGGTGCCAGCGACCGCGGCGAGCCCCAGCAGCCCCGCCAGTGCCAGAAACCACCACGTTTGCCAGAATTGGGGAAGCACTGAGAGGTCCAGCGCCGCGCCCGTTAGATTCCAGACGCCGGAGCTGTTGCAGGCGATCACCTCGAAGCGATAGTCACCCGGCGGGACTTGGGAATAAGAGGCCACCCGCCGCACGGCGGCATCAACCCAGTCCTTGTCCAGAGGGTGCAGCCGGTACTTGAAGCGGATGTCTTCCGGCTTGGTGAAATTCAAGGCGGTGAAGCCAAACTCCAACTGCCGCAGCCCGGATGGCAGGCGCAAGTGCGGCGCGCGCCCCCACAACTCCGTCGGCGCGGCAGACCCGGGGGCTGTTAGAGACGCGTCCGCGCCATAAGCCGCCACGGCCTTGCCATTGACGCTGACCCGCTCGATGACCACCGACGGGGCCTCCTTGTTTTCCTCGAACAACTCGGCCGCATACACGTCGGCCAGGCCGGACTCCATCGCAAACATCAAATGCTTGGTGGTGGTGCGCAGCGCGCCCGGCCAGAAGTCGTGGCTGGCCTGCAACCTCGGCAGCCCGTCGTTGCTCCCATAGGCAACCGGATGCACCCGCGAGGCCCGGCCCTCCGCCAGCGCGTCCAGTTCGCTTTGGAACACGCTGAAAATCCCGCGGTTGCCTGCAAACCACAGCCGGCCGTGTGAGTCCGATAGAATCTGTGAGATGTAGTCGTCATGCAAGCCCTGCTCCATCCGGCAGCGGCTGAAGCGCCCGGCCTTCAAACGTCCCAGCCCCTGGCCACCATAACCGATCCACAAGCTGCCATCCGGAGTGGCAAACAGACAGCGGATCGCGTTGGGCTCCGCCAGGGTGTTGGAAGTTTCATCGATCAGATCATTCCCGCGTGCCCGCAGCAGCAAGCCACTGGAGGTGGCCGCCCAGCAGACGCCGGCGGCGTCCATCGCCAGGGCGGTCACCTTCCCGCTGGCTGCGGGCAGCGGGAAGGTGCGGAACTGCCCGGCCTGCCAGCATTGCAGGGTATGGTGCTGCCCGTCGCTGGCACCGCCCCCGATCCACAGCACGCCGGATGGGCCGGCCAGTAGGGCGCTAACAGACTCGCCGGCCAGCCCGTTGGCGGGCGTGAGGCTGGTGGTGAGTGCCTTGTCCTGCCAGTGGTGCAGGCCATGGGTTTGGGTGCCGATCCAAGCACCGCCCTGGGGATCGGCGGCCACGCATTGGGCGTCGGCGAAAGGCCATCCGTCGTCGGACAAGGGTTTCCATCCGCCGCCCCAACTCCGCGACACCACCCCGTTTTGGGTGACAATCCACCGGGTGTTGGACTCGGTGTTGGACTTGTCCTGGCAGATCGAGCGCACCGGCATGAACTCGATCGGAGTGACCGGGGCTAACAAGTCCACGGCCTGTGGCTTCAATTGGTTGAGGCCGCCGCCGCGCGTGCCGATCCACACGTTGCCCTGGTGATCTGACTTCACACTGAGGATTTGCTGGTGTTCGGTTACTTTGGCGATAATCCCCGAGTAACGGAACAAGCCCGCCTCCTTGGTTCCAATCCACAGGAAAGTGCCTGAGCGGTCTTCGTGGAGCACCGTCGGGGTGACCTCGGGCAGCGCCGTCGGCAAGTCGCCGATCTTCACGAGCGATCCGTCCTCGGTGTAGTGGGAGAGTTCCTTGCCCGTGCAAATCCAGATGCCACCCGCCTTTGCCGCAGTGATGCACTGGGCCTTTACCTGCGCGAGTTGGTGAAACCGGCCATCCCGATAGACGCCCACCCTCTCGCCTTGGGAAAACCACAAGTGCCCGTCCGCATCGCTCGTCAATTGGCAGGTCCCGCCACCGGGCAAGCCGTCCGCCTCGGTGAATGCGCGCACCCCGCCGTCCTGAATGCGCACGACCTTGCCGCCGGCATAGGACAGCCACACGCCACCTGCGGAATCCTCCGTCATCGTCTGGGGCCGCAGATTCGGCACACCATCTGCCACGGTCAGCACCGTCGTCGTCCCCCGGTTCACACAGACGACAGTCCCGCGTTCCTTGGCGAGCCACAAGCGCCCGCGCCGGTCGACCAACATGGCCTGGATCAGGTTCGCCGCCCCACCGGCCGCCGATGCCGCCGCGAACGGCCGGAATTGCAGGCCATCAAAGCGTGCCAAGCCCGCCGGGGTGGCCACCCACAGGAAGCCGTCGGGCGCCAGATCGATGCCCACCGCCGTGTTGTCCGGCAAACCCACGTCAGACTGCCAGGCCCGTATGAACCATGGCGGACGATCCTGGGCCTGCACTGCCGCCGGAGCGGCCAAGGCAAACACCAGCAGCAGGCTAACAAGCCAGCGCCTGCACGAAGATCGAACCATACGAGCACACACAGCCGCAGCATAATTCACCAAGCGCAGCGAGCAAGCTTGAAATCCGACGCCGGTTTCCCATTCATGCGTCGGAGTCAAGGCTTCAGCCGATCTTCATGTTGCCGGCCCGCCAAAGGCAGGCATGCTAAAGATGAACTTCGGGGTAGTGATAACCGATTGATTTGTGTTAGTTGATCCGTGTGATATCGAAAGGATGCGCATGCCGTGGATCATTTGCCAGGCTCACCGATGGCCACGTCGGCGAAGGTCAGCGCCCCGATGCCATTGGCACCGATGAGCAGCTTTTCCGGTTTGCCATCCCAGTCCTTGCCTGACAGATAGGTGATGGTTTTGGCGGTGCCGGGTTTGGACAACTGGAGGGTGATGAGGTTGCCCTCGGCCTTGCCGGTGTTGATGGGGGCCACTACGCCATCCAGATAGATGCTGGCCTTGCAATCATCCTTCCAAACCACCGGCTGGCCGAAATCCAGCGCGATCTCGTTCCTGGCGGCGCTGGTGAACCAGGCACGCTTAAGGTCCGGCGCGGTGATCGGCTGTTGTGGTTTGAAGCCATAGATGTCCTGCTCGACGAGCGGGCTCATGAACATCGCAAACTTGGCGTAGGTTGCCAGGTCGAAGTGGCACGAGCCGCGGCCAGCGTGTTCGGAGGCGGCGCCGATGGTGGACATCACCCGCAGATTCGAATAGAGCGCGGGCAGGGTCCGCTGGGCCTCGCGGATCTGGTCGTCCTTGGGCCCATGCCGCAGGGCAGCGGCCAGACTTGATAGACATAATAGTTCCTGATGTTCGACTTGATCTCCTGCTGCGCGTTGCCCTTGATGGCCGGAATCTTCACCCACCCGCTGGCCGTGCCGGTGGCGGCATCCCCTTCCTCTAACTGATAGACCGGCGGCTGGCCGCCGGCGGAAATCCGCAGGTCCGCGCCACCGGGCTGGGCCTGGCTGAAATCGAAGGTTCCCTTGTGCAGGCGCAGCAGCAGCGGAAAGTTCTGCTCCGCGGCCGTGGCCGGCAGGTCCGCGCCTTCCGGGGTGGTGAGAATGAAGCATGAGCCCTGATGCTGCCAACCCGGATACTTGGCATCGTCGTGGGGCGTGAAACCAGCGCACAAAGCGCTGGCGATTCCTATCAGTTTGTGGTTCATGGAGTGGTTCTTGTTGGATTTTGGGTAGGTTGCAAAGATGCGGACTGGTGCCGCCCGGCTACTTTGTGTTGGTTAGATGGAAGCACGCGGCCGGCGGCACCGCACCGGAGACGCCCGGGCCGGACCACGAGAGGTTGACGTAATTGCCGCCGTAGGATTCCATGTATTCGAGCTTGAATTCGTGATACCCCGGGGTGAGTGGCAGCGCTCCGGCGTTCCAGCCCTTTTTCGAGTAATACTGCTCGACGGCGAGTTTGCCATCCACCCACAATTTGGCGTGGTCATCGGCGCTGATGGAGAACTGATAGTCGCCGGCGCTGTCGAGCTTGAGATAGCCGGTGTGGCGCGAGCAGAAATGGTCCCCGTAGTTCGGTGGAAACTCCGCGGCTGCGATCTGCATCTTCGCATCAAGGCGGGTCGTGTCCGGCTGGCGGCCCGCCATGTCCGGCCACGGCTCGGGACTTGACAGGTCGGGCCACTGATAGAACTCGGAGCAAATGCCGGCGGCCAGCCCGCCCATGCTGCAGGCAATGGTGGCCGGCGCGGAATCCGCCTTGGTTAGATTCGGGGCCGTGCCCGACAAGATGCCATGGGCCGGCAACCCCGCCAGTGCATAGTCAAGCGTGTAGCCCTCGGGATCAGTGCCGGTGAGCTTGAGCGCCTTGGACGTGTCCTCGGCCAGTGTCACGCTCTGCGCAGCGGTCACCGGCGGTCGGTTGGTAACGTTCTTCCCGTCCTTGAACTTGACGGTTAGATTGGCGGACACCCGCCGTAACCTTCGGTGTCGCCCAGCAGGGCATCGGATACGGTCAGCTTCAGGATATAGGTTCCGGGGATGGTGAAGGCGGCCGTGCTGTTAGAGCTGTCACTGGTGCCATTCGGGCTGAACGTCACCGGCCCCGCGCCACGGACTTTGCGCCAAGTATAGATCAACGGGTTGCCGGCGATGCTGGTGGCCGAGGCTTTCAAGCGGGTGGTGACCACCGGTTTGGTGAAGACCTCCGGTGCCACCGAGGCGGACTCGATGGTCTTGAAGTAGTTGAGTTTGGGTGGCGAATTCTTGTCGTTTTCAATGGCCGGCGCAATCTCCGGGTCCTTGATGCCACACTTGTCGCCCAGCACAATGCCGATGCTCACCAGCAATCCCGCCTGGTTCAGCGCGCCATAGGGCGGGACGATGCCGTGAGTTGACGAGCCGTCCGGCTTGGGCCATGCCATGCCGTGGCCATAGGTGCCGCACCAACTCTGGCCCCGCGCGGAGGTGATGGTGTATTCATTGATGGCGCGCAGCACCTCCTGGTCCCCGGTTGCCAGGTAATACTCGCACAAGAACGTGTTGTTATACCCCCAGGGCCAGGCACACATTTCGTTCAATGGCACGGTGAGTTTGCCAACACCCGCGGCGACTTTGCGGGCGTAAGCCTGCACCTTGGGCAGGTCGGTGGGACGTCCGGCGGCCAGCAGCGCCAAGCCGACCACCGCGTTGCCCTCGTTGCCGGCATTGAAGGTCGCGTGGGTCTCGAGGTATTTGCAGGCGTTGGTGAGGATCAGTGCGGATTTGGGACAATCGTAGGGAGCGGTGGCGCTGTAGGCGCCCATCACCGCCAGCGGCACGGTGACGTTGTCATGGAGGGTTCCCTGGCGCCAGATTTTGAGTTTGAGTTGGCCTTGGTGTTCAGCCTTCTCGGCCTCGCCGATGGCCACGCCCAGCGACTTGCGGGCATCCTCGGTGAACACGCCCGCGCCAATGCCCATGATCACATCGTCAACAAACAGCACGCCATCGGCCGGTGACCCCTTGTCCACTGCGGTGATCTTGATCTGACGGCTCTCACTGGTCAGCCCTTCCGGAACGAACATCCATTCGTTGCCTGTGCTGTAAATCCAACCGCGCGCGCCGGTTGGTCCCAGATTGTAGGTGAAAGTGGCGTCAATGTAATCCTGGGTCGCGTCGGGCGGCGCGGCCAAAACAGGACCAGCCAGTTGGAACAACACACCGAGCGTGAGCAAGGCGGAAGAGCGCAGGATGATCTTTTTCATGGACGTTTCGTGATGGTATGGAATTGCTCTCGTATGTCATCAGGTCGGTTCGCGGGGTCTGCCGACCAACGTGACATGGACATGGCGGCCAAGAACTGTCGGGGCCTCCTGCGCCCGGAGCGGCGAGGCCAGCGCGGCCACTGCGGCAGTGATCATCATACATGGTGAGATGGGGTTCATTGTTTCTTCAGTTATGGGATCACGGCGTGCGGGACTACCGCACCTGGCTCCTCAGGGAAACGCGCAGGTGGAACGACGACCATGATAGGGATTGGTTGGATGAGCGGGATCATGCGATGCGTGGCTTGCGGTGTCGAGCGGATATCGGCGGCTACCTACTTGCCGGTTTCGTAAACGCGCAGTTCCACCATTTGTACGGCATCTTGAACGTTGTTCTTGAGCATGTTGACGCGGACGTAGCGGGCGGGGGTTGGGTTGAATTTGTGCAGCACGCCTTTTTCCGTGGATGGTTCTTTGTTGTTCTCGGCATCGACCACCTTGGTCCAGGTTGTTTCGTCCTCGGAGACTTCGATGGTGTATTGGATTATCCGCTTGGCTTCCCACCACGGATAGATGTGAACGCGGTCCAGTGTGCAGGTCTTCTCCAAGTCCACCTGCCACCATTGTGGTGGTTTCCACGCGCCCCACAGTTTGTTGTAGTTCACCCAGCCATCGTTGGCGTTGGCGGGGACCTCGGCATCCTTGCCATCACCGGATACCGATGATGCCTTCACCGGTTTACCAGTGGTCAGGTTGTGCTCGAAGCTCCGATACTCCAGGGTTTTCGCGACTCCGGTGTTGCCGATCTTCCTTCCGTTCATGTCGAAAAGCGCCGCGCGGATGTTCAGGCTCTCGCTGGCTTGGAATGGCATTTCATACCGCGGAGACTCGATGGTCGGGTCTGCCCCGTCGAGTCTGTAGCGGATTTGCACGCCGGGAACAACGGTGCTCATGGCCACGGTGATCGGTTCAGTGAAGTACCCCTCCTTGATGGCTCCTTCGAAGCCGAAATTCACTGGGCGGACGATGGCGAAGGCGCGGGCATTCTGCTGCGCCATCCGGTTCTTCTGATAGTCCTCCTCGATCACGCTGTCCGGTCCCCACGTGCGTTCCTGGCGTTCCGGTGCGCCCGAGAGGTATCCGTACACCAGCGCGACTTGATCCATCTCCCACATCGGGCGGCAGTGGCCGAGCACCTTGTCCTTGGGGGTGAGCACGTCTCCGTTGCAGGTGAAGATACTGAACTCCGGGAAAGGCGGCATGTCCCACGGAACCGTGATCGTCGTGTATCCGAATTCCTGCGCCTCCCTGGCACGTCCCTTGAGTGGGAACCAAGTGTAGAGAATGATATCCTTGGCCAACTCGCGGTCCAGCGGCACCCCGACGGGGCGACCGTCCCACATGATGGTTTTCTTGCCGTGGCTCTTGACAATCCTCGCCATGTTCTGGCCGTAAGGCAGCCAGAGCGTGTGTTCGCCGGTTAGGTCGTGCTCTTTCATGTATTTCTTCACATGCTCGTTCGGCAGGTAAAACGCAGGCTCCACTTCATCGCCGCCGATGTGGAAATAGGGCGAGCTTTTGAAGACGTCGCACATCTCACCCACCAGCATATCCAGAATCGGGTAAATGTCAGGGTTGAGCACATCCATCGTGCGCCACTTCGAGTCACCAATCCTGCCTTTCAGTCCATTCATCAACGCAGTGCAGTGACCCGGGCCGGCAAGTTCCGGCACGCAGGTCACCCCTCGTGCGTCCGCATAGGAAACCAGGTCCCTGAGTTCATCGAGCGTGTACGGCGTGACCGGCGGGTAATGTTCCTTGCTCGCATCCGGATAGGCGGTGGACGGAAAGGTGAACGCGCTATCATCGGATAGATGCAGATGCAGGTAGCGAATCTTGAACAGGCGGCAAGTCTCGACCGCCACCTTCAGAACGTGAATCGGCTGATGGTTTCGCGCGCAGTCAGGCATGATGGAACTGTAATCAGAATACGGCCAGTCCTTGACTGTCATTTTCGGAACAAACGCTGCGTCACCCTGAAGAACAATGGCTTGCAGCAGGGTCGCGGTGCCTTCGCAAGCGGCCCGATAGTCCCAACCTTCGATCACGGTCCGATCAGTGACCGCAATGGTGTGGGCGTATTCCCGCGTCTTGAGCACCTCCTGGCCATGCACCGTCAGAATTTCGGCGCCTGCCTGAAGCTGCGGATTGATCTTCAGCACGATGTCGCCGGCCTTGGATTCCCCTTCATCGACCGCCAGTTTCAGCTTCGTGACCAGCAGAATTTCCTCCGCTAGAATTTCAGCCAGTGGTTTCAGCTTTGGATCTGAAGCAACAATCCTAGCCTCCGCCGTCAACGGAATTTGTCCGCCCTCGACTTTCAACTCCTTCGGAGTCGGCAGCAAGTTGAGGGCGTTTCCAGCGTGAGCCTTCATCGGGACGGAGCCAATGGCCCACCCCAACCCCGCTGCGATTGCAAATGATCTGAGGTTCATTCTGTTGGTCCCTTCGTCATATCGTTAGGTGTTAGCGCGGTTCGAAAACCGATGGAGAAATAAGTGTTCTCGGTGTAGAGGTCGGAGCGGGAGTTCAGCCTGGCGTAGTCGCAGGAGTAGGAAAATGCGCCGCCCCGGAGCGTGCGATGCACCTGTGGCGACGTTAGTGACCAGTCCCAGTTCCACTCCCACACGTTGCCAACCATGTCATACAATCCATAGGCGTTTGCCGGGAAACTGCCCGCCGGCGCGGTGAATGGCCCGTCCCCCGAGGCGAACCGCTTGTCATTGCCCTCGTAGCCCTTGTCGTAGGAAATGCCGGATGGGTGCCCAAGATAGTTCGCTTGATCGTGATCAATCGTATCCCCCCATGGATACCGCTTGCCCTGCAATCCGCCGCGAGCCCCATACTCCCACTCCGCGTCCGTCGGCAGCCTGTATCCGGCGACGGCAAAGTCCACTTTCAAGCCGTTAGGCGTCAAACCCGGGTCCTTGCCGGTGCGATACGGTTTGCCGTCCACCAGGTAACAAACCGGCCGGCCCTCTTTTTCGCTGCGGGCATTGCACCATTTGACGCAGTCAAACCAATTGATCGAGTGCACGGGATGATCCGGGGCTTTGCCCGAACCGGCGTTGTCGAAATTGTATCCGTGCTCTTTGGCCCATGTCACCACGTCGTCCCAAAGCGCCTTGGTCACCTCCCGACTGTCCATGTAGAAAGTCCGGACCGTCAAATTGTGTTCCCGCCCGTCCGGATCCTTACCGTTGTTAGTACCAGCCTTGATCAACACCATGTTGGTGAGAGGTGGCGGTTCAATCGGAGCCGCAGGTGCCGGCATGGCTTCGCCCCAGGCCGACGTCGCCCCCAGAGTGGCCACCAACAGCGCCCCGATCGCACTGGATGCCATCCGGCATTTTTTCGCTCCTGGGCGGGTGTGGAAATAGTGAACGCCAACGCATGATGGTGGCAAGGTGGAACGAAGATTAGGCATATGAATTGTTGATGAATGAGGGTTGTGGTATTTGGAGCATACAGTCCCGCACCGGACCCCGTGCCGTGGGGTGTGTTGAGGGTCAGCAACCAGCGAACAATGCGCCGGCGAGTAGGGTTGGTTTGTGGTTCATGATTGGTTTGAAGTGCTGGTGCCGGATCCGTTCACCACACCACCACGGTTTGATTGATGGAAGGTGCGGTGGTCGGCCAGCGCACCTTGCGCCCGCCATCCAACACCGCTTCCAGGAAATATTCAAGCGTGCCTTGGGATTGGGCAGGCAGGGCGACGCGATAGGCCTGGCGGGCACGATGGACGGCGGGCACTGGTTGGAAAGCACCCTCACCCAAGGGCCGGCAATAGAGGGTCACTCTATCACATTTGGAGTTCGCAAGCACGAAGGCGCGGATTTCCAAGGGCTTTGCGGCGGGCATTTGGGTGCACGGTGCCGACACGAAAATCCTTGGCTCCCCGCGGTAGGCCGTGCGGATGGCAGCTTCCGCCGGCAAGGGTGTGCCCAGCAGCTTTTCGATGGCGGCGTCATGAGCGGAGACAATCCGCCCGCGGCAACCACTCTCGATGCTGGTGATGGTGCCGATTTCACCGGGTGACTTCGCGCAACGCACCAAGGCGGCGATCAAGTTCTCATAGTGACGCGCAACATCCAGACGAAGTGGCAGGATCTCCTTGCGTGCAAATTCCCGCTGCGCGTCGGCTCCGGCAAGTTGGTTGGCCTGTTCGATTTTCCCCTGCAGGCGTGCTGCCAGAACCCACGTTTGCACCCGCAGTTGGGTGGCACGCACCAGGTTGAGCCAATAATCGAAACGCTCGAGATTGCCGGTCCCTTGAATCCGCGGGCGCAACAACTCCATTGCCTGCAGCGGGGCAAAGAACGTGGCGATGCCCGCGTCGGTGGTGTTGGCACCGGCGTTGACCAGCGCGTTGATGGCCAGGTGGCCGCCATCGAAACATTGGATGAGCCGGCCGGCCTCGGCACCGGCCTCGCCGCCAAACAGACCACTGCCCCAGTCGGCCCAGAAGGCGTCCATCGCGGGCTTCCGGTTATCGGCGGCGGCGGCAGCGGTGGCGCCCGATCTAACAAAATCCCAGCCGGCCTGTGCCTGAGCCGTTAGATTGGGGGCGATGGCGGCGGTCCGCCAGTGGATGGCCATCATGCCATCGCAGCCATAGCGGAGCGCCTCCGCGGAGTCGGTAAACACGCGTTGCGTCCAGAGTTGCAAATCCCAGCAGGTGCAGCAATGAGCCCCGGCCGTTTCGTCGTCCTCGGCCCAGGTGATGGCCCACTTCGGGCGTCCGGTGATGGTACCATAACTCTTTTCCACCGGGTCGCGGCCCAGGCCGGTGTTGATCGACGAGGTTGCCCAACTCTTGGGGACGCGCTGATCAAGCCACATCGGATCCTCGCGCGTGCCTAAGCGCCAGCCGCCGGTGGCCATGCCAAAGGATGCCTGCACCGACTTGGCCGCGGCTTCCGCCAGCCCGAGGTCGCGCTCGACGTTGGCCGTGGTCGTTATTTCCCATCCGGGGCAGCCCGGCTGCATACCCAGCCAGACCTCCGGCGTGCAGAACCCATAATAGTCCGGCTGGATCTTGCGCATGAGTCGCTGGAAGGTCCCCTCATACAGGCGGCGGATGGTGGCCGGATCGTCCGCTTTCATGCCCTTGGCCTCCAACTTTTCGGCTAACAATTTCGGGACGCCCAACGGAGTTTCAGTGCCCACGCAGGTCTTGATGCCTAACCGCCGGGCGTGTCCGAACGCGGCCTGTTGCACATCTCCATAGCGGTTGAACATGGCGGCGCCCGCCTCCCCGGTCTTGGGCCACTCCAGGCAATCCAACATGAAATCCGGCCCGTACTCGTCGTTTTCAAACAACAACCCGGCCCCGGAGGCATACTTGCTGGTCGGAAAAGGCGTCACCGCCCAGCCGCGCCGGGTGGTCACCACCCCGGCCTCGTAGCCGAATTTCACATTCCCCTGCGCGTCCACATCCTCGGGCAGGCCGATCCAGACATTCGCCTCGGGTCCGGCGTCGCGGTTCCAACTCGGATAGGTGTGGAACCCGATGAAGTTCATCCGCAGCTTCGCCATCTGCGACAGCACGCTCTGGTAGTCCGATAGATTCCACCAGTCCGGCCCGACCGAGAAATCATGGAACGGCTGCAGTCCGCGCACCGCGAAGCGCGGCTTGCCGGTTTCGTCCAACCCTGGCCAGGTCGTCATCGGCGCATCCGGCACGACATCCCCATCCAGTTCGAACCGCACACCTAACTGCTCGGCAAAACGGTATGCGCCATACAAGGTGCCGAGTTCATCGCCGCCCACAATCGTCCGGCTTGTGGTGCCGTCCACGGTGGCGGTTTTCAAGGTGAATTGCTGCGGCCCCAGCTCCTGGCCGAGTTCGCCGCACATCGCGCGATCCTTGCGGGTCACCACGATGCGGTCCCCGAGGTCCGCCCCGCGCCGCACTTCCAACAGTTTCCCCGTGCGCAGATAGATATAACGTCTGACTTCATTGGCCGCCAAGGCCTCCAATGGCGTGGCGTCCTGTCGGATGGCGATCGCCGCCGGCACCCGCGCGGCGGCTTGGCTGTCGCCCAGGGCCGCAGCGGGTGGCAACTCCGCCGCCAACAGCCCGTGGGTGGTCAATGCCGCCAGTATCCATGTGTAGAGATTTGTCATAAGGCATGTGTTTGTTAGATAGTCTGATCGGCCGGGGATTTGAGGGTGCTTGCGCCATATCCGATACGGGGATTCGCGGATGGCTTTTCACTGATTCGATCTCCTCGCTGCCGCCTCACTTCGCCTGAACCCGCACGAACAGCTTGCCGCCGGGCGGGTCGAGCGGGGTGGCATCGACCTGAACCGCCACCGTCTGGATTTCGGCAGACTCAGAGTCGGGGGTCTGCGATCCGCCGGAGCCATTCGCCACCCAATTCTGCAGATCCTTGGAAATGAACACCGTGCAATTGAGCTGGGTCAGGTTCGGATTGCGCCGGGTGTGGCTGAACGTGCCGGCGCCCGCCTCGAGCGGCACGCTGAGCGGGTTGACCGAAGAGCCCAGCGTAAGATCGAGGCCGAAGGCGAATTCCTGGAAGTTGTGCATGCCGTCGCCGTCCGGATCGCCCGTCGCGGTGAGGTCGGGACTGACGAAGCCCGTCCAATCCAAGCCGGTGATCCACGACGCGAAGGGGTCGGAGGGAACGGATCCGAGAGTCCCGGGAACCGCAATCGGCCGGTTCACATATAACGCATCGCCGACCGCCTGCTGGCACATGATATCGACGGTCAACATTTGGCCGACATACGGAAGCGATTCGGCGGCGGTGAAGGTAACCTGGGCCCAGACTGTGGATCTCCCAAGCTGACAGCTACGTCAACCAGCACCTCGAGACCCACCACACGGCCAAAGACGCGGCGCTCATCAAGGCGATGGGCTTCCGCCACGTCCGCTTCGCCTTCAACGATGCGACCGTGGTCGAGAGTGAAAATCCCGCGCTGCTGAGTTCCGCAAAGATGCCGCGCTTCGATGCCGCCATCGACCTGCTGCTGGCCGCCGGCTTGGCAGTGATCGTCGATTTCCATCCGGAGGACGCATACAAACGGGCGGTCGAGAAGGACGATGTCGCCGCGGGCGACGCCCAACAAAAGCGCCGGGAAGCCGAAATCCACGGGCGCAACCACGAAATTCCCGGCCTCCCAACACAGCGGGACGATCTCGCAGCGCAGAGCGCCGCTGCTTGCCAGCCCAAGCCGCATCATTTCGTCATCAAGCCCGCTGGCCAGTAGCTGCGGCTGCCAGCCGCAGGCCGTGGCTGCGTGCCTCCGGCCGCAGTGCCACTGGACTGCGGCTACAGGCGCGCAGTTCGCGGATTGCCCATGGCTGTTCCCTTAGATGTCTGGTGGCGGGACACCACCAGCACGGCCTGCCGCGGGACGCGGCAGCCACGTAGCGGCGACCTCCGACCTCCGACCTCTCTCTACCCCATGTGAAAGCCCGAAGCGGGGCCGGTTGCTTCCAAGGCACGCAAGGCAGTGCCGCACTCGATGTCGATCTCGGCTATCAGATAGTTCCAGAAATCTGTCTTAAGGGTGGTCTCGGCCATGACATCAGACGGCAGGAACCGTTGCATTTCCGCTTGGAATGCGGTGCACAAGCCGGGGTCGGCGGCCAACTGCCGACGCCGCTCCAACAGACGTTCGCGGAATGTGTCGCGGGTCTGGTGGTAATCCGCGATTTTCACCGACAGCAGATGCTGCGGCAGTTTGACTCCCTGCTGGCGAAGCCAGACGAGGTCCCACAGGTCGCGGTTCTTGAGTCGATTGGGGCGCAAGGCGAAGGCGAGCAGTTTGTCGGCGAGGATTTCCTCACGGCTTGAAGCGTGCAGGATGAGTCCGGAGGTTCCCATCTCGACCCCATAGGGATTGCGCAGCAGCATCGGGCGCGGGTCGTGGCTTGGCACTGCGGCGATGTCGAGATGAATCCGTTGGCCTGGCAGGTCGGGACGTTGCGGCCGGGTTTGAATGCGGATGATCCAGGTGTCGACATTGCCAGCCTCCCGCACCGGTTCGCTGACCTCGACGCGCAGGCCGTATTTGGCGTGCAGCCGCCCGGTTAACAATTCCGCCACCCCGGCCAAGTGCTTGCGGTCGAACCCGGTACCGCCCGCGAAATCGAGATCCTCGCTCAGGCGGCGCGACCCATAACAGGCACGCAGGCAGGTGCCGCCGATGAAAGTGAGCCGGGCTAACAGATAGAGGCCGCGGCACAGGCGTTCCATGCCGCCGCCGGCAGCAACACGGCTCACCAGCGTCTTGAAGGCCCCTGCCGGATGCCCGGGCAAGAGCGCCGCCAAATCCGCCAGCGTGAACAAACAGTGGTCCTCGTCGGCTAGCGCCGACAAATCCCGCTCAAATTTCCGCGAAGCTTGCATCTGGTTGACGTTTGGTTACGAAAAGCGACACCAAGTGTCAAGCCGAATCTTGATTCATCTTTGTTGGCGAACTCCGGCCCCCCACGGCCCGCAGGTGGATGATGCGAGCGGACCATCCCACCGACGAACAACCCAAGAATCAACTCCAAACAAAGTACCATGAGCACCCCCCGTTGCCGGCACCACTCCGCCAAACACAACGGAAAACTGTGATATGGGGTCAGAGAAACAATCACTGTTTCACCGGATTTTTCCAAAGCGGTCAAATGAACAGTTGCAAAAATTGAAAAATCACGTCCGGATGCGTGTCCGGCCGGTGCATGGTGCAACCAGAACTTCCCGGCATGGGTGGACCTGACCACCACTACGTCATCAAGTTCAGCGCTTTTCTCGCCACAGCTTCGTCCATCCCCGTGGCGAGCAGGAGTTGCAGGGCTTCGTTGAGCCCTTCCGTCCGACCTTCCGCCCGGCCCTGTGCCAGGCCCTGCGCCCGGCCCTCGTCCTTGGCAGTGGTCACCACACTGTTCAAATCCCAATAGACCTTGAGGCTATGATCGTAAGCGCCTCGTTCATCTTCACTCATCGCCGCCAGCGAGGCCAGCGCAAACCCCCGCTCGAAGATCGGCTCCCGCAAAATCTGCGGGATGTCTTCCATGCTGGACAAGTGTTTGAGGAAATACAGCCATTTGTCGAAGTGTGAT